>JAJBAW010000011.1 GCA_020532545.1 Candidatus Cloacimonadota bacterium | reverse complement strand
TCCTCCGACAAAGTAAATCGGGAAGGGTCCACGATCCATCTGCTACCCAGACTTCTATCTTCCCGGCTGGTGCTCCAGGTCTGAGCTTTGATGCTGTAGATATAATCCAGATAGCTGGCGCCACCTCTATCGGGAATAAGCTTTGATAGGGCAACATCTACACTTTGGGTCTGGGGCAGAAAGTAACCCACCCAATTCGAAAAATAAGCGCCATTCACATCCACGCAGAGCGCGACTGGCACAGTAACAGGATCAGCGCGAAAGCCGCTGATGGTGAGATCATCTGGCTGTTTATGGGGCCAGAACTGAAGCTTGAAACCTTGGGGAGAGATAGCCTGATGATCGTCATTAATCCAAACAGATGCGGGAAAGTAAAGCATTTGACCATCATAGCCAGCATAGCTCCAACGGATAGTTTTAATCTGTTGAAGGGGATCGAATACCATATAATCCTGAAACATGTAGCCCAGTTCATTACAGGCCGTTACCGGTGTGAAAGCTGCTGTATCCAACACAGGAAAACACTTCCAATAAATTACGCTCTGCATAGTGTTTTCAAAGCTGTATGTTTTCAGCTCGCGAGGGCAAGAATCAGTTGCACTCAAGATGCTGAATATCAACACAATGAACACGATGACAAATAGCCTTGCCATGTACCTCAATGTAGATTTTGTCATCTTGCACTGCGCAGGACGACAATATCTTGAGTTATGCGTAATCCCCAGAGCAAAAGCAGATAGGGTTATGGACAATAGGATCAGAAGGAATCGTGTTTTCATATCTCCTCAATGTTTTATGGTGGAGTAGCACATTCGCTCTCCCCTGTGCTTTGGCTATTTTATCATCAAGATCTTCCGGGCGTGCAGCTCAGGTCCGGTATTGATGCGATCAACCCCGTTGCCGTTACTTACGGGCTTATCACTGTTGTCGTTACCATCCCAATGGGGAATATTGGCCACGGTCTTATGGGGCTTTGTTCCCATTCCCCGCACCACCTGACCTTTGACATTGTAAACGAGGATATTGGCCTTATCAGCAGGCATAGCAAATGATTTTCGCTTAGTCATAATGCAGATCCCCTTGGAATCGGGCTATACGGCGTGGACACCCAGATTCCCAGGATCTCAAGCAGCTTCATATTTCTCATTTTGACACTCCTTATTCATTGGTTCTATAAGCATAGTGTCCGAAATGGGAAATTTGAGATGACGGAACCCAAAAGTTTATTGCTTTATGCGAGCCATTACTTCTTCAAAGCTCCACAGCACCATTCCCATCTCTGTGGGTATCCGTGTGTTAGCCGGCAACACGAAGGAGCCGTAAACTTTGTTTCTTTTGTAATCTTCAATGCTCAGGTGATTTCTTTCATCCAGATGAATGACAAAGCTAACCCCCACCGGTTTGTTTTCCTGGTTCAAGTGGAAAAGACAAATGCTGAATCTGTGCTTACCGAGCGCAGAAATTCCCCAATCCTGAATTGAAGGGAGCTCCCGCATGAGTTCAATCAGCTTGGGATCGCGATATCGTGAGCTTTTAGCATCTCTGTCATCAAGCTTTTCTGTGCCGATTTTTAGCATCTCCCGGATGAATCTCAGAATCGCATCATATTGGTGATAATCCAGGATGTCCGGGGTATTTTCCCAGCCCATGGCCAGCAGGATCTTCGCTTTCAGATTCCGGACTATTTTATCCTTCCTCTTTTGGGCTACTTTGGGGCTCACCTGCAAAGAATCGGCATATTCGGCCATATTCTTGAAGGCGTGCATGGCTTCATATTCTTTGTATTCAGGGCTTTGCAATAGCAAGCTTTGGCTCTTGGGGTCCAGGCCATCGAGCAGAATCGGCTCTGCAACGTCCAGTGCACTTTCCAGGATTTCGCCTTCTTTACAGAGCTCAGTATATAGTGCCTTGTCACCCGCTTTCGCTTGATAATGCTTGCACAGGAGGTTGTGGGATACCTGGCTCAGCCAGGCCGGAATGTTCTTGATCTCAGCTTGTGAGCTAAGCAGTTGCAGAATGGTTTCCTGCGCGATATCTTGCGAGAGCTCCGGATCCTGGGTTTTGCTATAACAGAACCCAAAGATCTTCTTCTGATAGGAGGCAAAAACCTCTTCCACATCCTTGGGATAAAAGGCTTTCGCCTGCTCCTGGATAGAAGCACTGTAGTCAGCACTTGGGCTATCTTTGAGCAGCATCAATAAGACCGCATTGGCGATCTCGGGAGCCATATTTAGCTTACGGAAGTTCTGAGCGTTTTGGACGTCGCAGAGCCCGATTAGCTGTTCATAATGAAGCTGGGTAAAGGAGTGCTCGCTGGATTCTTTCATCTATCTTTCCTGCTTTATTTGTAGTTTAATTCAAGCTTATTTGATCTGCCCTGGCTGTCAATTACAAAATGATTGCCGGCCTTCTTTTAGTATATCCAGCGGGTTTATGGCAATATTATTGATTGACAGATTGCGAGCCGTTATTTTCCTTACATAAGCAGTGTTTATTGCCTTAATGTTTCCAAAACGTATTAGGAGTTAAACGGTGAAAATAATGTCCTTGCTTATCCTGGTCGCAAGCATGTTGAGAAAAGCATGAAAGCACCCATCTATCTGCTTCTGTTATCGATTTTGACGCTGAGTGCCTGTGCACATCTGGACAATGGCTTTATGCGCAGTGCCGAGCCTTTGGAAAAGGGTGATATTCGCGGTTCTTTTGGCATCTCTTCCAGCTATTCATACGTACCGGGCTTGGATTTCGAGCCGGACTACTCTCTTAACTTGAACAATCGCCTCAGAGGGTCCGAATATGTTTGCCAGACACCGGCAGGGCTGGACATCGGCCTGGGCAAAGGATTCCAGATAGGCGGGCAGGCAGCTCTCTCTCATGGAGAGGATCTTGACGGGCCTACTTCTCCTCTCACAAAATCCTTCCGCGGCTATCTGCAATATTCTATCCCGCTGGGAGATAGCGATCGGTTTGGCTTGTCTCACAGCTATTGGCTGGGCCTATCGCCCGGCATGCTGGTGCACAATGAGACTTGGCCCATAGGCCAGGAATTTGGTGTCCCCTGCAGCAACAGGCACTTGCTGGAGCACCATAGTATTGGTGTTGAATATCCCGTGACCTTCACCCAGACCCATCACTATAAGACAGATAAACTTAAAGACCGGAAAAACTCCAACAGCCTCACCTTCCGTTACAGCAAAATATTGGTGAGTAGCAAAATAATCTCGGGCGCAAATTTTGCAGAAATGGACAATCAAGCCAAGCAGAGCATACCCCGCTACGCCATCATCTACACGCGCCAGCTCGAAAACGACTGGAATCGTATTTTCTTCGATCTGGGCCTTGAATTCAGTGGTAAAAAAGGACTGACGGTGCCGATATTTGGAGTGAAAACGGTATTTGGCTCCCCTTGGAAAAAGAAACATAAACCGGCTTTTGAAGCGGATCCTCTGCCGTAGCAAAGCCCTTGCTCCTTGGTTCGACGCGCTTTCGATTTGTCTTGAACTCGAGATGACTCGAAATCTCAAGTCAACTCGAGTCGAAAACATGTTAGAAGCAAGCTCAGGAAACGGGTGTGGTATGGGGCTCATGCTGTGCTGATCAGATTGGTGTTCCAAGTACTTGCCTGGCGGGAAGAGGCCTTGCAAGACAAAATTAATGCCTCCACATAGCTGAGGAGGCATTTTATACTTATGGCTTGGTATGTAAGTAAGGAATCTTATTTTTTGCTATCGACGCCAAAGCCTTTCAGAGCTTCGCCCAGTTCACTAATGTCCCGGTTGAATTCTGTTTTAAACATTTCCCAGGCTTCTTTGCCTTCGTGTGTGTAGCCTGCGAGCTTTGTTTTCATTTCTTGGTTCTTCAGTTCCAGCTCTTCTACTTTCTTGTCATAAGCTGCCATCAATTTGCCTTTGGAATTGGTCATCCTGGTTTTGTAATCGGCAATTATCAGGTCATTGGCAGCTATTTTAGTTTCCTGTTCGGCTTTAAAGGCCTGCCATTCCATTTCGGCAGCGGCTTTGTTGGCATCTTCGATCATTTGGGCTTCGGCCAGTGCTTTGTCGTTGTTTTTCTTGCAGCCCGGGGTCCAGGCCAGCAGTATGGCCAGCAGCAGGATAAGGATACTTGTTTTTAGTATATTCATGTGTTCTCCATGTTTGTTTTATACTTTAGTTTCTTGGCACACAGTGCCCTTTGGGTATATGGCAGTTCCAGGCTGAGGGGATAATATCGCCCCGAAAGAATGAGGTTCTTCGGGGCGATATAGCTGTGGAATTGTCAGAGTTTCGATATTTCGTCTCGGATTTCGTCTTTGGTTTTTCCGAGTTTCTTTTGCAGTCTTCCGAGTAGCTCTTCTTCCTTGCCTTCTGCAAAGAGAAGATCATCATCTGTCAAATCGGCATACTTTTGTTTCAGCTTGCCGGCAATAACTTTCCAATTACCTTTGATATTGAGCTTAGTCATATTAACCTCCATGGCTTAGTAGCTTTGGTTCATATGGATAGATTTGATTAGAATCTTAGGCCTAGTTGCAGGCTTAACTGAGAGTTTGTGCTGCTTGTCTCAAGATTTTGAGCATCGATGTCTTTCCAGGAAAAGGTATTTTGACTGCTTTTGTACATCGCTTGTAATACGATAGGTTTGAAACCAACCCCAAATCCCATTCCCCAATAAAATCCCCCGCTGACTTTCAGGTTATTTACTGCAGAGTGTGCGTAGTTGTCGCTGTAAGCGGGAAGATTGTAGCCTGCCTGCACAATGACTTCTGGGGACAGAAGAATAGGTGTGAGCACATACTTGCCAGTAAGATAGATGGGCAAGTAGGAAAATTTACGCGTATTCAAATCCAGATTTTTGCTTTTCAATTCTCTGGGGACTTGAAACTCAAGCCCTAAACCGAAAAGCATATCCCCGGGGCCTACTCTTTCGGCAGATAGTACTTCTGCATAAAGAGATACTCCGGTATTTACCTTGCTATCGCGACTGAGTGCGACATTGGAAAAGGACTGCTTTCCGTTCAAATCAAGACCCAGGCCAAATTGCCCCATCACTCGTGCTTCCAAAAGCAGAGCACTGCAGATGATAATGGTAAAAATGAGTAGTTTTTTCATGCTGATAATCCTTAGTGTTTTAGCATTAAGTTAGTTAGAGTACCTTATTGCCCCGGATGATCCGGATCAGAACTACAATGACAGCAACCACTATCAGAATATGGATGAAACCACCCATGGTATAGGAGGTAATCATCCCCAATAACCATAAGACAATTAAAATTACACCAATTGTTAGTAACATCTTGTTCCTTCTTTTGCTGTGCGGGTTTATTTTGTAGTGACAGCAGCCCGATTGCCAGCAAAGCGAACTGCTAATAAGAAGATATTTAAAATTCCACTTACTATCAGAAAATATAGTCACATGATAGGTATTGGCAAATTAAAAGTTTGGGAATGCTGAAAATAATTTGTAAAGGTCAGCGGATTGAAGGGATTGGATGATCTTGTAAATCGGCTAAACGCTCTGATGGTGAACCCGTGATTCACCTGTGAGGCTATGCTGAGGGATGTCTATTGTAACTAAGCTGCGGTGTTTGGACTTGGGCAATATTGAGCGGAAAGATAGCTGGTGGTGTAGGCAAAGCGGCGTCCGCCACTACGGTAAAACGTTAAAACGCTAAAACGATAAAACGTTGAAACGCTAAAACTCCAAACTATTGATCCGGATTACTCAAGGCGCGGGCTCTTTCCCGTTCCATATCCTTCTGTTGCAAGGACTCGCGTTTGTCATAGTACTTCTTGCCCTTGGCCACGGCGATGGTGAGTTTGCAGCGTCCCTGTGCGTTGATATAGATATCCAAAGGGATCAGGGTCATGCCTTGTTCGTCCACTTTGGCTTTCATGCGGCGGATTTCGTGTTTATGCAGCAGCAATCTACGGGGACGGGTGGCATCATGATTGAAAAAAGAGGCTTTTTCCCAGGGTGAGATATGGAAATTCATCAGCCAGCACTCGTTGTCTTTCACACGGGCAAAGCTATCTTTGAAGTTCACCATGCCATCGCGGATGGATTTGATCTCACTGCCTTTGAGGGCGATGCCGGCTTCGTATTTTTGTTCAATGGTATATTCATGGGTGGCTCTGCGGTTTTTTATGATTTTCATTGTCTTAGCTCTTTCTGTATTTTTATTTGATATTCCTGGGCGGTAGAGATCAATTCTGCTTCATCCAGATTGCTGAGCTGGCGTTTTTTCAGCACAAAGTTTCCGGCGACCATTACGTCCCGGATCTGCTCTGCGCCCAAGGCATAGACGAGCTGAGAATAAGGATGATAAAGCGGTTGGCTTTGCAGATTTTGCAGATCTATGATCAGTAGATCGGCGCATTTCCCTGCTTCGAGGGAGCCCAGATCCTGCTCTTTGCCCAGGGTACGAGCGCCTCCTATGGTGAGCAGGGCAAAGGCATCCCGGGCCGGCAAGAATTCCGGATCGGCATTGATGGCTTTGTGCAGTTTTGCGGTGGTGCTGAGTTCTTCGAGGATGTCAAGATTGTTGTTGCTAGCCACACCGTCTGTACCGAGGGCTACACTCAGATGGCGCTTCAGCATATCTTTCAGCGGAGCAATGCCGCTGGCGAGCTTGAGATTGCTATCTGTGCAGATGGAAATGGCAGACTGGCTGCCTTCCAGCAGCTCCAGCTCTTTTCCGGAGAGCCAGACGCCGTGGGCAAAGAGACATTTTGCCTCTAATACGCCCAGGGAGGCCAGATATTCCAGGGGACGCTTACCGTTGAGTTTGAGGCAGTCTTCCAGCTCTTGCTGAGTCTCGCTGAGATGGGTGTGCAAGAGCCAGCCATGGTCTGCGGCGAGCCGGGCACAGGAGGAATAAAGCTCAGCGGAACAGGTATAGATGGCGTGAGGGGCGATGGTGCAGCCCACCAAAGGTTGATCCCGGTAGGCATCCTCAAATTCCAGCAGCTTTTCGGCAAATTCATGGCCGTCGCCAGAGTATTTGGGGGCGATGATGGCTTCACTGACCAGCACGCGCATTCCCGCTCTGATGCAGGCATCGGCGATGCGCTCTTTTTGAAAATACATGTCGTTGGTTAAGGTAATACCATTCAGAATCATCTCCGCGGCAGAATGCAGAGAGGCATCATAGACGAAGTCCGGGGTCATCATTTTGGCTTCCAGAGGCCAGATGTAGTCTTTCAGCCAAGTGTGCAGGGGCAGATCATCCGCCAGACCGCGGAAATAGCTCATGGGCATGTGGCTGTGGGCGTTGATAAAGCCGGGAGTGACCAGGCAGCCGAAGGCATCGTGGGTCTGTTTGGCCTTGTACTGTTTGATCTGGTCCAGAGGCAAAATATCCACTATGCGCCCCTGATCGATCACCATAAAATGCTCGCTTAAAATGCGAAATTCCGGATCCATGGTGATAAAGCTGCCACCTTTGATGATCGTATCACATTTGCTCATGATTGCATCCTTTGCGCGGCTTCCTGAGGAGAAAATACGCCTTTGGGGGTGATGATGCCGGTGATGTATTTGGCAGGGGTGATATCAAAAGCAGGGTTCAGGGCAGGGGAGCCTGGATTTGCCAAGTAGCTGCCATTGAAGAGTTTGATCTCGTCTTCAGCGCGGATCTCGATGGGAATATCTTCACCTTGGGCGCAGGCCAGATCGAAGGTGCTATCCGGAGCGGCGATATAAAACGGAACCTTGTGCACATGGGCCAGCACCGCCTTCTCGTATGTGCCTATCTTATTGGCGATATCACCATTCAGGCAGATTCTATCCGCACCGGTGATCACCAGATCAATCTGCTCTTTCCAAAAATAAAAGCCCGCAGCGGAATCGGCAATAATGGCGTGCGGGATGCCTTCCTGCTCCAGTTCAAAAGCTGTGAGCCTTGCGCCCTGAAAACGGGGACGGGTCTCAGAGACATAGACGAAGATATTTTTACCCTGTTTATGCGCCTCGCGCACCACGGAGAGGGCCGTGCCGTGATCCACTGTGGCCAGGGCTCCGGCATTGCAGTGAGTGAGGATGCGGGCTCCTTCTTCGATCAATTCCGCACCTATCTTGCCCAGTTTCAGGCAATCATCCGCACTTTTATTGGCAAATTCCTGGGCTGCCAGAACTGCTACCTGGCGGGCATGCGGCAGATCCGGGATGAACTTCAGCGCAGATTCATAGACAAACTGCACACCGATGGAGAGATCCACAGCAGTGGGGCGGGTGGAAATCAGCTCCTCCCGGGCGCGGCGCAAATAGGCGCGGAACTTCTGATCCGGTGCCGCCAGTGCCGCCAAAGCCATACCAAAAGCACCCGCTGCGCCTATCGCAGGAGCGCCACGCACCGTCATATCGCGGATCGCTGCGGCTACTTCCAGGTAAGTAGTATATTCTTTTAGTGCAAATTCATAAGGGATTTTGTTTTGATCTATCATGATCAGCCGGTCTTTTTCAAACCAGACTGAGCGGTATTCATTGCCATTTATGCGCATGTTTTCTCCATGTTTTAAGTCTGTGAGGTAAGGCTGTGATAGGGGGGGATTTGTGTCAATAGCTTTTTGTGGGAAAGAGGTTTTAGAGTTTTAGGGTTTTAACGTTTTAGGGTTACGGCGATTGATAGATTTCTGCTTAATTTGAGTCCTGTAGGGACGCTATTTCAGATAGAAAACCGAGCAACAAATAGGGGCAAAGTCCTGTAGGGACGTTATTTTAGATAAGCCTGAATCGGTTCGTGGCATTCAGAATAAAGAGGAATCATATCTGTATAGCGTTCTATAAATGCTATCTAAAATGGCGAACCCACAGGACTCAGTGTGAGTGTATTGCGATGTTTTTCTATCTGAAATACTGTCCCGATGAGACTCGTTTTGCTTTGTATGTTGTCTGAACTGCTGTACCTCTGGAACTTTAGAGCAGGTCCCGGGCTCAGCAGACGGGGACGTCTGCTATCCAATAGCCATCCCCCGAATTCACGTCATCTTCTTTATCTGTGTCAATTTGTCAAATCCGCACAATCCGTGTGACTATTCATTTATTTACTGCACGCACCGTCTAAAGACAGTGCTACGGCCGGATGAATCCAGCGTTGCGATTAATATTTGATCAGTTTGTGGACCTGGCTTTGGCCGGAAAATTCCGCTTTGAGAAAGTAGATCCCTGCAGCTTGGGCTGTGGCTTTTTGGTCTTTGCCATCCCAGACCAGGCTCAGATCTCCGGCTTTGGTGATGCCATCGTATAAATCACGGATTTTAGCACCACGGAGGTTGTATATCGAGACTTTCAAAGGGGAACTGCTGGGGAATTTCAAATGGATATTAGCGCTTTCGGAAAAAGGATTTGGCCAGGAATTGATCAGTTCAAAGGGGATAGAGCCCACTTCATCTGCATTACTTTGAGCTTCACGGGCTGCGATGCTGATGGTGCGCGTGAGATTGGGCAAAATATGCGCTTTTACATAGCAGACATTGTGCTGGCTGCCGCGATCCACCTGCTGTAAAATACCGGCATAGACCTGGTAATCATCGTTTCCGGGGGGCATGATGAACTTGATTAGACCTTCATCGTAGCTGATGTTTTGATTGTTTATAATCGTGCAGCTCACGCTATCGGCGATCCCCTCATTTGAGGGCAAAAAGTAGTTATAGATCGAGGTTCCGCTAGATCCGGCAGCCACGGTGTATTGGGGAATGAAAGTAGTGCCATTCACCTTGATGGTGCGGTAAGATCTGCTGCCACAAACGCTTTTGGTGCTGAGGTTAAAAGGATATTGAGTAGTGGAACCGCTATTTTGATGAGTGTGTCCCCAGAGGGATAGATCCGTATTCAGCTCATCCAGATAGATCTCTTCGTCAAAATCGTAATGATAGAACAACACCCGGGCCGAGGCAGGGGACAAAGCAATCTCGTTTTCCAGCCAATTGCGCTGTGAGGAGATCATGGAATTGTTGCCATAGATGTTATTGCGCCAGCGATCGTAATTGATATAGGTTTCAAGGCCGATGTACTGCACATCGCCATAGTCAAAGCTGTAATCCTGAGTGTGATAAGCCCAGCTTGTACTGCTGTTATTCAGCCAGGGCCAGCCAAAATAGCGCCACCAATGACGGCGGGCAGAGCCCTGAGGGCCGGGAGTACTATTCCAGCCACCGATGTCATGATTTCCGCTCACCACATATACGGGAACTTCGATCAAAGCCAAAAGCCGCTGCGTCCAGCCATACCAATACTGTCCGGCCAGATTCTCCAGCTCGCCTTCATTGATGAGGTCTCCGGTGATCAGCACAAATTCGGGGTTGATGAGATTGATATCATCGATCACAGCCCTGAAATCCACCACCTCGGTGGAATCAGTATCATAGCCGCTATTGGGATAATTCACCCGGTTGGGCAGATGCAGATCGGTGAGATGCACAAAGTAGTAACTGGATTTGCGGGTAGGTAGTAACTTCACCGCATGCTGGGTGATATCGTGGATGCCGCCATTTGCCGTAAGCTCCAGATCGTAGAGCTCATAAACTGCCACTGCGGGGATGGGGCAGTGCAAGGCCCAAGTGCCCAGTGTGGGGTTAAAATTCTGATTGGTAAGCTGCAGGGGGATGCGTTTTGAGCCATGCAAGAGCGCTGCGGCAAAGCCTGTGGTATGCTCTGCTGCCAAAGCTGTGATCACCAGAGTCTCTCCCGGAATGTGGATGGCGGGGATATTCAGAATCGGCCGCATGATCACCGAAAGGGTATCGCCAGGGGCATTCCAGGCGGATAGAGCAGGAAGACTGACAGAGATCAGGCAAAACACGGTCAGCAGGAAAAGGATTCTATGGCCCAGAAGAGATATCTTCATCTTAAATCTTGTCCATTATGGCTTTCACGGTATTGATCGGGATGGCAAAGCCCAAACCGATGCTGCCACCGGTCTCAGAAAAGATAAAGGTATTGATGCCGATCACTTCGCCATGGATATTCACCAGAGGGCCGCCGCTATTGCCTTGATTGATGGCAGTATCGGTCTGAATCATATTCAAATACTCACTGCCGCCCTGGTCCTGGGAGATGTTGCGTCCCAAAGCGGAGATCACGCCCACAGTCACGCTGGGCTTGGCATCGTTCATCAGATATCCGTAAGGATTGCCCAAAGCGATGCTCCATTCTCCCACCATGAGGTTGTTGGAATTTCCCAAGCGGGCATGGGGCAATTGGTTGCTTCTGATGCGCAGTTTGGCGATATCATGCACAGCATCGATGCCGATCAATTCTGCCGTAAATTCGCGTTGATCGGGCAGCACTACCTTGATCTCGGTGGCGCCATTTACCACATGGGCATTGGTGATGATATAGCCTTGGGGGTCATAGATCACACCGCTGCCGATGGACTGCACTTGGCGTTGGACTGGGCCAAAGAAATCGAAGAAGCCGAAGAAGCCGAAATTGGACGGAATACGCCCACGCACGATCTCAGTTTTGATCACATTCACGCTCACCACCGCCGGGGCGATCTCGGCCACAGCACGGGTGATGGCGTTTTGCCGGCTCACTCCGGTGCTGTCGCAGGGCATACTGGGATCGCTGAACATAGTGGAGACGGGAGTGGGACGAGCGCGGAATTGATTGATCAAAACCAGACTGATGCCTGCATTGAGAATCAGGATAATGATGCCAATGGCAATGACATGGGAGGTCTTCATTGAAACTTCAGAATAGCAAATTCTATGGTGTGCAGGCTGACGCAAGTTTCGAAGCAGGGGCCATTCGGACGTTCGTTGAGGACCGCAAAGATGGGAAACATCCAGGCATCCCGCACGCCGTCGGTAAGGTCTCTATGACACGCTACAGCCACGATCACATCCGGCATCACGTCACGTATGATCTTACGCGCCAAAGAGCCACCAGTGGCCACCGCAGCCTTCACATTCAGCTTTTCAGCCAGGGCCTTGAGCGCTGCAATGTCACATTTGCCGCAGGAAGCGCAGTCGTTGATATCCGCAGTGATGCGAATCTTGCACTTGGAATTTTGCAGACAGTGTGGCAGCAGCAGCAGGATATTGGTGTGATTGATGTTTTTGGCGGCAGAGAGCACAATCTCGTTGTTGAAATTCAGGAAGCTTTCCTGCATCTGTTGCCTTTTCTGAAAGCTGATATAGCCCAGGAAGCTGGCCAGATTGTAGTAGATATGCACCAGCATCCATTTTGTGTAAATCTCCAACCAGCGGGGACGAATCCGGCTATGGGTGCTGATCAGAGTCAAGACCCAGGAAGCAACCAGGATCACCAAAATTGAAAAGAGCAGGGTGTAGATCACCGTCTCACTGGGGGATAAACCCAATTTGAAGTAACTTCCAAAGACGAGGCCAAAAAAGGCAGCCGCGATGACCGCCAAACTAAGGCTCACAAGCAAAGGAAACTTGATAACGTTGAGATAATCTTCTTTCATATTCCTATCCTCTCGCCCACCTGGAGCCTGGCTCCCAGATGGTAGCTATAGGCATTCATTATTTTCTTACCGGCAGCCTGAACCTGAAGAACTAAGAGCTGGCCATCTTTTGTGGAGATGGCAAAGCCGTTATTTTTGACGATTTCGATGATGTGTCCCGGGGGAAAAACCTGCGGTGACACTGTGGGCTCTGCAGACAGGATCTTCAGCTTGGTATCCCGGAACTGTGCAAAAGCACCGGGAAACAAGGAGTAAGCGCGGATCTGATTCTCCAGACTCTTGCTCTTGCGGTCAAAATCCAGGACCAAATCCTGTTTATCGATCTTTTTTGAAAAAGTGGCAGCTTCATGATCTTGCTCTTGCGCCTGAATATCCGGCAAAACCGGGAGTAGCTTGATCAAAAGATCAGCCGCCTGGAGCGCCAGTCTGTCGTGCAAAGAGCTGTAGTTTTCGCCAGCTTCTATTTTAAGTGTTTCTTGGCTTAAGATAGGACCGGCATCCATTTTGGCGACGATCCTGAAAATGGTATTACCGCTGAGTTTTTCCCCGTTTAAAAGGGCTGTGCGGATGGGTGAGGCACCCCGGTAGAGCGGCAAAAGTGAAGGATGCAGATTGATGGCACCACTAGCAAACCCCTGACGCAATCTGCGTTTGAGATAGGCGCCATAAGATGCTGTGATCAGGATATCTGCTTTCTGACCGAGGATATGATCCACGCTCTCAATGCTGTTGACATCCTGGGGACAAAAGACTTTCAGACCCTGCTCCCGGGCATAAATAGTGAGCGGAGTATCTTCCAGCTTTTGCTTTCTGCCTTTCGGATTTGCGGGCTGGCTGAGCACCAGCAGCACATTATGCTCCGGCGCTGAAAGCAGTGCTTTCAAAGCAGGAATCGCATATTCTGAGCTGCCCGCAAAGACTATTTTCATTGCTCGTCGTCTGGATATTGCATGATGTTTACGCCATCCTGGGCCAGAGCTGCCATATGCTTCAGCGTGAGCTTAAGTTTCAGCTTGGTCAGAGGAGAAACCAGATCTGTAAAGACCACCCCATTGAGATGGTCATATTCGTGCTGGATCACCACCGCTTCATATTCTTCGGCTTCGGCCTCGATATATTCGCCTTCGGGAGTGTAGTAAGAATAGCTGATTTTCAAGGCGCGATTCACCTTGGCAAAGATCTCCGGCAGGCTGAGACAGCCTTCTTCACCGATCTGTTCGCCCTGGCGCTCGTGAATCACAGGATTGATCATCACGCGGGGATCTTTCTTGCCTTCTTCGCGGGCCCACCAGGGGTCGATCACGAAGATTCTCAGATCCACGCCCACCTGGCTGGATGCCAGACCTACTCCATCACGCATATACATCGTGTGAATGAGATCCGGCAGATACTCTTTCAGGAAGGGATCTTTGAGATCTACTTCCTTCAGCTTTTTGCGTAGTACCTCATCCCCATAAATTCGGATGGGAAGTATCTTGGCCATATGCTACTTCGTGACTATTGGGGGTGTGATATTCAGGATCGAAACTATCGCCGAGCGCTGAAAATCAACCTTGATCTTGTTGGTGTCATCGATTTCCACGACTACGATGTCTTTGTCCGGTTTCATGGATACCACACGGCCATAGATGCCGCTGGAAGTGATTACTTTGTCATTTACTTGCAGGCTGTCCAGCATCTTTTGCATTTCTTTTTGACGCTTTTGTTGAGGGCGGATCATGAGGAAATACATGATTCCAAACAGAGCGGCAAAAAAGATCAGTGATGAGGCCATGGATCCGGCACCACCACCTGCGGCAGGGGCTGCGACTTGTAATAAGATATTGTGCATATTGTTCTCCTATATTGTAAAGAATTTCGGGTAAATAAGAATAAGTATCTGTAAGAGGACATTGGCATAGATTCCAGCCAAAACGTCGTCGATCACCACTCCCCAGCCATTGCGCAGTTTCTGTGAGCGGTAGATGGGAAAGGGTTTGGCAATATCAAATACTCTAAATAATATAAACGCATACAGGCCCACAAGCCAATTATGCGGTAAAAACAAGGTGGCCACAAAGTAGCCGATAAGCTCATCCAGCACGATGGAGCCGTGATCCTCACCCAGAATCTCCTCAGCTTTCTTGCAGATTACCACTGCCAGTAAAGCTAAGGCTACCAGTATCATGGGCAACAGATATGGACAAGAGCCATCATACAGCGAAGCTGGCAATAGCATATACAGTCCATAGCTGGCCAAAGAACCGAAGGTCCCCGGGGCAAAAGGAATAAAGCCAATCAAAAAGAGGCTGGCCAAAAAGGTGCTGAAAGTGAGCTTTTTCTTCACAGGGTTATTTCGACAAACGAGTTTAATTTGGCAGCTTCAATCCAATCCTGATAAGCTTGCAACTGTTTGATATGAAAGAGGTAGTCCCGGAGCTGATCTTTTACTTCGTCATAGGTCAGCACCCGGGAAGGAAGCTCTTCATCCCGGAGGAAAAGATAGAGCATGCCTTCGTTTTTCAGCACTTCAGTCACCACTCCCACAGGGGTACTCATGATGGGCGCAGTAAAGAGCTGCGGGATATCTTTCTCGGTGAATTCACCCAAGAGCCCACCTTCTTCTTTGGTCTGGGGGTCCATGGAATATTCTGCTGCGATCGCGGCAAAACTCTCTCCGGCCACGATGCGGCTACGCAGAGTGTTCATCAAGGCCATTTCGCGGTCCTCATCTTCCTGAGTGGCAGTCACGGTCTTCAGGATATGAGAGGCGCGGACTTCATCGCCACGCTTTTCGGTGAGCCTGATGATGTGAAAACCGAATTGGGATTCCACCACTTCGCTGGTTTCTCCCACAGACATCTTAAATGCTGCGTCTTCAAATGGTTTCACCATCATACCGCGTTTGAAAAAGCCCAGGTCTCCACCTTGCTCGGCACTGGCGCAATCGCTGCTTTCTTTGGCCAATTTCACAAAGCTGTCACCTACCATCAATCTCTGATAGAGGCTGTCTATCGAAGCGCGGGCTGCTTGCACGGATTCCTCAGAAGGCATCACTTCGCGCACCAGCAGCCTGAGCTGCCAGGATACCGGCTTTACCGCCAGGGTATCTTTGCTGGTTTTATAAAACTCCTGCATTTCGCTTTCTTCTACTCTCACTCTGGCGGAGATGTGTTTTTCGATGAGCTGTTCGCTCAGGGCATTATCCTTGATTTGATCTTCAAAGTGCTTTTGCAGCTCGGTTTGAGTCATTCTCATTTTAGCCAGATCGGCCTGAAAATCCGCTTCCGTGGGATACTGTGATTTTATCTGTTTGATATAGCGTACAGCGTAGTCTTTGATGGCTTGCTCATCGATCTTCAGATGTAGTTCCTTGGCTTTTTGAACCAGCAAGCGCTGATCCACCATTTGGCTCAATACTGCACGGGGAATCAGCATTTCTGTTTCGATTCCCTGAGTCTTGAGTTGATTAATCTGCTGCTCCAGCTCAGACATCAGGATGATATCCGGGCCTACTTTGGCGACTATTTTGTCCAAAACTTCTGCAGTGGCGATGAGGCTCACACTGACTATCAGCATGATAAGGATGAATTTTCTCATGTAAAGTCCTTTAATAATAATAGATTTGCTTGTTTTTAGATTTGATTTCACGTAAGAGTTCCAGGTAAACTTCGTTTTGTTTCTCTTTGAGAATTCTGCTTTTGATCTCGGCTCTGTGGTCTTCAAAGCTGGGTTCATGAATGCTTTCTTGGGTCTCGGTATAGCGCAGCACGTACCAAAGATCATTTTTGGAGACCAGACCGGCTTCGTTGAGGGGAATCCCCTCTGCTGCTTTCCAAAATAGGGAATCTGCAGAGAAAGGCTCCACAAAGCCCATCATGCCATTTTGTGCCCGCAGATCTTCGGTGGAATAGCGCCGGACTGCCTGAGTAAAATCCATGCCTTGATTGATCTGCTGATAGACGTTTTCTGCGCTGAGTTTATCCGGCAAAGCTATGCGCTGAATGCGGTAAGCCAGCATTGGCTGCTGAAAATCCACCTGATGTATGCGGAAATATGAAAAGAGCTGATCCTCAGAAATCTGGGTCTGCCGCAGGCGTTCTGCGATCAGGGCATTGGCTTTCACCTTTTTCTGGGCGTAAGAGATGCGCTCTTTCACCCCTGGATCCTGATCCAGCTTCCTTTCTTGGGCAGCCTGAGCCAACAGCGTGAGATTCACCCAATCCTCGGTGTAGCGCCGCTTTTGCTCTGGGGAAAGGCTCTCAAATCCACCTTCGGGAAGAGAGGCCTTAAAAGCATCCAGATACAGCACTTCGCCGTTTACTTCTGCCAGTTTTTCACCTTGTGCTCCGCTGCCTTTACAGCCCGGAAGCAGTAAAACCAGCAGGACAAGCAGAGTAGAGAGGTATTTTATCATAAAAACGGAGGTGTATATTTTATCCTGATGTAAGCACGTTTTTCAGCCGGAGCGCTGAGGTCCAGAGGATGGTAAAACTCGATCTCTCCAAAGTCTTTACGCTCGTAATTGCTCATAATCACAATGCCTTTGGGTGTAACCACGGTATCATCGGAAAAGGATTTCTCGCTGATATAAGCCTGGATAATGGGTGTGATATTGATCAAAATGGAATCTGATGAGCTACTCACAAAACTTTCCAAGATACTGATAAACATGGGAGTCTGCATAGCCAAAGTAGGGATGACGGCTCCATCTTCCGGTCTTTCTTTGAGCAGAAAAGCCGAGACTTTGTAGCTGGAGGTATTTTTATAATTAGGCAGATCGTCTTTGATGTAAAGCACCAGTTCGGCCTTGTTGATACTCACTCTTTTGAGCTCTTCCGGCAGCAGGGTGGCACCATCTTCGTTCTTGAACATGGTGAAATCCGGTTGCAGATCCACATACATGCGCTGCGGGGCAAAATTGCTGAGTTTCCAGGCGTTGGGACTGGGCTCCACTTCCGGATGGGTAAAACTATAGGAATTGAAATTGGCGTAGCGTTCAAAATCTTTGAATTCTGGATCTGTGGCAGCATCTTTGTATTTGAAGCTGAGCTTGCTACCCACAGTGGCAGTGCTGAGCTTGAGCTCCACAAAACCTTCGTTTTCTGCTTTGATCAGGATGTTCAGACCTGTACGATCTGTAGGGGATTCAGCATCTGCCAGCCAATATTGGATTAGGCTAATGGGCAGATCTACACTCAAGGTATCACTGGTGATGATCGAAGCTGGTACCAGAGTACGGGTATCAGGAATCAGGCTATAATCAGCTTCAACCAGAGTGTCGGGATTTGCGGCCCAGCCTTTAGTAACCTGGTAAAAATTCAAGGCCAAAGGCTCGCGCTGCAGCTCATTTCTTCTTTGCAAGACTATATCCAGCTTCAGCTCGGAAGGATCAATATATTTCGCAAATGCAGCACTATCTGGCAAGCCGGTAAAGCGCAGAATACTCATTGCAGTAGAGCCCTGCCAGTTTCCCACCAAAAGGTTCTTCTTGTTATTTGTGATGTTTAAGAGTGAATCTGCAGGAAAGCTATATCCGGAGACCACAGCTTCTGCATCTGCAAAACTCAAAGCATCTATATCCGACCAGTTTGTTCCGGTCAGATTGTTCTTCTTGGTACAAGCTCCCAGCAGCAGAACCAGCAGCAAGAGCCCTATAATTTGAAACTTAGTATTCATATAATCTTATCCTATTTTAAGAGATTTTGTAATCTAGTAGTTCTAGTAGGCTCTGTGGATATGTAGATAATTGGTCAAGCTTTTTCTTTTGATAGTCGTTTTTGCAGTTCTTTAGGAGCCTGGAGTTTGTGTGTATAACTTGTGTATAAGCACCCTGCTTTGTCCACCAGCTATCCACCAAAAAATCCCCTAAAGCGTTTACTGGCATGTTCTCCACGCTTATCCACAGCGAGTCATCCACAATTGTGGATAAGTCCGAAAAAGCAGGCGCCAGCCCGCTATCCATCAGCCTTCTACAGCCTCTTTGTTTTACTAATATATTCGTCACAGTACTTGCTACTTCTTTAGTTCTTTGATCATGAATTCCATCAGAGAACGGAATTTGTCGTCGTCCCGGAATTGATTTTCGATCATGCGCTTGGCATGGATCACAGTGGTGTGATCTTTACGATTGTAATATTGGGCGATGTCCTTCAGGGACAGGGAAGGGATGAGCAGATTGGCCAGATACATGGAGACCTGTCTGGGGAAGGCTATGTTCGGTTTGCGGGTCTTATCCATGATCTGCTCTTTGCTGAGCTGGTAAGTGTGGCAGACTTGGTGTGTGATGGCGTCCAGAGTGATTTCCCGGCTCACTTCCGAGATCATATCGGCCAGGATGTTCTGCGCGATCTCAGGATCGATGTCCTCGGGATTGAGCTTATTGTAAGAGGCAAAGGCCAGAATGCGGATCAGAGAGCCTTCCAAGGCGCGCACAGAGGAGGTAATGTTCTCCGCGATGAAATTGAAGACATCATCGGAAAGAGTGATATTCTCCGGCTCGGCTTTTTTGCGCAGGATGGCCACGCGGGTCTCAAAATCGGGATTCTTCAGATCTGCCAGCAGGCCGCTTTCAAAGCGTGTTACCAGCCTTTTTTCCAGATCGGGGATATCCTTTGGAGGGCGGTCTGAGGTCAGCACAATCTGCTTCTTATTGTCAAACAGAGCATTAAAGGTATGGAAAAACTCTTCCTGGGTTCCTTCCTTGCGGGAGAGGAAATGGATATCATCCACCAGCAGCAGATCTACTTTGCGGAATTTGGCCCGGAATGCGGGCATCTTATTGCCGCGAATGCTTTCGATCATCTCATTGGTAAAAGCTTCGCTGGTGGTGTAATAGATACTGCAATTGCGCCCTTCTTTGAGCACAAAATTGCCCACGGCCTGCATGAGATGAGTCTTACCCATGCCGCTTTCGCCATAGATAAAGAGGGGATTGTAGGTATAGCCGGGATTTTCCGCCACCGCTTTGGCTGCGGAATAGGCGAAGTTGTTGTTGTGTCCCACCACAAATTCCTCAAAGTTATAACGATCGTTCAGCCTGGCATTGAGGCTCACCTTTTTCTCGCTATAATCCGGGATCTCGCTTTTCTGATTCTCAGCCCGATAAGCATGGGTGATGAACTGTATGTCATATTTCCGGGCATAAAGCGTGAACGAGATCTCAGACAGGACCTCTTTGTAGTTTTGATTCAGGTAGTTTGCACTAAACTGAGTGGGTACCCGGATGATCAATTGCCGGTCCGACATATCCACCAGACTAGTCTCATAAAACCAGGTTTTAAAACTTTGTTCGTTAATGTTCTGTTCCAGTTTATCCAGTATGTTTTGCCAAATATCTTGATCCATATGTTAATCCTTTAAAAACAAATATTATCCACATCAGCTGCGCAGGCCATAACAGCGAGGCTATAGAATTCTAATTATATGCAGTACATGTATTTAAACTTGCATTTACAAGTATAATTAGAAGCCCGGGCTCGTTCTTATCCACCACTTATCCACACAAAACTCTTTCTTCATGTCCATCAGGGGCTTGGCTAATGTTCTGAGCTCATCACAAGCTCAAAAGTAAGGAAATATCTAAGCCGCTTTTTTGTCAAGCCTCGAAAAGACAAGAAGATATGTGCTCAAAATAGTGATTATTCTCTAAGACTTTATGAAAGCTGGAGCTTGTAAAGAAAGACCAGAATATATAGAAATTTATAGTAGGTTGCTAATATGCTGAGCTAGATTGAATTAACGATTTTGAGTTTTTCCTGAAGAATAGCCTGTATTCAGAACAGCTTGGTTGCACTGAGAAACGGAATCTGTTTGTTTAGCTACAGCTCTCATTCTGATCAAATGGGTATCTCATTCTGATCCTGAACCCAAATCTTATCTCTGTGTCTACAATTCTACCCTCCCATCCATGTTTTATCCTTGTATCCAGACCTTAAAAGCATCCCATAATTACAAACTCTGCTTTGCCCCACAAACCCCAAAAACGCAGATCTTTTGCCGGCACAAAAAACAAGGCGGAGACATTTGCTCCGCCTTACAGGAATGAATCTAGACTATTTGCCAGAATCAGAATTTATAGCTCAGGCCGATATTACCGGAGAGGGATTGGGAATGGTAGCTGCCAGCCATGTTGTTGGCGGTCTGTCCGGCACTATCAATTTCTCTTTTGTCGAACATAATGTATTGAGCATTAACATTCACGCCGATCTGTCCAAATTCACGTCCGTAGCCCAGATTGCTGCTATATTTGTTGCCCACATCTGAGATGGTGGGAATCTGAGTTGCTTCTGGAATCGGGGTTTGATCAAAGAAGAAACCGGCTCTGAATTTGTTCAGGCCGTAGCTGTATTCCGTGCCCAGAGATATGCGGGAGGTATTTTCCCAATTCAGGATCAATTCGCTTTCACTGAGTGCGGGAGTACCGGGCATTATGGTGATGGGGTTTTTCATGGTTACGGTTACTGTCTCCAGATATTCCCACACGGTGTAGGCATAATCCAGGCTCACAGTCCACACGGGCGATACTTTGTAGGCAAAGCCGATGCCGAGTTCGGGCGGGATATTCAAAGTGGCTTCGATATCGGATTTTCCACCGAACTGTCTGGGAGGAGTGATATTGCCCAAAGAATCTTGGGAAGCAGGAGTCCAAACATTCACGTTAGCATCGCCTTCCATGTCTATATTTGCCGGCAATTTGCCAGCCAAACCGATGCTCAGGCAATCTGTGGCTTTGTAGAGCAGGCCCAGATTTCCACCAAAACCCACTCCAGCGCCCGTAAGCTCTGAAGTAAGCGGAACGTAGGGACTGGGGGTGGGGAATTTGATCTGGTCGATATCGATCATACCGAACATCACACTGAGGCCTGCGCCCACAGAGAGGTTTGGCAGTATTTGGTAAGCTATGGTGGGGTGCAGATCCAGTACAGCGATCCTGCTCTTCATCTCATCTTCAGGAAAACCTGCCACATAAGTTAAAGGAGGGCTGACCAGCTTGTAAGCATCCCAAGTGGTACCAAGACCATAAGGTACATAAAAAGCCAGGCCATATTTGAGACGAGGCGAAGAAGCCATGGTCGCAAAAATGGAGGGAAACATAGATAATTCTGTATTTGCTTTGTATTCCTTGGCGCTATAGCCAGGATTGTTTACCACCGCGGTTCCGGAAGGATCCCATTTGACGGTAGGCAGGATGAAAGTTCCTCCCACAGCGATGGAATTTTCATTCATAAAACCTAAACCAGCGGGATTCCAATACATCGCGGAAGGGTCATCGGCAAGGCCCCTGAAGGCACCAGCCATGGAGGTGGAACGCGAGTCCACTCCGGTTAAAGCAAAACCACCAGCAAAAAGCTGTCCGGCCAGCAAGCTCAGACAGATTGCAAAGACGATAGTACGAATTTTTACCATCATTTAACTCCTTTACAGTGCATTTATTAAGATATAGTGTTGAACGATATTCAGAGGCATTATATCGTCAAGTAAAATATTCTGAAGGGGCCGGTTGCGGGGATCAAACCAAAGCATAGGCACAGGGATTTTACGGATCAAAGGGATTAACCGGGATAGAACAGGATTGGATGCGTCCCGCTTCCAGTGAAGAGTTGAAAGTTACGAGTTACAAGTTACAAGTTACAAGTTACCAGTGCTGGATTGGATGCGTCCCGTGTCCAGTGAAGAGCTAAGAGCTAAGAGCTACGAGCTACAAGCTACAAGTGTAGGATTGGATGCGTCCCGCATCCAGTGAAAGCTACCAGTTTTCAGCTTAGGATAGATTCTTGGCTCCTCCTATAGAACGAGGATCGAGCAGATTGCGCAGAATGATGCGTAATCACCAATTTATGCTCACAAGCATGCAAAGCATAGATTGTAAAACCATTACAATCCTCGATACCAGTGTACCCGAAAAGAGCCATAAACAAATCTACAAAGCCCTGAACCTCAGCCTCAATCCCATCAAAAGAAAAACCGTAAAACGCCAACTCGTGTAGAGACCATAAAACATCTAAGTGACTACATAGCAGGTGTGTAGCTTTTCATAATGGTAAAGATGGGTTAAATCGATTGGATATTTGGGCAAGGGGATTTGGGGTAATCTTATTCGTTCATTCCCGATAGAACCAGTCCGGTAGGACGGCAGGTGAATGCCCATAGCCCAGCAGGTGACTGCTGGGGTGGCTGGCAGATCGAATCCCGAGTCCGGAGCATAGCGGAGGACGACACCTGATCTAAGATATCAATAGATATTACGCTATTATGACTTTGGGTATATTTATTGCCTTGCCTTTAAAGGCAGGGGAAGATGGTACTACAAGAGGCAAATCCGGCAACTGGACGCGAGACGCATCCAATCCTGCACTGGTAGCTCGTAACTGGACGCGAGACGCATCCAATCCTGTACTGGTAGCTCTAAACTGGACGCGAGACGCATCCAATCCTGTACTGGTAGCTCGTAACTGGACGCGAGACGCATCCAATCCTGTACTGGTAACTCGTAACTGGACGCGAGACGCATCCAATCCTGTACTCGTAACTGGTAACTCGTAACTGGTAACTCGTAACTAGTAACTCGTAACTCGTAACTCTATGTAGCTGTTGGCTTCGGCAAAGGGGTCCCAGTTTAGATAAATTCTGCCAAAAAAGAGCTCCGGGAATTTCCGGAGCTCTTGAGAACTGTATTAAGACTATGTATTTATTTGACTATTAACATCTTGCGGGTCTGGTTCAAGGAGTTTGTACTCAGCTTGTAGAAGTAAACACCGGTGGCGCAGGTCTTGCCACGGCTGTCTTTACCATCCCAATTGATGTTGTTATTTCCAGGGGATACAGAGAAGGATTTCACTTCCTGACCGGCCAGGTTATAGATCGCTATGCTGCCGCCATCATTATCCTTCACATCCACTTCGATGGTGGTGCCGCTTAGGGCTTTGAAGGGGTTCGGATAGGCGTTCTTCATCACGGTCTGCTCCGGGGTCAAAGCAGGTGTATCTCCTTCCACCAGATAGCTCACGGGACCATAGAATTCACTGCTGCCAAAATCCACACTTTCTAGCCAATACCAATAGGTATTATCCACTTCTACTTCGGCATCGGTGATGCTATAGATATGGGTGCTGCTGGTGTTGGTAGCATCGATCATAATGGGTGTGATCATCATGGCGCTGTGCTGGGCATTTTCCAGGTTGCGATATATGCGATAGCCCATGAGGCCGGTTTCGGATTCTGAAATCCAGGTGAGTTTCACTGTGTTTTGAGCGGTTTGGGTAGCGGTGAAGCTGCTTAGCTCCACTGGCAAGGTGGGAGCTTCCAAGGTGAACAGGAAAGGCACCAGGGATTTTGCACCAAAGGGCACATTGGAAAAGACTAATGTTCCAGGACCATTGTAAGGGAAATCATCAGCCTCGTGCCAGGCGGCGTTGTAATAAATCCAGCCTTTCCACAGACCAGGCCCCACCGGTATTTGCACGGTTTTGAGTCCCACCGCGGGATAATCTGCATAATACACATAGGTATCAGGAGCATAGGGATCAAATCCTGCTGGAGGTTCTATGCCAGATAAGGCAGTATCATAGGTAGTAGGGTACACGGATACAGTGGCTACGGCGCCGGTATCAAAATAGAAGACCTGACCATCCAGCCAATCTACTCCGCTGGGAAGATCGGGTCCATTGAAATCTATACCGGGATGATCGAATCTGCCGATCTGTGTATAGGTGACTTCATCTCCCTTATTGATGCCTACCGTGGCAGGTGTTCCTCCAAAACCGTCAATTCCATCAGAGGCATCACCTGTGGTCCAGGACATATCAGCATAGCTGAAGGCTACTGTATTGCCGAGGCCGATTGTGGGATCTGTGCCATCGCTGAAGATGAGTTCGAAGGTGTTTAGTTTGTCTATATGCTGGCCATAATAGCCCACATGATCCCAGATTACGATCACGCGGTTTGGCTCCATTTTGTACCAGACAGCTCCTCCGCTATCGCGGCTTTTCGCATCGTTGTAGCCATCGCGGGTATCCACATCTGCAAAGAATGGTGCCAGCATGGGATAGCCATCAAAGGGAAAGGCCCAGGGTGTGTATTGGTAAAGCCCTTCTACAAAGGACACATTTCCATTGTTGTTGATGAAAAATGTGTCATAAGTCTCGCCATATAGAGAGTAGGTAAAGGGCAGTGTGAGTTCTTCCGTGTAGCCATCGTCATTGGGAGTCATAGCCAGGGTGAAGCTGCCATCCAGAGGAATCAAAAGGTTATAGGGATCCCTTGCTGAGTTGCTCTGCGCTTTGCTATTGGATGCTATGGGGTTTGATTGTCCCAAAGTGGGTGTATGGGGTTTTATCTGATCTATTTTCCACGCATCATACTCTGGAGAACCAGGCTTTATTGATGCGGATAACATAGTAAACGCCATCAAATTGAGGACGACAAACAGTAAAATTACTTTTATTGGTTTCATTGTAAACTCCTTTCATTAAAGAGATAGTCAGGTTGGAGCACCAAGTGTCGGCGCAAATTCCTCACATTTGCTGCTCATATCGGATGAGAACAGATTTTTGTTCTCGTTTATCACATTCTATACTAAGGTCAAAAGACCTAATGGGGTCAATTTTCAGCTTATTTTTTCAGGCAGACTTTTCTAGCAGCCACCTTGTATCAAGAGCACTATTCTCATAGTAAAATGCAGTGCCTCAATCAAAAAATAAATCACTTCTCATCACTGTCTTTGAGTACTAAGACTCGCTAGATTCGAACCAACATTGTAAAAGCTAAGTAGATTCTGCGATGTGGCAAACAAAAACTTTAAAACTGGGCAATATAGCGAGTTAGGCTTTGCTTTGATCCAGCCCTGAACCCTGATTAAATGGGGGTTTTGTCCAATGTGACAAGCTGAATAATAATTCCTATGCTTTAAGTTCCAGAGCGTAGTGGAGGATGGCGCACACTTGCCAAATGGACTTGCTATAAACGGGTCTTCGACTCGAGATGACTTGAGGTTCTGAGTGAACTCGAATCGAAAACCTGTTAATTGCAAGTTGAAAAAGCGAGTGGAAGTCGGGAGTCTTGTGAGTAGAAATATAGGGCAGTTGCCGATATTAGGCCTGACTGTTGTGATCTATTTGAAATGCCGCAACCATGGGGCTCAATCATTTGTGTGGCCGTATTTTACTATCTAACTTGACTGAAAACACATTTTCGCTACGGATTATGAAAGGCGTTGGAGTTCAATCCGGCTTCGATTATTTCAGTGTTAGTGTTAATAACAGGCCGGAATGGACTTCAACAGCCGTCGGCAACGTTTCCCACTGCCGCTTGAAGTCCAAAGTGCCGCTAAGTTTATGGTAAATCGATTGTTAGCTTAGGCACTTTGAACTCCAAGACTCACAGCTTTCATGTAAAAACACCGGGCTTACAGCACTCGTTTTGCCAAGATATTTGATTGGGATTATGGTAGCTATTTATCCTGATATAAGAAATGAAAGATACAGACATGTGAGAGAGCTAAGATCTTATCTTTAAGATCATTATAAAACAGATTTCCTGATTTATCTTGGGAATACCTGGCTACGAGCTGCTGACAACTCGTAACTCGTAGCTAGTGACTGGTAACTAGTAACTAGTGACTTGTAACCACCGCCAGCACCAAGCCGCTGTCCAGCTTGATCAGGCATTTGTCTGCCAGCAGTACATTGCTGATGCCCCGGCTTTGCTGCTGATGCAGGACTAAATCCGTAAGGGGATATTGCAGGGCAGTAGAACTGGCAAAATGGCTGGTTTCACTGTAGGAGATCAGCGACAAGAGATCGCCCGGCCGGGCCTGGATTGTGGTCTCTGGCTCCAGAAAAAAGCAGCTCTGACTCTCGCTTTCTATGCGGATGCTAAGGCCTTGCTGATGTCCCATTATCAGGTTTTGGATGAGGGCGGCGCTGTGATCAAACCTACCCTGCATATCGTTGCAAATTATTATCTTCTGATAGCCCTGGCTCAGGCACCAGGTGATGGCGAGTTCGGTATCGGTTTCGTTTTTCTCGGATTTGTACCGGATGAGGGGGGTATCCGGGTATAGAGCTAAAACTTTGGGATCCAGGGAATCCAGATCGCCGATGATCAGAGCAGGTGTGAGGCCCAGGCGGTGCACCCATTCCAGGCCCTTATCCACAGCGAAGATCTCGCCCGCTATATTCTCATATCCGGAAACTATTTGGGAGGGAGCGTGGTTTGTGATCAGCCAGGCTTGTCTTTTAGCGGGTGGCATATTGTGGGCTCCGGTTCAGGAAATTCGCCGGATTAAGTTTGCCCTGCCGATAGTGCACCTCATAGTGCAAATGGGGTCCGGTGGAATATCCGGTATCTCCCATCATGGCGATGATTTGGCCCTTGCTCACGCTTTCGCCTTCCTTGACTTTGTAATTGTAAAGGTGTGCGTACAGGCTCTTGTAGCCATTGCGATGATCGATCACTATATGTTTGCCATAACCGCTGGTATAATCGGTAGTGGTGACCACTCCTGCGGCTGTGGCGTAGATCGGAGTACCGGTCTGGTTCGAAATATCGATGCCTTCATGAAATTCCAGATTATTGGTGATGGGATGAATGCGGGAGCCCCAAGCATCTGAAATCCTGCCAAAAGTGGGATAGATGGAGGGTACATCGCCGATGTCTCCCAGATCATCCAGAGAGGGCAGTGCCGAAGAGGGGAATTGCGGCTCGACATAGGCCAGGATCACGGAGAGTTTTTGCTCCAGATTTTCCATCTGCAGTTTCAAGCGGGGATCGTGGGAAGAGCCGGTATTTGTGGTGGCACCACCGCTGTAATAAGGATAATCTTTTTCGTGTCTGTGGGTCAGTCCCAGAGAATCCAGCATGCTGTATATGGAATCTACCGTGGCGGCATATTGCTCCACCCTGGCTTTGAGGAGGTGGTTTTCCTCTTCCAAAATCTGGATACGATTCTTCGCGGATCTGCCACCCTGCTGGGCGCTCAGAATCCCTACTACCACAAAAAGCAGTAGTAAAACCGCTATAATATATATCGGCTTACGTTTATTATCTTGTGCAGGCTCGCCCCATCCGATCTCTTGGGGGTCAAGCTGCGGGCTAAGTTCTTTCTCTATTTTCATATCTTTACTTACTATATGCAATTTCTATGCCATACTCGGCAAGTTATAGAATTCCAAAGAGTATTATGCTCTGCACAATGAGGATAATCAGGATGCCAAGATCCCAGAGACCAAAGCTGAGGATATGCAGAGAGCTGCGTTTACCGCTACTGCGAAAACCTCTCAGCTCCAGGGCGATAGCCTGTTGCCCGCTTTGCAAAATGATATCCGCCAGGCTGGATAAAGCCAGAATCTTATAGATGGTGAGTTTGGCTGGCAGCTTCATGTTTTTGAGCTTCAAACCGCGCTCGTGCAGTTCCGCCATCTGCCCTTTGAAGCGCAGGCTGAGCTGCGGGATGAGATGCACCATGTAAGAGATCATAAAAGACAGCTCTTCAGGCAGATGGATCTTGCTGAAGGCAGCGCGATAACCGCTGAAATCCAGCTTGGTCAAGCTGCGCGCACAAAAGTAAATAACCATGAGGCGCAGACCGATCATGAGGGCGTAATTTACTGCATCACTGTAGATTTTAAGGGGGCCGAGTTCGAAGATAACTGCACCGCCTCTGCGGAAAATAAGCTGGATGATGCTCACCGAAACGATGAGCCAGAGCATCTTCCTCAGTCCTTTCAGGCGTAAGAGCAAGGCTGCCGGCCCTTCGCGATAGTCCAGGAGCCAGGCCCAAAGCATCAGCCACACAAGCTGCACCGGGCGTTGCAAGGCGATGGACAGACTGCTGTAAAAAATGCACAGAATGATGAAAGACAGGGGATGCGTGAGTGATTTCATGCAAGCTGCCTTCGGGTCGATGCGAGACGCATCGAATCCAGGGTCAGAGGATGCGTGAGCGCTTTCATTGCAAGCCAGCTTCGGGTCGATGCGAGACGCATCGAATCCAGTAGGACAGGGGATTTTTGAGCGCTTTCATTGCAGTTTACCTTGCTGCAGGATCAGGATCTTATCAAAGTTGAGTTCAGGCTTGAAGTGGCTCACTACCAGCAGGCCTTGTCTTTTGGAGAGCTCCTGGGTCAGGATCTGCCGGCGCTCTTTGTCAAGAGCGGGATAGGGCTCATCCAGGAGCAGATAGTGCTGGCTGTGGCAAAAGGCGATGCTGAGCAGATAGGCCTGCTTGCTGCCTTGAGAGAGCTCCCTGAGAGGCAAATCCCAATACTCAGCGGGGAAATTTGCTACCAGAGGATGGCGCTTTAGTGCGGCCAGATCCAATCCGGCCATTTCCCAAAGCTGCAAATCCTGCGACAAATTGATGCCCAAAATCCGGGTTTCCACCTCTTGCGGGAGGTAAAAATAGGCCTCGGGACGCTTGATCGCTCCAGATAGAGGCTGGAGCTTTCCGGTTATCAGCTTTAGCAAAGTGCTTTTGCCGCAGCCGTTTTCACCTTGCAAGAGGATATTCTCCTGCTCAGGTAAACTCAAAGAAAGCTGATCAAAGAGGGGTTTCCGGCCCGGATAGGAAAAGCTGAGCTTTTGCAGTTCAAACATCTATTTACTTGAGCCTGATTACCTGGTCGGCCAGTTCAGTCAGTGCATCGTTGTGCGTAGCGATGATCACGATCCGGCCTGCTGATCTTAGCTCTTTGAGCCACTGGGTCAAAAGAGCCATGGAGCCCTGTGAAAGCCCGGCTTCGGGCTCATCAAAGAGCAAAATGGGGCTGTGCATAGCCTGGCAGATGGCAAAAAGCAGCAGTCTTTGCTCTCCACCGCTTAGTTTTTGCGAATCCTGCTGCAGCATACTGGAAAAACCAAAATAAGCCGCCGCAGCATCGATTCTTTGTCTGATCTCAGTCGCTGGTAAACCCATATTTTCCAAGGCAAAGGCGATTTCCAATTCACAAGAGGGAAACATCATCTGGCCTCTGGCATCGCTAAGCGCGACGCTCATATAGCGGTAGATCTCGCAGAGGGGTAGCTCCCGCAAATTGATGGAGTCCAAAGCTATAGTTCCGGTCAGTTCGGCAGGGATGCTGTGGGGAATAATGCCGCACAAAGCCTCTATAAGGCAGGTTTTTCCAGAGGCATTAGCTCCTGTAACTGCCAGGATCTCTCCTGCAGAAGCTGTAAAACTGAGGTTTTCCCAGATCGCGTGCTGCGTTTCTGGGAATCTTAAGCTTAAGGCCGAAATCTGCAGCTTAGGGCAAGAGCTCGAAATCTTCAGATCCTTCAAAGATCATGGGTTCGCTTAAGGCCTCGCTCAGATTAACGACTTCGCTGTGCTGGTGAAAATTCAGCTTTAGTTTTGTGTCCGGACCCAGCGGCCAATCCAGGGTTTTGGCCAGTGGAACGATCTTGGAAAAGTATTTCATATTGATCAAAGCTCTGGCATCGCATTGCAGATAGATCACGTCTTTCATCCACATGCCCCCGGGTATTTGCGGGCTTTTCAGGTTATATTTCCCGTTTTCATCAATCTGCAGCACCGCGCCGGAAAGCTGCTTGGGATAGCTGAGATTCTGGATGAGACCATCTGCGCTATAAATCAGGACTTCTTTGAGAGGATTTTCACTGAGTTCGCCGATAAAATCGTCAAAGCGATAGCCCCGCATTTTCACAAAAGGCTTGGGGTCTGTGATCAGTTTTTGTCTCATGAAGAAGATACTCATGGACGTAAGTTTCTGCGGCAGAGGATTCTCCTGGTAGTCTTCCAGGCGCACCTCCTGGAGATCACGCACCCAGAATTGGGCGTATAAATGCGGGAAAATTATCCGGAATTGCTCCTTGGGAAAGATTTCGCCATCCTGGCTATAAGCCAGCCAGCAGGTCAGGGTATCCCACTCGGCCCGGTTAAAGACCATTTCATAACGGTCTCCAGAGATAAACTTGATCTTGGCATATTCGCCTTCAAAACTGTCTCCAGGTTCCAGCGCGATCTTGCTGAAATCGCCCAGCTTTTGCTCCTTCAGCCAGTTGTCAAAACGGATGCCTTTCCAGGTGGTGGTGATGGTCTCCCCATCCAGCTCTTTCGTGGTTTGAAATTCCTGACCCTGGATGCGGAAAAAGGTCTCATAGGGATAGTCATGGCTGATGCCTTGATTGTCCACTATTACCAGCGCAGAGAGCGGTGCCAGCAGGCATAAGGCGATTAGACTTATTAAATATACTTTCATATTATCCTCATTTTCTTTAAACTAATATAGATACTGTAGCTAAGATAACCGCCCACTATGCCCGAAGCGAGCGAGATACAGGCGATTCCGATTAAAATCAAGGGTGGATGCCGGAAGATCAGCACTGCAGAGAGCACCGCTCCGGCCATATTGGCCACCGCACACATCAGCAGATGAACTATGAGATGCTTGCGATACAGAAACAGGAAGAAGAGGAGATCCACTAAAAGGCCGGGAATGGTATATGTGATCAGCGAGATAGCGCCTTGATTGCCGGCAAAAGGAAAGATCATCACACCGATGGCCTGCAACACTCCAAAAAGAGTGCCGCTGCCGCCTTTGCCCACCATCATCACGGCCAGTACCAGCCACATCATATAAAAACCGCCGGCAAAAGAGCCGCCAGGTATCCCCAAAGGGGTGGAAATCATCTTTACAAGGGGGCCCACAATGGGTTTGATCGAGATCCCGATGGCTGCCAAAGCTGCGATCAGGATCAGATCTTTTACGGAAAACTTCTTTAACATCTTTAGACTATTCTCTTACTTTCGCCGGTCTCATGATCAAAGAGAATCAAATCGATATCCGCTTCCCGGAACAGCTCCAGAGCGAGCTCATCTTGATAAGCATTAGCCACATAGATCTGCCTGATTTCGGCATTGATGATCATTTTGGCGCAGATCGAGCAGGGCTGATGTGTGCAATAGAGCACAGCATTTCTGGTGCTGCTGCCATTGATGGCGGCCTGGATGATGGCGTTTTGCTCCGCGTGCACACCCCGGCAGAGCTCATGCTTCTCGCCGGAGGGGACCTTGAGCTGCTCTCTGATGCAACCCACATCCGCACAGTGGGGACTGTTTTTCGGGCTGCCATTATAACCGGTGGAGATAATCTGATTGTCTCTTACCAAAGCGGCGCCTACGGCTCTGCGCAGACAGGTGCTGCGGGTGGCGGCCAATAAGGCCATGCGCATGAAATACTGTTGCCAGGAGGGACGTGCGTTCATCAAGTCTTCCTTCTAAAAAGATTTTCCCCAAATTTGCTCTTGACAGGATTTTGTCAAGAGCGAAGATAGCAAAAAAACAAGGAGGAAGCTTGAAGTGAAGATTCCCGGATCAAAATCCATCCTGCAGCGCGTGCTGCTCTTGATGGCGTATAACAAACAAAGTCTCAGCATCTATAACTACAATCCCTGCGGGGACTTGCGCGAGCTGGAAAGCGCTCTGATCAGCTTCGGCTACCGGGTTTCGGGCACGGAGACAAGGCGTGAATTCCTCTTTGATGAGGAGCTTTTCAGGGACTCTGAACATCATTACTATTTTCAGTATAACGCCACTGGTTTCCGTTTTTGGCTCAGCTTTTTGGCTAGCCTACCTGGGACTCGTTCTCAGCTCTGGGTCTCGGATATCCTCATTGAGAGGGGTTACGCGCCGCTCAGTCAAGCTTTGCAGGCGATGGGGGCGAAGATATCACTGAGTGGTAATCTGCTCAGCATCACCGGTTGTAAGCTCTCTGGGGGTAAATACAATCTTGCGGGCGATATCAGTAGCCAATATGCCAGCTCTTTGATCCTGGCTGCACCCTTTATGCAGAGCGATCTCACCTTGGAACTCAGCCCTTTTCAGGTCTCACAAAGCTATATCAAGCTCAGCCTGCAGATGTTGGCACTCTTTGGCCTGGAGACCCAGATCACCGGGCCGGAAATCCATATTCCTGTCCAAAGCCTGCGCCTGCCCAGAAGATTCAAGGTGGATTCGGACTTTTCCACGGTGGCCTATTATGCGGCCCGGGCAGCACTTTCGCCCCAGGGACTGCGCATCCCCATCTTTTACAGAAAAGAGCTGCAGCAGGCCGATGAACAGATCTTTGACTTTCTGGTAGCAATGGGGGCCAGCGTGCAAAGAGGGAAGAGCTATGTCAGGATTCGTCCCGCAGCGCTACAAGGCTCCAGTTTCGACCTCAAAGACTGTCCGGATCTGATGCCGGTGCTCAGCATTCTGGCGCTTTTTTGTGAGGGACGCAGCACCCTGCTGAATGTGGGACGGCTGGCGCACAAGGAAAGTGACCGGGTGTCTGGTATTGTAGCAGCTTTCGATCAAATCGGGGCGAAATATGATTTGGGTAAAGACCAGCTTACGATCTATCCCTTTGCAGGAGAGCTCTTGGCTCAGCATCAGGATGGGAAAGCAATAGTTCTGGATACACAAAACGATCACCGGCTGGTAATGGCCTTCAGTCTGCTGAGAACGAAATTCCCTCAGCTAACGCTATCCGAAACAGGATCCCTGGATAAGTCCTTCCCCTGGGGCTATGAGGAATTGATCTAAACCACTACCGTAACGCTGTCTTCAGACGGCCGTAACGCTGGCTTTAGCCGGCCGTAGCACTGTCTTCAGACGGTGCGTGTAGTAAAGAATAGTCACACGGATGCTGCGGATCAAACGGATTTACACGGATAAAGAGCATAATAGCTACAGAATCCGACAGGAAAGCTGCTGGATTGCAGGCGCCTCGTCTGCCGTGCCCGGGAGCTACCCCTTTTAATCAGGACAGCCCCCTTTTTGCTCAAATCCAGTATGTCAGTGAGGAATTTTCTTCCTATTTGGACAGCAAGAGCTTTCTGCTAAAGCTCCCCATGCCAGTATTCATTCTAACGATGTAAACTCCAGAGGCGCAAGTCTGGCCAGTATCGTTCTGCCCATCCCACTCTGCCCGGTAAGTTCCGGCTTCTTTGTTCTCCAGAGGGAAGTGGCGCACCATCTGCCCGCGAGCATTGTAAATGCAGATATCCACAGAGCTTTTCTGCTCCAGACCGTAGGAGATAAAAGCTATGGGATTAAAGGGATTGGGATAGACCCGATTGATTCCGTTTACAGGGCTAAGCGGGGGTGTGCCGTGATTTCCCCAAACATCGTAGAGTAAAGAAATGGGCCCATGCAGCGTGCTGGAACCATCCAGATCGGAACTTTCCAGCCAATAATAGTAAATGCCATCACAGCTAATATCCTTGTCCTTGTACAGATAAAGCTGGGAATGGGAGCTATTGGTAGCGGGGATCAGGGGTGAGATTAGCTCTGCTGCTGCCGCATCGGTATCCGTATGCCGATAGAGCCTGAAACCCAGAACTCCGGTTTCACTTTGGGTTACCCATTGAATGTTTACCTGGTTCTGAGCGTTGAGGCAGGCGGTGAAGGATGAGAGTTCTACGGGGAGGGTGTCTGTCCCAGTGCTGCCCAGGATGAATTCTCCGAAGCCAGTGGTGGAAGCTACCAGATATGTTCCCTTTGAGCCGACACTGGTAGTACATTCTGTGAACTGACCTGTGCCATGAATATCGCGGCGGTAAACTCTGATATTTGAAAGATCGGTTCCAACTCCTGGTAAATTTGCAGTATCGAATTTGAGTACAATAGGGTGTGCTACAGTAGCAGCATAGCCAATTGTTCCAGGATCAATGGACCAATGATAATTGCTTATATGAGGAGGAGTTGTTCCTGCGAAATGACGATCAAGTGAAGGCGTTTGAATATAGCGAACCGTCATTGTTCCATTTGCAGTAATGGCATTATTGAACCATTGGCCAAACATTTTTATTGCACCTATGGCCGTTAATTCAACTCCAGAATTGGGGAATGAAATTGGAACTGGTTCTTCATCATCTTCTGATAGAAATGCTGATTCTGTTGCTACTGGCACATCATATTTTATTTCAAGAATATGCGTTGTGGCTGAAGACATAAAAGTAGTTGGCCAAATTGTACCGAAATAATCATGAGCTCCGGAAAAATGAACAGCTAAATCAGGATAAGAATATTCGGTATTAGTAGAGGCTTGATAAAGTTTGCATTTGATGAAATGCCCTGAAACTGCAGAATCAGGAACATTGCCTCCTTCCATAGATATGATAAGCGGAGCCATTCCGCCATTGTACTCAGCGCAGGTCTTGGTAAGCACCAGGGATCCCACACAAGTATCGCCGTCAAAGATACCTATCTCGTCTCCGTTTCCCAGTTCTGTGCCCAGCACATTTGCTCCATACACATTTACATTCATGGCATTATATGGATTTTGCGTATAGGGGTAGTGCCATGCAGGGACAAAGTGATCGGCCCATAGACTACTAATCGCCATTAACCCAAGTGCCAGGATGATCGTTACTTTTTTCATAATTTCCTCTATTATCTCTTTTCAATTCTTAACTTATGGTTTGGAGAATTCACGTTACTATTATCCCCATGCTGTTTTACTGTATCAGCCTTACCTTGTTGAGAGTATATTAATTGAGCAGTGTCGTTTACATAAATTTTATAGCCCTCTCCAGGTTCAAAATTGCCTATATTATTCACCCAAGTGCCACCGGCGGTTTTTTCGATAGATGCTCCACTTTCACTTTGTGCCTTCACCAGTTTGCCCTCATTTTCCAAATCATTTAAAACAGTCATTGCATCCATTGAAATAGGGTAGAGATAGCTGACTATATTCCAACCAGATTGAAGGTCTATTACGAAAGGTAAAGCAACTAAATCTCCAGTAAAACACAAGCGGCAGTCTGTATTCACTTGTACAGCATAACCCTCAGATGTTTGAAAGCTATCGAGGTTATTTACCCAATCTCCGCCAGCACTCATTTCCATGGCTCTGCCTTGTTCATCCTGGACTTTTACCAGATATCCTGCCGTTTTCAGTCCAGCAAATACAGATTCCATGCCTGTTTGTGACGGTAGAATACGCGATGAAATTAGGTTCCAACCGTATTTAAGGTCTATACATTGGGTTTCAGTATAGCTTTCTTCGATCTGGACATTAGCGCAGGTAACACGATCCACGATGATGTCCTGATTCATTATCCCTCTTAAGGTACAGCTTGGTAGGCGGATATCAGTTCCTTCACTGCCTGTACTTTGGTTCAGGGCACTAAGGTTCACCGAAAACAGGGTTCCAGTCCCGGTGCCCAAAGCTCCATTCGTGACTCCCATTAAGGCACAGCTCAGCGTGTAACTTCCTGCGCTGCCTCGCACGAACCACTCCGTATGCCCCTGTTGGGAAAGGAAATCTCCTTCCTCAAATGCAGACTCATCGGCGATAGATAAAAATGCAGGGTCGTAAACCAGTTCAATTTCAAAGCCTCTCATGGCTGTGTCTAGACCATCTACCTTTAGCGACAACGTGAGACCATCGCCATAAACGAGCTGCGCAGAAGCCGGGTCAATACCCAAACTAACCTCAGCAAGCAAATACTGGGCAAAACATAGTGTCATCAAGGTCAGCAAAATGAACTTCATTAAAGTTTTCAATTTCACACTCATCCTCCTTTAGTGGAATCTATCTGATATACTCAGCGGTAACATAGTAAAAACGTTTGTTATAAGTGAGCGGCGCTGCCCAAGTGGGCTCTAGCAATCCGGTAACTTCCTGGCTCCAGGTATCTGCCACCGGGGAATCTGCCGAATAAACGCTATAAGAACAGCCGGGGATTGTCTCCCAGGCCAAAATCATGGTATTGCCTTCCGTCCTCTGTGAAATCCCCTGCGGTCTTGAGGGCAGGTAGCAGTTTTCTGTGTCTGAGGCCAGCACAGGATCAAAGAGGCTAAAGTTATCATCCAAATACGCTTGACTGTCCATATCTTCCTGTACCAAAGCCAGGCCGGAGAAACAGTTCTCTGCCGCCAGCTTCAGTTTCAGGCTCAAGAGTTGCTGAGGACTTGTTTGCAAGATCGCACCGGCATTTGCAGCACCAAAGTACTCATAGGTGATGCCCAGCCTATTACTCTGATTATCGTTTGTGATTAGCGCATAGACCAGGCCTTGGGAAATTCCCAGCAGATCACCTTTGCTCACGATTACTGCGGAATTTGCCTTGAGGTACTCCCCAAAAGCAGTAGTATTATAATCGATCAGGATGATCCCCGTTCCCAGTCTCGCTCCGGCTGCTGTAGCCGAGGCCAGGATATCGATCTTGAGATAGCGCTCTGCATTCAGGGTCACTATTTCAGGTTCCGAGAAGCTGAGCTCAAGCCCTGAGGCGCCTGGATAAGACGGATTGCCGGGAATATTTGTGGAATTCAGCCGCCAATATGCGTTCAGATCATTGGGGAAGACCTGCCCATCCAGATCAAAATCAGCGGCCAGATAAGCCTGCTGTCCGGCTTGGATGCGCCAGTACTGGTTCTTATCCAGATTGTTGATGAGCCCATCCTGATTCGCATCTCCGGCGGCCAGGGCATACACATTGGGCTCCAGGAGAACTGCTCCGCTCTGGGGGTTTATATTACTTGATAGACTAAAATCATAGAGAGGCGCATTGCCACTGCCGACCAGACTGCAAGCGCTGCTACTGATCAGGGGAAGGTGATTGCGGTGTTTGATCTTGATATAGTAATTCTGAGCTGGGGTATCGGGAAAGAGCATTAGGTTTTTCCCCGGTGAACTGAGCTGTCCATCGGCATGCAAAAACATAGATTGGGATTTGACGACAGCCCCTGTGGGGATAGTACGCAATTCCATCAGAACCCAATCCACCACATCATCTGGGATGGAATTGGCTGTAATGGGATTCGCAGGATAGGGTGAGGTCAAAGGCACAATCTCATTGATGTCTGTGCGCATAAGACCATTGCTATAGGCACCTTGAAGGTAGCATTTGGCTTTGGCATAAGAGAAATTGGAGCCGATGATGATATTGCCAGCAGTGCTGCTGACATCAGGAATTACCGGCCCGATAGGGTCGTATAATTCAGTGGTGATAAAGTCTAAAGTAGAATAGCCCTCCGCTAAAGAATTGAAGCTGAGGTTGATTAAGTTTCCCGGCCCTGTTACATATAGGCCAGCTCCGAAAATAATGGCTTCAATGCGGATGACTCCAGGGCTCTCATTGAATATCCGCCACCAGTTTACCGGCATCCCATTAAAGAGGCTGCCCTTGGTAGCGGTGGTAAAGCTGAGCACAGCGGGATCGAAGCCCATCCTGATGCTGCAGCCCCTGATCTGGGTGGCTGTATCGAGATTGATTGCCAACACAAAAGGTTGGTTGGCAGGGCTTACCAGCGGATTTGGAGAAGAGCTGACAGACACAGCTATGCCCCCAGCCGCAAAGGCCAATAAGCTCAGGATCAAGATCAGTTTCTTCAAGTTCATTAAAATAAAGGCGGGAGTTCACTTCTCAAAAGAAGTGAACTCCCTATTATTATGCTATTTCATTAAGATAGCTTTGTTGGTTTTGGTGTAATCAGGTGTTTCCATTCTATAGAAATACATGCCGGAGGCAGTACTCCGATTGCTGTTATCACGGCCATCCCACACGATCTTGTGAGTACCAGCAGGCATCATACCATTCACCAGTTTCTTCACAATCTGACCACGTGTATTATAGATGGTGATCTTTACATTTTGAGCCTCTTTCAATCCAAATTGGATAGTGGTAGTAGGATTGAAGGGGTTGGGGTAGTTGCTGCCCAAATAATTGGCAGCAGGGATTACTTCGACGAGGTCTTCATTATCCGTAGGTTCGTCAAGCGGATTGTTGATGATCTCAATTTCGTTATTATCGCCATCGCGGGCAATCATGTGTTTTAGTTCCAGATTGTGCTGTGAATTTATAATCTGGAACACCAAAGTTGCGATGGTTCCGTTTTCGCTTATGGTGCTATCGAAACCGAGAGTAGATACAGATACTTCCACCACGTTTTCAGTGTTAGTGTGCAAGATCAGGCTCTCTTGTGGCCAGATGTCTCCAGCGGTGACAGATTGCAAGGCCAAACCACTGCCATATTGCAGCGGAATGTTCAGGCCTTGCACCAGGCCCACATTCTCAGCCAGCAGCAGATTAACAATCAACTGATCCTCTGCGATTTCTGTTTCGAATTCTATAGCAATGGGATTTTGCTTGATGTTGTTATCTTCATTTCTGAGGTAGGTGTCATAATCTGTATTCTCATAGTTCATGGCGAACATCATCAGATCTTCGATATTGATTTTGTTGTCTGGAATGGGACGTCCGCGACGGGCACGATCCACAGATGGGCCAATATCGATTACATTATTCCAGCTTGCACCAGTTGCGGGGGTTAATCCCCAAACACTTGATAGTAATGCGATATCAGCAGCGTCAACAGCACCATTGACATCTACTACATTCACATCACCAGGCCAGTAGGAGATAGATTCCATGCATGTTCCCGTACTCATATTACCGGCAGCGTCTTCTACAAATACTGCATAGTAATAGTAGCCTCTATCCAAGACAGTGTATGTCGCATTATTATCAAGCAGGTCTCCGGTGAGTTTCTGCCAGCCATCTTGGTCGGTTGCAATATAAGGGTTGATAGGCGGAATAACAGGGATAAAGCCTGCTTCATTGTACTCCGGATATGCGATTGCTACAACTTCGTTCTCATCTTTTAGGCCGGCATAATTTAATACCCAAACATGTTTTTTATTGGTTCCGGCTGCTTCTCCCCACTTCAAGTCTATGGAATTATTGGCATCGGGGGTCGTACGGCAGTATTCCCATTCAACAGCATCTGGAGCAGTTTTATTTATAGAGAAAACCCAATCTGAGATTGTATAATTTCCAGCATCATCATATGCTAGGAAGTATATGATATAATCTCCAGTAGGAAGGTCGTTTACATCAGCATTGAGCAATACCTCCGGAATAGGCCAATCGGCTTCATCATTGTCCCATACAGTTCCGCTGATTCCCTCTATGATGCTGCTGGTGAAATCACCTGGTTCAGGGATAGCATCAGCTTGAGGCTGCACCAGATAGCGCAGGTAATCCAGATTGTAGTTATCGCTGTAATCAAGTCCCAAAGCAGTATCAACCACCTTGGCATAGCCAGCAGCAGCAGTTTTTACTGGATCAATTGCCAAAGTTAGTCCAGAGGGTTGCGGGATTGCAGCCAAAACAGGCTCAATTGAATCTATAATGACCAACTTTCCAGAAGTTCCTGTACAAGGAATGGCTGTGTTATGGGGTTCTGTTTCTCCACCATACAACAATACTGTTCCGGGAACAACGGTTACAAGGCTACCAGAGGTATTATTAGCATTCAGCTTGCTGGTAAGTTCAACGTTAAATAAGTGCACATTATTGCTTATGGGGGTTTGAGACAGGTTTGAACCAGAAACCCGATAAATGTAGTAGCTTGCATCGGCGATTATTTCGTAATCAGAATAGTCGAATGCAGCATTAATTTCGAAATCATCTGGGAAGAGGGGGCCATCAAAATCCGCTTTGAGGAATTTCAGATCAACATGCCAGCCCACCAGATCTGTTACCTGGGTAACTGCAACAGTATAAATCAGTTCTTCTTCATCTTTGATCAGAGTTTCAGGTGCAGTAACTACAATATGCAAAGGTGCGTTTTCTTGTTCTTGCCCATAATCAACCTCTCCACTTACTGCGGGGTCTGAACCACCCCACCAGTTACCGGTTGCAATAACAGCGGCAGTTGCGTTATTTTGGGATTGATTTGTTACGCCCAAGCCAGTTCCGGGTGCGATAATGCTTCCACCTGTTACGCTAACTGTAGCGCCATCCACAACCGCATCCGTCACTACTACTGCATTATCATCAGCATCGGCCTGGATAGTTACGCCTACAATGGAGACACCATTGATAGCTATGGTCAAGGCAGCATCACCATCCACACCCTGGATAACCGGCACTGCGCCTTCTGCTGCGGTGATGGTGATGTCATCATCGATCACAAAGTTGCCAGTAAAGGTTCCGGAGCCAAGGATGATTTCATCATCTGCCGCTGCATTGGCTAAGGCAGTAACAAGCTCATCGGAAGTGAATACTTCAATGATAGCTCTTGAGCCATCACTTCTACGCAGGGTGGCAAACTCTGTGTCTGGAGAAGTGGTGGGAGTGGCATACCAAGGCATGAAGGTCACATTACCACTTACAGCATTACCGGTTGTTGTTGAATTGAAGGGGTTTGTGCTGTGCTGAGGTCCTTGAGGATCACCCCAATAGTTTCGCTCTGCTGTTACTGTTACTGATGGATTGAAGTGTGTAAAATACAATCCAATGTTGTTTCCAAAGATGAGATTGTTCTTTATGGAGTTATTCGCTGCATACTGAAGATATATGCCTATATAATTATCAAACATGGTATTTCCGCTAAAGGTGTTGGCTCCCATAAAATTACAAGCAGCAATGCCATAATTATTATCCTTGAAAATATTGCCTGATACTAATATGTCACTACTCCAATCATTTCGTACGCCGGAATCCCCATCTTCCCTGCCTGAATGCTGAATAGTGAAGTTTTTCACTGTCACCTCATCATTGCAAACAGTAACTACTGTGCCGTGACCTCCACCATCCAAAATCACCACTTGGTCATCTGAAGCCATCAGGGTCGTGCCTTCATAAAGGATTTTTAGGTTCTCGTAGTACGTTCCTGCACTCACCTCAATCACATTATTATTCCACACTCCATCTAATGCAGCCTGAATTTTATTATATGATCTACCCATTGTTATGTTTGTGACCGGTTGTTGTGGAAGGGTAATTGAATTTGTCATAACTACATCTGCGTAGTATGGGCTGTAAGTGACTTTACCCACAACAGTGTCGAAATCAGGATGGCCGTAAGTAGGATGCGCAGGTCCCCAGTAATTATTGCTGGCATCTATAAAAATATCTGATTGGGTTGCATTGATTAAATCACCATACTTAGGAACAGTCTCTTCATCATCTTCAAACGACGTTTGATTGTTATCATATATCTTTGCACCAGTAATGGTTACATTTATTGGGCCAGCATTTACTGCGGGGTTGCCATTGTCTCCATCTCTATTCGGCTCGCCAAAACGAATCCCGCGTTCATTGCCGGTGTATGTCCCGCCGGTAATAGTAACACCATCAAGACTTGCAGGGTATGTTTTGTAATCGGGAAAGTCATTAATAAAAGGTTCGTCGAAAAATTCACTCATGTAATCGTCACGGGCTTTGATGCTTAAGGCCGTTCCACCTCGTGTATTCAGTCCATTTCTTTCAAAGATACAATTTGTGAAAGCTATGTCTGTATAATCTCCATTTATTAAATTGATTTCGATGCCGTGGGGGGCATCATAATATTCAAAGCTTGTATTGCCGTTGTCAGTAACAGTCACATTAGTAAAGGTCGCATTGGAAAGAGTTTCAATGTACATTCCCTTGCTTGTGTTGTTTGTGATATGTGAATCTGTAAAAGTCACATTATCCAAGCTTGTCAGATTTGTCGATTGTGTCGATGATCTTTGGGCTATAATCCCAGTCTTAAAACCATCGAATGTACATCCGATAACATTCCAATGACTTAATGAATGCTCATCTGTCAATCGGAATCCTTCTAATCCTGCTGTAGGATAATTTCCTTGAACCCAGATATTTTCAAAGCTAAGATACTCGATCGGGGAAAAGGCTGTATCAATACCTTGATCGCCTGTTGCCATAATCTTAAAACCCTTTAGAAGAAGAGGATTTGTTTCAGTACCTGTAGCAGCTATCGAAACTACGGGACTTCCTCCTGTAATTATGGTTTGGGTGGACTCTTCACCGGTGATTCCTGCACCGATAATACTTACATTTTTATTGACGTTAATTGGTCCGGTGTACTCTCCTGCTGCTACAAGTATCACCTCTTCAGGGTTAGCATTATCTATTGCAATCTGAATGGTATTGTATCTGTAAGGGTTAGTGAAGTTCACTATGCTGGGTTGTTGCCACAGTTCTGTCCCACCCCAATAGAGCCCATGATACTTTGTTGTGATTCCATCAGTTAAACCAAAGTTATTGGCATTATCAGTATCAATGGTGGCTCCACTCTCAATAAAAAAGTAGCTGTCGGTATCTACACCAGTTATCTGAACATCGGTTTCGGTTATGAGAGTGCCGCTGCCATCTACGCCTGCGGCATGACTTCCGTTTTTCAATAACATTTTGTTGATCGTTAAATCTTCTGTGATCGTCAGCTTTCCTGAGTTGTCTATGTCGTAAAAAGCTCCATTAAAGCTGCCGCCAGAGATTGTCAGATCACCGCAGTTGGCAATGCCTCTATCAGTGCTGGTCAGTGTGCCATCGTTAATAGTAGCAGTTCCATACATGTCGGCATTGTAATAATAATTGTACAGGGCATAACTCTCTTCACTACCGACTCCTTCAAGCATTCCGCCATCCATTATAAATTCACCGTAGTTGCCAACCACCTCGTAGAGGTTGTTGATTACTTTACCAGTGGCAGCCCCGCCACTGTTTTCAAGAGTAAGCTTACCCGTGCCACCAATGTATATTGTGGCGTAAGCATGTGCAGAAATGGTGTGGCCATTAAGGTCCAGAGTTAGTTCTTTACCTGAGATCATCAGGGCATAACCATTTGCATGCATAAAGTCCGCAGTAGCAATCGTAAAATCATCCTGCAACACTATCGTGTCGCTGGTTGTTGCGGCTGCATCAATTGCATCTTTTATGGTGGTATAAGTTTGACCGGGGCCTACATTAATATCAGTAGCCCACATTACCGAGCATATCCCTAACAATGCCGTTAGGAACAAGGTTAAAAATATAAATCGTTTCATGGATTTCTCCTTTTTTGTGTCTCTTTGTCCGAATTTAAATCTCGGACTCCTACTTCTTATAGGACGGCTTTGCCTAAGCCTGTCCACGTTTACATATCTATTTGCCTTGGAATATGTCACGCGCTTTGATACGGAGGCTGAGAAAACACAGGAGAAAACCAATAAACCCAATTACCACTTCTATAGCCTACAGCCACTGATCTTGTCACGTTATGAGACATACCTTATAATTAATCAATTATAACGAACCTGATTCGGACTCTAGCTAATCCCTTTTCTCCGTCAAGAAATATCTTTAAAATAAATCAGGATAATCGTAAAGGTAGTTCGATCTGGTAGAGGATGTAGCGCATAAGTTATTGATAATTAAATGCATAAGTGTGTTGATGTATTTCCACAAATATTGAATTTACCTTGTGGGCGTAGATGAATTTCGTTAATTGATTGGCGGATCTGACTAACATTGCTTTGCCCAAAAATGATTGATTTAGCCGATTGATTGACTGGAAGGCTGAGGTTTCGTCAGGAAAAGTCAATATTGGATCAGGAATGTGGTGGGCAGAGGGATGGGGGTGAATTAGGAGTGAAATATGAGCGTAGGGCTTATATGGAGAGATTATCTGAAATGCCGTTCCTATGGAACTCGCTTGGGTATTTGTTTGTTGGTTTTCTATCTGAAATGGCGTGCCTACAGCACTCTTTAGGGTATTTTGTTATTGGTTTCTATCAAGGAGGATGTAAGCTGATGGTGTTTCGTAACGCTGGCTTTAGCCGGCCGTAGCACTGTCTTCAGACGGTGCGTGGACAGGAAAGCTTTTGTTGAGAGGGAGTTTTTGATGAGAGAGCTTTAGTAGAGAGGAAATGCTTGGGACGAAGATGGGATTTATTTCCTGGGTTTGTTTGTAAGGCTGGGCCACGTGCCGTCTGAAGACAGCCTTACGGGCGGAGTGCTCTGGGGGGGGGGCAGCGAGGCACTTGCGGGATTGTAGACGTCTCGTCTACAGGGCAGGGAACCTGCTCCTTTTTTGGGGCTTACTCAGCGGTTTTCAAGGCCTGTGGCCTTGTTTGACGCGAGACGCATCAAATCCAGCAGGACGGCCGTCTGAAGACAGGGATACAATGGGAAAAATCTGGGTGAGACCGCTGTCTGAAGGCTGGGCCACGCGCCGTCTAAAGACAGCGCTACGGGGGATGGAGTCACCGTCTGAAGCCAGCGGAACGGCCGGATAAATCCAGCGTTACGGTTAGTGGAGTTGCCGTCTGAAGAAAGCGTTACAGGGATGGACGCACCGTCTGAAGACAGTGCTACGGCCGGATAAATCCAGCCTTACGGTTGGCAGATTTTGCAGGGTTGGTAGTTTTTGGCTATGGCTTCGCTGAGGGACATGCTCAGGGATTTTGCGGTGGTATAGCGGCAGCTTTCGCGATGGTACTTATTGCTGCCGGCATTGAACCAGACCAGGCTATCGCTCAGGGCGGGATAATCATCCGTTTCGGCCCAGAGTCCCAGCTTGTGGTGGCGGGCATTGCGCTCGTATTTGAGGAATTCTTCCAGGCGGGTGAAGGGGTATTTGCTGTAGGCATGGCCGTAGCCCTGACGGACGATCTCGGCATTGACAAAGAGCGAATCACGGGCCCGGTAAGCATAGGCCAACATCCTGTCATAGCGGTCTTTATGGTTTATAGCGGAATTGTTTTGATCGTAGATAAAATAGACTTGTTCGCCTTCTAAGAGCTTTTTGAGGAAGGCGCTGGCTTCCAGGGCAAAATGCTCCACCGCTTTATTGGGATGCACAGATTCCGGGGTATCCACTCCGATCAGGCGCACGCGCACATTCCGGGCATCGATGCTGGCGATGAAGGTATCGCCATCCACCACTCTCACCACATCATAGACATCCGCGGCGATCGTGCTTTTGGCAGGACAGGTAAAGAGGCCCAGGAGGGTGATGACAAGGAGCAGGGCAATGAGGGCATATTTCATACTGAAGTCTCAGGGATAGATGATGTTATAGGTTTGGGAGAGGGGATTGAGGCTGGTGCTAAGATTCACAGAGAAGATTTCGCTGAGTTTATCGGCTTGCATGAGTTCATTGGGGCTGCCGCTATACAGGAGGCGGCCATCTTTCAGGAAGAGCAGGCGGTCGGCATAATTGGCCGAAAGATTGAGATTGTGGGAGATCAGGAGGATGCTTTTGTGCTGGTCCAGGCTGATCTTTTTGAGCAGACGCATGATCTCCAATTGGTAATTGATATCCAATTGGGAGAGGCTCTCATCCAAAAAGATGAAGGGAGTCTCTTGCACCAAGGCGCGGGCGATATAAACCCGCTGTTTTTCTCCGCCGCTGAGTTGTTGCACGAATCTGTGTTTGAGGGGCAGCAGATCAAGCTGGCGCAAGGTTTCCTCGGCCACCTGATAGTCTTCATCGCCATATGAACCCATGAAATTGATGAAGGGAAAGCGTCCCATGAGCACAGTATCCAGCACGCTGTAATCAAATTCGCTGTGGATTTCCTGGGGGATATAGGCGATGATTTTGGCGAGCTCGGCCTGAGAATATTCCCCAAGGTCTTTGCCTTTGATCCGGATGCTGCCACTCCTGGCTTTGAGATAGCCCATCAGCACAAAAAGCAGGGTGGATTTTCCACTGCCATTGGGGCCCAAAAGGGCTGTGAATCCTGTGCTGGGCAGCTCTAGATCGATCCCGTGCAGGACATCTTTGTCCCAATAGCCAGAGCAGAGGCCAGAGGCTGCGATCATTAGTCGCTTGCCTCCAGACGCTTTAGTTCAGCGTTGGCTTTGTCGTGATATTCTGTGGGGGGCTGGATCTGCAGAATCAAGCCAAAATATTTGATGGCTTCCTGTTTTTCGCCTGCAGCCTGATAGATCATGGCCGCATGATAGAGCAATTCCGCGTTGGGCTCTGCGCCGGCAAGTACTACTGGCAGATAGTCATAGGCAGCCTGATATTTGCCTTGTTTGTACAAGAGCCAGACCCAGGAATCCTGAAAACTCACATTCTGGGGATCCTCATAGAGGGCGTCTGAGATCAAGCTTTCGGCTTCAGCCAGATGCTCTGGATAGTTCAGTAAGACGTAGCCCAGATTGTTTTTGATGCTGGCGGAAGAGGGGTAGCGTGATAGGGATTCGCGCATGATAGCGATCTGTTTGGCTTCGTCCGAAATATCGCCATAATGCTGAAAGAGCAGGTCAAAATCGTCTTCCGAGCCATAGCCTTTGGCGATGAAATGCTCGGCCAGGGCCACAGCGGATGCGGAATCGCCATCATATAGACCGGCCAAAAAGGCGGTATGATCCACCATAAAATCTTTGAGCAAAGAAGGCGGGAGGTTCTTCTGCACCAGTTGATGCAGGTCCTGAAAGACCTTTTGATACTCCTTTTCACGCTCTCCGGCATAGCTGTATTGAGAGGCAAAGAGGTAGCTGATATAGACCAGGTCTTTGATCTGATAGATCTTATCTGTGACCTGCAGGCCATCCGCAAATTCCGGGTGCACGATGTGGTGCAAGAGCAGCAAAGCGGCGAGGGGGCTATCATCTGCCGGGGCAAGGGTCTTGGTACTAAGAAATTGATATACTTTGGCTTGAGCGGGCAGGTCATTCTCCAAATAGGCGAGATAGCTAAGAACCTCAATCAATTCTACATCACCAGTCTGCAAAACCTGATCCAGATGGCTCAGAGCGATGTCGTGAAAAGAATACTTTTGCAAGAACAGCAGATACTCGCTGATCTTATCTTTGTCCTCAGGATAGCTGTAGGTATCGTAGTGGGCTCCAAGCTCATTGTCTTGATTTGCCGTGCGATAGAGCTCCAAAAGTTGCAATTCTCCGGCTCTGCTGCGCTTGGAATTCAGCAGGATTTGCCGGGATCTTTTGGGGTTGACATCCAGGTATAAGGTCGCTACGATATATTCGATTTCGGGGATGTCGCTCTCTGCCTTCAGGGCTTTTTCGAGGAGGGAGACCGGCGCTTTTTTGCCTGCTTCCAACTGCCTAACGTATTCCCAGATATAAACCTGAGCTCTGGGATGGTCCTTCAGCAAACGGTCCAGCGCCCAATTCACGCCTTCGGCATCATCCAGATTACGATAGCTAGTGTAAGCCAGGGTAAGCATTTCTTGATCAAAATCGTAGGACTGGCGAGCCAGGGATAGCATATCGCGGGTGCGCTGCTCTATTTCCGGGTTTTGGGTATAGTTAAAGAGTTGCATGGCATTGACAAAGAGCAGTTTACGGATCTGAAAACTGCCGGGATCCTGAGCCAGCGCGAGATTCAAGATTTGATCTGCAGTGATTAATTCGCCATTGAAGTGCAGAAAGCTGCCGCTCATGAAGTAATACATCGAAGCCAGATTCGGATTTGACTTATCCGGTGGGCTTTTGGGCAGATTTGCCTCTGGCTTGGGCACGGTGGCGCAAGAGCTCAGCAGCAGGATGGCAGCCAGCATAAGCAGTATATAACGCAAGGGGTTCCTCACTTGATTTTGATGCTATTTGAGATCACGTACAGCTCTATCAAAGTCGATAGTTTATCTCCGGCGGGGAAATAGACGCTGTTGTCCACTATATAGGCTTTTCCCTGATGCCAAAAGGCGTAGGTTTGAAAGGCTCCGCCGATGAGGTGTTTTTCATTCTTCCAGGCTCCCACCAGGCGCCAGGCCTCGTGTCCGGCCAGTTTGGTGCGCTCTTTGCGGACGGTTTCTTCATCAAAGACGTCGCCTTCAAAATGCTTCTCACCCAGGGCCTGCCGCTTGGCCATCAGCCACTCAAAGCTCAGCTCATCCTGCGGCATATCTTCATAATAGACACTGATATACTTATCCGGGACTTCGCGATTTTCGGCGCGGGCACGGTAGATGAAGGAGAGGAATCTGCCCAATTTATCGTTGGAATAGAGGCTGAAGGTATTGGGAATCTGCAGGCTAAAGGGGTAGGGCTCCCAAAAGCTGGAGGGGATCACGGGCTGTTGATAAGCCTGTTGGCCTTGACGCTGGGCATAGCGCTTGATGAGCAGGTCAAAGATTTTGTCGCTTTGCAGAGCGCCGATCTTCTGCAGATTAAGCGGGCTGGAGCCCAAAAGGAACATGGTGATCTGGTCTCTGCTGGCGAAGTTTTTGGCCACAAAAAGGTCACCACCGCTTTGCTGCACTCTGCTGATAAAGTCTTTGGCCACCACGGACTTAATGTGTTGTGAGACTCTGCCGTCTGATTCCAGATCGCCGATAAAGAGCAGATTGCGGTAGTTATCGAATTTATCAAGTTCGGAAATATTGGTGGGGATGAGCTTGAAGTAGCGCTCGGGATAGACCAGGACCAATTCCCGCTCGATGCTGCTCTGGATAAAGGGTTTTAGGGCAGCCCAATTCTCGGAATCGCAAAAGAGATAGACGTCCCGTTCATCGCCCATGGCCAAAGGTTTGCCACTGGTGATTACATCGTCGAATTCGGTGTAACGGGCTGATTCTTTATTGCTCTTGCCGCAGCCAAACAGCAAGAGGCCGATAATAAGGATAAAGATAAGTTTACGCATTTGACCTCCTGGGGAACATAGCTTTTATATAATTTAAACCACTGACGACGGTAACGATGGCCACCAGCCAGAACCAGAGGCTGACTCCCAGCCGAAGGCCAGGGCTGATTTCCATCTTCAGTCCAGTCTCAATATTAATCAAAAAGGCCCAGCAGGCCAAGGCAAAGATGATCCCACCCATCTGCATCACGGTCTTGAGCTTACCCAGTTTGTCGGCAGCGACCACGATTCCGCGCTTTTGAAAGACTTCACGCAGGATGGTGATTCCCACTTCGCGGATCAGGATCACAAAGAAAATAATGGGGCAGAGGGAAAAGGGCGGCAGCCAGGTCAAGGCGGCCAAAGCGGAGAGCACCAGCAGTTTATCTGCCAGAGGATCCATGATCTTGCCAAAATCGCTGACCACGTTCCAAGCGCGCGCCAAAGTGCCATCGATATAATCCGTGAGGGAAGCCAGTACAAAGAAGACCAGGCCGTAGAGCGCCTTCATCCCCTCGGGAAGAAAGAACATGGCATACAAAAAGAGCGGTACCAGGAGGATACGCAGGAGAGTCAGGGCATTGGGGATGTATTTACGCATCATACTCTTCCGTGGTGGCTGCAGGTGGACATACGGGCTCTGAATGGCTCAGGATATCCTCCTGTTCAAAGCTTCTGAAACTGAAATAACAAAGCAGGCTGCCCAGCACACTGACCAGTCCCATCAACACGAAGCTGCGCCAGAGGTTGTAATATTCCCAAAGCTTGAAATAGCCCAGGGCGTAATAGAGCAAAATCGGCAAAGCCGGAGGCAAGATCATGAGCAGCCAGCCACGCTTCATCCTGCTTTTCTGCAGGCGCATCATATCCACCACGCTGCGGGAGCTGCGCACTTGCCGGTAATAGAGCCTTTGCTCGAAGCTCAGGGGGACGCTATTTAGCAAGAGCACCAGCATTATGCTCAGCATAAAGGAGTAGAACAGCCAGTTCGTCTTTTTGCGCTTCAAAGACTCTAAGAGCTTGGCATAGACGGTGCTTTGACTGTCGATATCGTCTTCAGGCAGATCTGCACGCAAAATCTCCAAAACCTTGGTCTTGGCTACGATTCCTTGTGCGGAAGGGGGGAAGGTGATGGTGATGACATCCGGGAAACGGTAAGTGGCAATTTCGCTTTCAGTTAGAGGCAGATCGTAAGCGCTGATCAGCTCTTCTGCGGCCTGAAATCCGGTGTCGTGCCTGAGGCTATCCAGATCCGGAATCTGACGCAGCTTTTCCAGGAGCGGGGAGACCAATGCGGTGTCGTTCACATAGGTATAGACGGGTAAGCGGGCCAGATCTTCATAGTTCTGCACCAGACCTTCCTGCTCAGAATGCGCCAGATAGGTCCAGGCTCCAAAGAGCAGGATCATCAGTATCAGGATTAGAAAAAAACGTGTTTTCATAAGTCTCTCCCATGCTTTATCAGCGAAATTACATAAGTATTCTTGCCACTATGTTTGTATTGCTGCTTTATGTCAAGTAAAGTATTGTCCAGGCTTTGGCTCAGATCCTGGTTGCGGGACTCAGGATAGATGAGCAGTGCGGAGCCTGTGGGGACCAGACAAAGTTGTAGACTCCGGATCAGATCTGCCAGATTGCAGGCCAGTTCAAAGCGGCTGAGATTGCGGGATAGGGAGGGGCTCATGATGCCGCTGCCAAGTTTCTGCCAGGGGGGATTCGAGATAATGAGATCGTACTCTCCCTGATGCTGTTTCAGATCTTGAACCAGGAAGCTGATATCTACTTTGCAGCCTTCGGCATTGGCCTGAGCCAGCTCTATGAGATGCGGCTGGATATCGATAGCTGTGATCTGCCAAAGCGGTCTGGCCAAAGCGCACATGATGCTGAGGGTTCCACTGCCACAGCCCAGTTCCAGTACTCTGAGGGGTATGCCTGTAAACTCATTGATAGCGGCATCATAAAGCAATTGTGTAGCGCGTGAGGCTCCCAGAGCAGAGGGATCCTGACGGATTATCTGATCCGGGAAAGGCAGGCTCAGGGCTGGATATTGCTCCAAATACAAGGCACTCTAAGAAAGCTCAAGCATGCGGTCGATGCTGACTTTGGCCTTGGTGGCGATATCTTCCGGCACCTGGATGTGATACTGTTCCTGCTCCAGCGCGGCCAGGACATCTTCCAGGCTGATCTTCTTCATATCCGGGCAGATCGCTTTGGGCGAAAGGGTGACGATGCTCTTTTCGGGATAGATATGCTGCAGATAATTGGTGAGGCCGGTTTCGGTGGCGATGATCATTTTATCATGCGTTTTCGCATAGTTCATCATGCCGCCGGTGCTCATCACTTCATCGGCTTGATCCACGATCTCAGGATCGCACTCTGGATGAGCCAGCAGCTTGTGCTCAGGGTATTTGGCGCGCATATTGGCAACATCTTCTGTAGTGAAACCCCATTGGTGAATAGGGCAGTAGCCGTCCCAGGTGATCACTTTGCGGCCGGTCTGTTTGGCAGCCCAAGAGCCCAGATTGCGATCCGGGACAAAGAGCACGGTGTGGTCTTTGGGAACAGACTGGATCACCTTCACCGCATTGGATGACGTGCAACAGATGTCGCTTTCGGCCTTAACCTCCACGGTGCTATTCACATAGCAGACCACGGTGCTGCCGGGATGGCTGCGTTTGAACTCACGTAATTGTAAACCTGTGATCATATCCGCCATCGGGCAGCCGGCATCCTGGACGGGAAGGAGCACCTTGGTTTTGGGGTTCAGGATCGCTGCGGTTTCGGCCATAAAACGGACTCCGCAAAAGACGATCAGAGGATTGTCCAACTGGGCAGAAAGCATGGCCAATTGCAGGGAATCCCCGCGATAATCAGCCAGCTCCTGAATCTGGATAGGTTGGTAGTTATGCGCCAAAATCAGCGCGTTCTTTTGGGTTCTAAGTTCATTTATTCTTGCTATTATATCTTTCATTTTGCGCTCCATTATTAGTGACCGCTGTGGCCAAAGCCACCATCGGCACGCTTGGTTTCATCCAGGTTTTCGCTCTCAACAAAGTCCACTTGCTCCACTTTGGCAAAGACCATTTGCGCGATGCGCATACCGGGAGTAATGCTGATGGGCTGGTCACCCAGATTGATCAGGATCACCTTGATTTCGCCCCGATAATCGCTATCAATGGTTCCGGGAGAGTTCAGCACTCCCAGCCCGAGCTTTAATGCCAGGCCGCTGCGGGGTCTGATCTGAGCTTCATAAGCCTGGGGCAGAGAGATGGCCAGGCCGGTGGGAATGGCGTGTCTTTTGCCGATATCCAGCGTGACTTCTTCAGAAAGGCAGGCGAAAAGATCGTAGCCAGAGGCGCCAGCACTCATCTGCTGAGGCGGCTGCGCGGCAGGATGGAGCTTTTGAAAGGCGATCTTCATGATTTGCGGTTCAGTAAATAGTCTGCCAGGATGCGCAGTTTGATGCTTCTATCGCCCAAAGTGGCGATGCGCGCTTTGGCCTGTTCGGTGAGATCAGCGGCCATCTGCCGGCTTTCTTCGATGCCGAATACAGAGGGGAAGGTGGCCTTGCCCTGAATCTCATCTTTGCCGATGGTCTTGCCCAGCGTGGCTTTGGAGCCTTCGATATCCAGCAGGTCGTCTATGATCTGAAAGGCCATGCCGATCTTGTTGCCGTAATCCTCGATTACTTTCAGGTCTTTGGCCGGAGCCTTGGCACCCAGGGCACCAAAACGCAGGCTGAGATTGATCAGCCGGGCGGTTTTATTATTATGAATAAAGCTGAGGGTCTTTTTATCCACTTTCTTGCCTTCGGATTCGATATCCACCATCTGTCCCGCGATCAGCCCTTTGATGCCGGATTCATGCGCCAATTCATTGACGAACTGTACTTTGAGACGGTCCGGCAGTTCGCTATGGGTGATCAGTTCAAAAGCGGAGATCAGCAGTGAATCCGCAGCTAAAAGTGCCACGCCTTCACCAAATACGGTGTGGCAGGACTTTTTACCGCGACGGTATTCATCGTCATCGATATCCGGCAGGTCGTCGTGAATCAGAGAAAAGGTATGCACCATCTCGATTGCGGCGGCTACCGGGGTGATCATCTCGGCCTTGTCTTTGTAGAGCTGATAGGCCAGAATGGTGAGGTAGGGGCGCAGGCGTTTGCCACCGGCGAAGGTGCTGTAACGCAGGGCTTTGTGTATATCCTTGGGATACTCGTCCTTGCGGGGTAAAAAGCGATCTAAGGCTATATTTACCAATTCCTGCTTTTCTTTCATATCCTTTTTGATCAATACATTAACGTCCATCATCATCATCCTCCTGCGAGAGCTTTACTTGCGTGCTTTCTGTCTGCGGTGGGAGCCCTGCGCTGATGAGCTTGATCTTGGCTTCCACTTCAGTCAGTTTGGCGCGGCAGCGGTTCAGATATTTTACCCCTTCGCTGTACAGGACCAGGGTCTGCTCCAGCGTGGTGGAGCTATCCGAAAGCTGATCAACTGTATCTTCCAAGGCCTTTAAAGCCTCTTCAAAGCTGAGTTCTTCCACTTTTTTTTCGTTCATGCGTGTCTCCCATCTTATTTTGCTGCATACTAAAAGATAAGATATATTCTGTCAATCAAAAACTCTAAATTGGGCAGATAAGAAGCTGAGGAGACTGTTCAAAATAGAGAATACAGGATTCGATCCGTCTCGGATCGAGAAGATTGGGTTGGATTGGACGCGTCTCGCGTCGAATGAGAACTACTTTCTTTTGTAAAGGGCTGTGGTCTTACTGGACGCGGGGACGCATCCAATCCTGTATTAGAGTCCTTCCTACAGAGTTTCCGGCAAAACTAAGCCTCTGATATAGAGGATATTATCCAGGGATTATTTGTTTTTGTTTCAGGCTCGAATGGATTACATTGTTTGTACTAACTTTTATTTAGATCAGGAGGTTAAGGATGAAGAAAGTTCTGGCCGATATGCTGGATTCAGCTCGTTTGGAGAACACTGTCGAAGACATTATAAAACGTTTTATACATCATCTCAAATTTGACCGTGGCAAGGACCGGCATTCCGCCAGCGCCATCGATAGCTATCTTAGCTTTGCCACGGTAATCAAGGAAATCCTGCTGGATAATTGGCTGAAGACCCAGACCTCGGAATATGCTTTGAACCGCAAACGCGTCTATTATCTCTCGCTGGAATTTCTCATCGGTCGCAGCTTGAACAATGCCATCCTGAATCTTGACGTGGAAAGTCAGGCCCGAAAAGCCTTGCAAGACATGGGTTACGATCTGTCTTTTATGAACGATCTGGAATGGGACGCCGGCCTTGGCAATGGCGGTTTGGGACGGCTCGCAGCCTGTTTTCTGGACTCCATGTCCAGCCTCGAAATCCCGGTCTATGGCTATGGCATCCGCTATGAATACGGCATCTTCTTTCAGCACATCAAGGACTGCCAGCAGGTGGAGACGCCGGACAACTGGCTGCGTTTTGGCTCCGTGTGGGAAGTGCCTTATCCCCAAAGAATGTACCCCGTGCTTTTTGGCGGCAGCGTAGATTCTGCCGTGCGTGCGGACGGCTCTCTCTATCGCAAATGGACGGCAGCGGAATCTGTGATGGCCATGGCTTACGATTACCTGATTCCCGGTTATCACAATAACTATGTGAATACCCTGCGCCTCTTTAGCGCAAAATCTTCCCGCGATTTTGACCTCTGTTACTTCAACGAAGGTGAATACGTGCAGGCTGTGGCAGACAAAAACAGTTCTGAGATCATCTCCAAAGTCCTGTATCCGAACGACAACAACATGCAGGGCAAAGAATTGCGGCTCAAACAGGAATACTTCTGCGTTTCTGCCACGCTCAGTGACATCCTGCGGCGTTTCTTGAAGAAATCCAAGGACTATCGCCGCCTGCCGGATTTTGCCGTGATTCAGATGAACGACACCCATCCCGCCATCACGGTGGCTGAATTGATGCGGGTGCTGGTGGACAAGCAGAATCTGCCTTGGGAAACCGCTTGGGAGATCACCCAAAAGACCTGTAACTATACGAATCACACCATCTTGCCCGAAGCTCTGGAAAAGTGGACGGTGGAGCAGATGCAGAAAGTCCTGCCCCGCCATCTGGAAATCATCTATGAGATCAATAAACGCTTTTTGTCTTCTCTCAGCTTGGATTCTGCTACTTTGGGACGCTTGTCTATCATAGAAGAAGAGCCCGTGAAGTCCGTGCGTATGGCGCATCTGGCCATTGTGGGTTCCAGCCATGTAAATGGCGTGTCTGAGCTACATACCGAGATTTTAAAAGACCGGGTATTTCATGATTTTTACAAGCTTGCGCCCGAGAAGTTTCTGGCCATCACGAATGGCATCACCCCCAGAAGATGGCTGATGCTAAGTAATCCCCGGCTTTCCACCCTGATCGACAAAGCGATCGGCAAAGCCTGGAGAAAAGACCTGCTGAAGCTCTCGAAACTGCGCAAATTGCAGATGGATCAGACCTTCCTGGAGGATCTGGCCGAAGTGAAGCTGCACAACAAAGAGGATTTTGCCCTGTATTGCCAGAAAAGCCTGCAAATAGAGCTGAATCCCGGGAGCATCTTCGATTTTCAGGCCAAACGCTTGCACGAGTACAAACGGCAGCTCCTCAATGCCCTGCACATCATCCATCTGATCTTTGAAATTCGCGAGGGTAAAAAGGTGCATCCGCACAGCTTCTTCTTTGCCGGCAAGGCTGCCCCTGGCTACAAAGTGGCCAAGCTCATCATCAGCTTCATCTGCCGTCTGGGAGAATATATCAAGCAAGATCCTCAGCTTTCTGCAGTGCTCAGCCTGAATTTCCTGCCAAATTACAGCGTGACCCTGGCTCAAGAGATTATGCCCGCAGCAGAGCTCTCACAGCAGATTTCCCTGGCCGGCACCGAAGCCAGCGGCACCGGAAATATGAAGTTCACCCTCAATGGTGCACTCACAGTGGGAACTCTGGATGGCGCCAATGTCGAGATCAGAGAAGCCGTGGGTGCCGAAAACTTCTTCCTTTTTGGCATGAAGACAGATGAAGTGAAAGAGCTGAAAGCATCTGGATACGATCCCTATACCCTGGCCCAGGCCGATCCCAGACTCTCCAGAATCATGGATTTCATCTACTCTGGAGAGCTGACCCCGCTGGATCCACAGCAGTTTCAGACCCTGGTGAATCTCTTGGTCAATCAAGGCGATGAATATTGCCTGGTCAAGGATCTACCGGATTATATCCGGGCGATGCACGATGTGGAGCTGGCTTATCGCAAACCCCAGCACTGGAATCAGATGAGCGTGGCCAATATCTCCGGCATGGGGCCTTTTTCTGCCGATGAGGTTGTGAAGAATTACGCCAGAAAGGTGTGGAATCTGAAGGGGATATAGGCAGTCAAGTCCCAGAGGGACGTTATTTTAGATAGCCAAGACAGCAGAATACACCCTGAGTCCCGTGGGGACGGTATATTGGTTAACAAGAATTGCTTCATGAGAACCACAGATGTTATCGGAATAATGCCCTATAGATTTCGGCATTATAAGCCTGCCGTAAATGCTATCTGAAATGCCGTGCCCACGGCACTCTCTAGGGTATGTTGTTATTGGGTTTCTATCTGAAATTTCGTCCCTACAGGACTCTTTATGGTATTTGCTTGTAGGTAAGGAACTGAATGATCAGGGTAGGTGTATCTTGGTTCTCCGGAAAGAGTATCTTGGCAGTCTCGATCTTGTTTCGGTTCTCTCAATTCTGCTTTGAAAGAGACGACATAAATCCCTCGCTTACTATATGTTTTACTGATGATACATCGTCCTTTCTTGTTTTGCTTGTTCATCTTGATCTCCTTCTTAAATTACCCGACTGTTGATTAAGGGCTCCAACACAGAACCAGTGGCAACCGTGGTCAAGTCCCTTCTGAACAATATGATAAGGTGGATTGGTGCGAGATCCAGTTTGAGGGGGGCTATACTATGGTGGTGAACCTGCCGACTTCGCCAACACGTGGTGAAAATCTGCCATAGTAGGATAAATATCCCTATTCTGTTCATAAGTACAAAGCAGTTCATGCATTATCCCGGTATGGGGCGCTCTATTCCTAGCCGCGTTCTTAACCATCCAGCCAATGTCTTGGCTGGATATGATACTTTCTTTGATCAGCAGTCTGATGTTTATCGCCCAGATGATGCTTTCATTCAAAGAACAGCACCATTCTGCTTGTTGATCGTTCAAGGTGTCAGGATGATCAAACAGACCATCGGTCAGAGGATTGATCACATGATGCGAAAACTCGTGCCAGATTGCTGAAAGCAAGATACGTTCAAGGTTGCCGTTCTGGTCGGCGATTTCCAAGCCCCGCCGACTGCAGATGCAGTAGACTTTCTCTCCAACTGCTCTTGTAAGCGTTACAGATAGGAATGGTTTCAAATAAGTGGACAACACCACTCCAGTCAACGGGAATTTTTGCCCCAGATATGCTTCCAGTACCTGCTGAAGAGGTTTGCGCTTGATTATGGCGTTCAATTTAGACAGGTATTGGCCGTGTTGCGATCTGAGCAGGTTGAAGTGTTTATCAAAACCACTCTCCAGATAAAAGCTCCGCAGGCTCGCAGTAAAAACGCTCAAATCTTCTCTGGAGCTTACGTCATCGTGCAAACGTGCAGCATGGATCGCTGGATTAAAGGTGATGTTTCTGGTTAACGCCAGCGCGTAGTAAGGTAAAGATGCGCAGTCGATGCCTGTTTTCCATACTTTCGGAAAATCCCTAACGGCTCGGTGGGCGGAAAACTGGTTAAACTTACCCCTGATCATCTGAACGAAAACGTCTTCACAATCCACGCAAAAACTTGGGTCTTCATATTCAGACAAATACATGACAGTAAAGAGTAACTCGAGACGCTTGTCCATGCTGATGCGCATTATCAATTCCTCTTTGTTCGCAAAACTTCTAGGTAAGACAATTATTGTTGCGCCAAGTACTGTCAACCCTAAAAGCGTTCGCTTGCAATATCAATACGGGTTTCATCCACAATGACATCGCATTCTGGAGTCCTTATGTGTAAGTAAAACTTTATCACTTGGACAACAGCGCTGTCTGCCTACAGACCCTACATAGAATGCCCTCCGATACATGGGAGCGCCACCCGGAGTTTTCCACGTTTTTTATAGAATCATATCTGCTGTCCATTTCATCTCCGATTTGCAAAAAGGTTGATACTGGAGTCTCACCATAAACGGTAATCACAGGTATGCCTAAAATAGCCATTTGCAGCTTTCAAGTCCTTTTTGTACAATAATATACAAGCCGTAATAAATAATTATTGACAGTTTTATCAAGATTCACACATTGTAGATTCGTTGTAAATCTGAAAAAGAGGATGTGTATAGATGAAAAAAGTTGTACCCATTGCAAACCCTGTAGTCAACTACTTAACCTATATTCAAGCTTATTGTGGCATAAATTGGGAAATTGAAGATAAAGAACTCATGCACGGTTTTCTGTCTGATGCAGATCGAAGCTATATTCAAGCTTGTTCAGATGACTTGAGTTTTGGAGACGGTTCTGGTGGCTCCTTAGTAGAACTGTTTTACTTTCTTCCAGCGTATGCTTTTCGTGAAAATAGTGAAGGTCTAACAGAGTATTTTTCCTGTTTGGAACATTGCCATGAAGTAATGGATACAAGCCCGCTGTTCGAAAGATATGGCGATCACATTAGTCGCCTGAGGGAGTTCAATCCCTACTTTTTATCAAACATCAATTCCTTAGATCAAGAAGAAAAGCTAATCAGAATAAAGCACCTAAGCACTATTTACAAAGCAAATTATCGCAGATACCTGCAACTGAACTGGGATAAGGACAAAGCGATTATCGAAAGAACACGAGATTACATAAACGAGATTTTTGCTGAGAACGACATTATAGGTAAGTGGGAATTCGCTACCGGTTTTGAACTGTTATCCGAACAATACCAGTTGCTTATTGTCCCATCTCTGCAGTTCGGGCCAAGAGCTAATTCATTGCATTACGGTGTAAATATCTTCCCTGCAATTACTGAACATTGCCCAAAGTATTTCTTTGACCATTTTATTTCGCACGAAATTGGTACTCACATCCTCAAACCGCACACTATAGATAAAGTCCAGATATCAGAAGAGAATCTTCGTATCCCTTATATTGCTTTCGAGAATCTGGCAAAGCACATCAACCTCAAGATTCTCTCTAATAAATACCAATATAAACTTGGAGAGGACTATTACGAAGATTCCGTTTTTGAAAGCATCTACAACAATATCGACGACTCACTTGCAGATAACGCTGAAAGTATGTACCTTACTGCTATAGATCAATACAAGAAGTAAAAGTCATAGAATGCCTTCCGATACGTTGGAACACCGCCCGGTGTTTCCCACGTTTTTTATAGAATCATATCTGCTGTCCATTTCATCTCCGATTTGCAAAAACCTTGATACTCTATACCCCTACCTTAAAATCATTTACGCCTCCACCATCAAAATAAACCAAGAAAGTTCTTGACAAGAACCGGACTACTGTATTACTTGGGTACATCACCATGACAGCCCGGGTGAAATAATACGACAGAGGTTGCAATGAATACATTCAAAGATGACATGCCCATCTATCTGCAACTCAGGCAGCAGATCGAAGAGCAGATTCTGGCACGGGCGCTGAAAGAGGATGAACAACTGAAATCCTTGCGCGTACTGGCTGCGGAATACCGGATCAATCCCCTCACGGCAGGCAAGGCAATCACTGCTCTGGTAGAAGAGGGCGTGCTGTATCAGAAGCGTGGAATCGGGGTATTTGTAGCCCCCGAGGCCAGAGAGATGATTATCAAGAGCCGCAAAGACAGCTTTACGATGGCTGCATAATTGAAGAAGTCGAGACGCAGTACCCTGTGTCTGGTGCGTTCCAGACAGAGATTGAACTGCTGATCAGGAATTACCCAACATAGATGGGAGGTTGAACCAGGGGCTTTTCTGATTTATCGCAATCTACATGCTTGGTTTCACTGCATTCGGCACAATAACCACATTTTGAACATACAAGAACATCTTT
>JAJBAW010000075.1 GCA_020532545.1 Candidatus Cloacimonadota bacterium | reverse complement strand
CTTATCAAGGGCTAAGGCCGCAGCCATACTTTCCCGTTTGACTTGCTTCTAATTAGTCTTCGACTCGAGATGACTCGAATTCCCGAGTCATCTCGAGTCAAAAACGCATTAAAAGCGAATGGGTGGCGCGAGCTGGATCTGGGGTTTGGACAAGCAAAAAGGCAGAACTCGTCGCCAAGTCCTGCCTCGATTTTATCTTATAAGATGATGTTATCAGTTTGCCATCATGGCAGCGATATCATCTTCTGCATTGGTAGTTTGTTTGAGGCCAAAGGTATCGATGATCACTTTGGCTACGTTTGGAGAGAGGAAACCAGGCAGGGTAGGCCCGATCTGGATGTTTTTGAAGCCCAGCGCGAGCAGCGCGAGCAGTACTGCCACCGCTTTTTGCTCGTACCAGCCGAGGTCAAAGGAGATGGGCAGATCGTTCACATCATCGAGTCCAAAGACTTCTTTGAGCTTGAGTGCGATCACGGCCAGGGAATAGGAGTCGTTGCACTGACCGGCGTCCAGGATGCGGGGGATGCCATTGATATCGCCCAGATTGAGCTTGATATAGCGATATTTAGCACAACCGGCTGTGAGGATCACTGTGTCTTCCGGTAGCTTTTCGGCTACTTCGGTGAAGTATTTGCGGGAGGGCATGCGGCCATCGCAACCTGCCATCACTACGAAACGTTTGATCGCACCTGATTTCACAGCATCTACGATTTTATCGGCCAGAGAAAGCACTGTAGCATGGGCAAATCCACCCACGATTTCGCCTGTTTCGATTTCTTTGGGAGGCTCGCTCTTCAAAGCTACTGCGATCACAGGGCTGAAGTCTTTGGGTTTGCCATCAGTGCGGTCGGCAATATGCATTGCACCAGGATATCCAGCCATACCTGTGGTAAACATTTTGTCCAGATAGGTGTTTTCTTTACGCAGGGGCACTATGCAGTTTGTGGTCATCAGGATGGCGCCGTTGAAGTTCTGGAAATCTTCCAATTGATGCCACCAGGAGGAACCGTAATTGCCATGGAAATGATCAAACTTCTTGAAGGCAGGATAGTAGTTTGCCGGCAGCATTTCGCTATGGGTATAGATGTCGATGCCTTTACCTTCGGTCTGAATGAGCAGCTCTTCAAAATCCTTAAGATCATGCCCTGAAACCAGGATGCCGGGGTTTTTACCGACACCGATATTAACATGAGTGGGCTCGGGATTGCCATAGGTGGTGGTATTGGCTTCATCCAGCTTGGCCATCACTTTCACGGCATTGTCACCGGTTTTGATCACCAGGGCGACCAGTTCATCGGCAGTAAGGCTATCATCGATAGTCGCAGCCAGGCCTTCCATCATGAATTTGTTTACATCGTCGTCCATAAAGCCAAGCATAGCAGCATGGTCGCCATAAGCACCAATGCCTTTGAGGCCGTAGGTGATGGTTTCACGCAGGCTGCGAACGTCTTCATTTTCGGTTCTGAGCACGCCCACTTTGGCAGCAAAATCTTCATATTGATCTTTGCTGATTGTGAAGGTAACAGCTTCAGGGCATTTGTCACATTTCTGTCCCAAAATGCTGCAAAGCTCTTCTTTTCTCTGGTCGCGCAGAGCAATGGCTTTGTCGATAAGATCAGTGAAGACTTTTTCATCCCAATTCGCGTTGGTGATGGTGCTGAAGAGTCCTTGCATCACAAAAATAGAATCTTCGGGATAATACTTTCCGTTTTGAATCAGTTTGTGTGAGACATAGGCCAGACCTCTCAGGCTGTAAATCAAGAGGTCCATCAATTTTGCAAGCGTCTCTGGTTTTCCACAGACGCCGCGGACGGTGCAACCCAGATTGCGGGCGGTTTCCTGACATTGGTAACAAAACATACTCATGGTGTGTTTCTCCTATTATTCTTATGGTTTGGGCATTTTGATGACGAGGATGCGCATCAGCGTATCGCCTTCATTGGTAACAGCATGGGGGATGTCTTTGGGACTGTCGATGATGGTGCCGGCGGGGAAGCTTTGGCTTTCTTCTCCGATGGTGAGGGTGGCAGTTCCTTCCAGCACAAAAAATGCTACGTTTACAGGGGTTTTATGAGCTTTCAGATGGGCTTTGGGCTGGAATTCCAGATGGACGATTTCGCCTTCGGGCTGTACGTAAATCTTGGTGCCGACCATGCCATTGGCATTCAGCACGGGAGTGAGGTCTTTGTAGTATCTGCTTTCCATGTACTTTCTCCTTAGATGATTTTGCCATCAACGCTGATGACGTTTACTTTCACAAAGTGCATTTTGCCTGCGCGTTCCAGTGCTTTTTGCAGAACGACTTCCATTCCACCACAACAAGGCACTTCCATGCGCACAATGCTCACGCTTTTAATCTTATGCAGAATAAATATCTGCGACAATTTATCTATATACCGTTCAATATCCGGATCCAGTTTTGGGCAGAAGGTGATCACGACCTTCCCTTTCAAAAAGCGGCGATGAAAATCTGCGTAGGCATAAGGCACACAGTCTGCCGAAAGTAAGAGATCGGCATTCTCGAAATATTCTGCCGCGGGATTGACCAAAGCAAGCTGCACCGGCCACTGTCTCAGCTCTGTGTGCAGTTCACCGCCCATTGGGTTTTCAGCCTTGGCAGGCTCTAGAGTCTTGGCATGGGTGCCGCTACAGCCACAGGCCATGGTTTCTTCGGTGGTGAGGGATTCGATGTCGTAATCATTGTCTTTCAGAATCTTCAGCGCTTCATTATAGTATCCCATTTCTCCGTGAGTTTTGAGATGGTGCAGATGCGCTTTGATGGTATTGACACCAGCTTTCATGATGTTTTCCATTACCAGAGCTTCGCTGTAAGGCTCGGCTTCTCGTTCTTCCACCAGGATGGCACCCTGGGGACAATTTCCCAAACAGGCACCCAAGCCATCGCAAAAGAGATCGCTCACCAGCCTGGCTTTGCCATCTATTATCTGCAGAGCCCCTTCCGGGCATCCCGGAATGCAAACCCCGCAGCCGTTGCATTTATCCTCGTCGATTTTGATGATCTGACGTATCATTTTGCTACCTCTATTAGTTTTATTATAGTTTGTAATTGTGAATTGCCTTCTTCCATCAGGGAAAAGGCGTGCTTGCTCATGTTCCATTGGGTTACAGTCAGCCGCATGGAGCCCACGATGATCCGAAAAAGATGCAGCGGATTGAGCTCAGTTCGGATCTGCCCGATCTCCTGTCCTTGCATGATGTATCTCATCACTTCGTCGCGATGGATGTGCATCACGGTGAGCAGGTTACCTTCGAAGCTGTGGTCGTTTTTGAAAAGTTCTTCGCTGAAGATGACCATAGCCAGATCGGGGTCTGCGGTAAAGAGATCGTAACGGCTGAGTACAAAGCTGCTGATGCTATCCAGGGGGCTGAGCTCCTGGGCATTGATCTGTGCGATCGACCGGTTGGATATGTGTTGAAAATAGTTGAGGATCATGTGGATAAGCTCTCTTTTGCTGTCAAAATGCTTGTACATGGCAGCATCACTCACCCCCAGGCTATTCGCCAGGTTCTTGGTGGTGAGCTTTTCGTAGCCCTGCTGAGCAATGACCTTGATCGCCGCTTGCACGATCTCCATCTGTCTTTTCGTAATATCCATCAGGTTTTCCTTTGTTTTAGTTTAGGTAAGTAAGTATTTACTAACCAAGATGTGCGGGGCTGGATTTTTGGCAAGAAGTATTTTCACTAAAGCCTATATATTTAGTAGATCGGTGCTCCAAGTCGCTGTAGGATATGTAAATAAAAGGTCATAAAATATATCGAGTCTGAGGTTTGGGTTGGCTGGGGACTTGGTATCAGCGGCCATCCACCTGGAAGATAATAGAAAAAAGCCAGGGATTATCCTGGCTTTATATATGATGAATGCTGTGTTGGTTTCGCTTTAGATCTTCAGTTTCAGCGAATCCAGCAGAGCTTTTTGGGATTCAGGTTTTTCTTTGAGGTCGCTCTCTAGCAGATAGTTTATCCGCTGTTGGAAACGATCCTGGAGCAATCCCAGATAGTCTTTGGTATTGCCGCGTTTTTTGGGGTCGTAGCGATCGTAATACCCTGGCAGAATCTTTTCGATGGATTCACGGGTGGGGATCATGGCATTGGGCAAGATGTCCCAATCTTCCCATTCGATCTGATCGGTGAGGATGGCGGTCTGCAGTGCCAGTGAAGTCTTCAGCGGGATGGCTTCCAGATCGGAATCAGAATTCTTCCAATATCCGCGGGAATTGAAGCAATAGCATTCTGCGCCATTCTCCACTACATTCAGGAAGGCTTCCACATCGCGGTAGAGCTCATAGACTCTGAAGGGATTGGCAAAGGGTTCGAAAACCAGCTTCTTCAGGTCTTCTTCGGTCACGTTCTCGGCCCGGTTGCGTTGAGTCATCAGAGCCGCACCCATAGCCACGGCCAGGTTCTTATCCTTGAATTTCAGGATGGGAGGCAGCACGCTGTCTTTCATGAGCCAGCAGAGAGCCTTGGGGAAGGCACAACGGTTGACATAATTTCCTAAAAGGCTGCGATCCAGAAGGGCGCGGCCATTGGAATTGCGCAAATCCTGGCCCACAGGGATGCGTTTGCCGTCCAGATTGAGGATGGCGTGGTTCATCAGCGACAGGCAATACTTCCAGTCTGGATGGTCCACAGGGCGGGAATCGGTCTTGTCAAAAAGAGTGGGTTCCCAGGCGCGGCAGACTTTGTTTTTCAGATCGATCTGGAAGGCGTCGTCGTGCAAGACCACTTTGGAGACTCCCTTGGGCATGGTGCCGGCATTGTCATGTGAGTTCGTATGGCTGGATTTACCGGTTCCGGAGAGGCCGTAAAAGGCGATGGAGCGTTTGCCAAATTTGTGATACTTGCTGTCTTCGCAGGTAGAGAAATCAAGTTCTTTGATACCGCCATGACAGGCTGCCATGCCGATTCTGATGCCAGAGGTCCAGGCCATGGTGAGCGTGCCTTTCTTGCGTTCGCCAAAGTAGCGCATACCCAGATTGACCATTACATTGTGCTTTTCATCCACCAGTGCGAGCTGGGGAGCACCTACATTGTTGTAAAAGGGGTCGTCACAAGTCCATTCGTTGAAGCCGATGATGATCACATCCTGAATGGGCAATTTGGGGCTGGCTTCATATTCCGCTTTGACGGACTCATAAGGAGTGAAATTCACCAACCAATTGAACATATTAGCCGCGTCGGACTCGGTGGTGATAAAAGTGGCTTTCATCATCAGGTCATTATCCATGCCCAAGACAGCTTCAGCCATGATGAGGGGATAGTGTTGCATCTGATAAATAGCTTCGCGTAAATCTCCTTCCAGCTTGTTCTTTTTGGAAGCGTCCAAACGGTGATAAAAGCGTCTGGCTTTGGCTGTGCGTCCCAGGATCATTCCATGACAATCGTCCAGGATCATAGCGTCTTTAGGTAGATTGTGGAGTTTGACAAATTCCGGATACATCGGCAGGTCAGTAATCGTGACCCCAGGTTGCTTCATTGCCATTTCGTAAGCTTCCCTGATATTGACTTTGCGCACCAGGTGACTGTTCATCAATGTCTCTGCTATAGCGCGGATAGGAGACATAGCTTTGAGATCGCTGTAATATTCAGCACTACTCTTGCTTGCCATTATTCCTCCATATATTTCTGTATTTTGGTTACAGGTTTTAAGTGATAGGCACTCAAATACTTTGTGACATCCTGTCAAGGACAGTTTTCATTTCAGATAATTTTGAGCTCTTTGCCTATCATTCTGAACTTTTCCAGAGCCATATCGAGTTGCTCTTTCGTGTGTGTTGCCATAAAGGAGCAACGGATCAAACAGCTATTCGGTGGCACTGCGGGTGGGATGATGGGATTGATGAAAACGCCCTCTTCGCCCAGGCGTGCCCACATATTGAAGGCATGCATCATGTCTCCTACGTGCAGAGGGATCACGGGCGTACAGCTAGTTCCGGTATCATAGCCCATGGCTTTGAATTCGGACATCATATAATTTGTATTATCCCAAAGCTGGGCAATCCGTTCCGGCTCTTCTTCCATGATTTTGATGGCTGCCAGGACACTGGCGGTGGAAGCCGGAGGCAGAGAAGCGCTAAAGATGAGCGCGCGGGATTTATGCTTCAGATAATGGATCAAAGGCTCGTCCGCAGCGATGAAGCCGCCCACAGAGGCCAGCGATTTGCTGAAGGTGCCCATGATGAAGTCCGTCTCTTTCGTGAGGCCAAAATGCGCCGCAGCTCCTGCTCCTTTATCGCCCAAAACTCCCAGAGAATGAGCTTCATCCACCATCAGATTGGCGTCATACTTCTTAGCGAGGGCGGCGATTTCGGGTAAGTTTGCAATGTCGCCTTCCATGGAGAATATGCCATCCACCACGATCAGAGCGGCTTTGCCGTCTATCTTCTGCAGGCAGCGCTCCAAAGAGGCCATGTCGTTATGATTATAGCGCACCATCGTGCCATCTGAAAGCTTGCAACCATCGATGATCGAGGCGTGATCGTATTTGTCGATTACAATGAATTCGTTTTTATCTACTATCGCTGAAATGCAGCCCAGATTGGCCTGATAACCGGTGGGATAGGCCAGAGCGGCCTCTTTCCCTACCAGACGTGCCAGCTCTGTTTCGAGCTCCAGATGCAGATCCAGGGTGCCATTGAGGAATCTGGAACCAGCACAGCCGCTGCCATACTTTCTCAAAGCTTCGACTCCGGCTTCTATGACCAGAGGATGAGTGGTGAGTCCCAAATAGCTATTTGAGCCCATCATCAGCATCTTCTTGCCGTTGCAGATCACTTCGGTATCCTGCTTTGAGCTAATCTCCCGAAAATAGGGATAATAGCCCAAGGCCATGGCTTTGCGGGCATCGGTGAAATTGTAACATTTATCTAATATGCTCACGTAAGTCCCCTTTATATGATTTTATATTCTTTTAAATTGGTGTATAATACGCTAACCAGGCTGTAGGTGAGGAAAGCCAGCGGTACTGAGATCAGCATCCACAGGATTCCGCCATACCAGCCCCCAGCCAATACTGTGAGCAAGACCAATAGCGGATGCATATTGATCGTGGTACCTACTACCAGCGGATATACGATGTTATTGTCTACCACTTGCACCGCCCACATGGCAATACCAGCATAGACTATGGCTGTCAAAGGGCCGCCTTCAAATAAAACTGTCAATACGGCCAGACCGCCGGCTACAAAAGGTCCAAAATAAGGGATAATATTGGTCAGGCCGGCTGTGACGCCTATCAAGATCGGGTTGCTTACTCCCACTATACTGAGGGCGATGGAGGCCATAATACTAACCGCTACTACCTCAAAGATCATGGCTCTCAGATAGGTGCCTACCGTGCTATCGATCTTGCCCAAAATGATGATGGCCAGCTCGAAATAGCGGTTTGAGCTAAGCTTTAATGCAGCTTTGCGGAGTTTATGCTTGTCTTTGAGCAGGAAAAAGCTGATAAGAGGGATCATGCCCAGGAAAGACACTGCCCCAATGATGGTGGAATAGTTGTCCAATAGCACTTTCGGCAATTTGGCCAGGAAGCCAGTGGCATTATCCAGGATATTGGTAAATTCGTTACTTATGTTTAATCCAGGAATTCGTGCATCAAGACTTAAGGTATATTCGTGGATTCCATGCAAAAAGGGAACCTGTAGAAGAATATCCTTATTGATGCCACCTTCCTGGCTGAGGATGGCGATGAGATTATTGGCCTGTGCCACGATATCCGGAATCATCCTGCTGGTAAACCAAGCGATCAAGCCGGCTACAGTGAGATATACAAAAAGTACGCTAAGCCAACGGGGGATGCGCCTGTGCTCCAGCCAGGTCACGGCCGGATCCAGAATATAGCTGAAAATTACCGCTCCGATCAGGTAAACAAAGACTTTGCTGTAAAATATAAAGGCAGCTACGACGATAAAGGCCATCAGGATAAAGAATAGAATCTTTGCCCACTTCATGATCAGTTATCTTTGGCCTTTTCAAAGATCATGTTTGAAAATTCTTTACAAACGGCTTCCAGAATTTTGACTCCGCAATGAGGTCTGGCCTTCATATAATCCAAGAGGTCAGATCTGGATATGGCGTCAATTAGCACTTCGGTTTTGGCGATAGCGGTGCTGCTTCTGTACTCGCCGTGGAACATATCCAGGAGGCCCAATTGATGAGGATGAGAGATGGTCCTTTCTTGATTGCTGCTGTACGCCCCACTTTGCAAGACCTCACCTGATCTGATGAAATATACTACTTCCACGGGGAAACCGGATTCGAAGATCGTCTCACCAATCTTGAATTTCCGTTCGTGCATGCGATCATCCAAAAGATAAAGATCATAAGAGCCCAGCTCTGCAAATAGGGGATAGCCCCGATATCTCAGGTAGGTCTGAGGTTTGCTGAATAGGGATTTTAACCATTGCCAGCTTGTTTTCATATCCTGCCTCACTTCACTTTTTTTACTAAGGGGACAAAAGCACAGGGATAAGCCTGCCGAGTCTTGAGCATTCCCTCTTCGCGCACGATGATGTGCAGGATCTGAGAGAGGCTTCCCCCCACCGGTACCACCATGATGCCGCCTTCTGCCAATTGCTCGCAAAGGCGGGATGGGACTTCTTCAGCGGCAGCGGAAACCACGATCTTATCAAATTCTTTGTAGGCTGGATAGGCTTTTTCCCAGCCTGCCCAACCGTCCCCGATGCGATAATAGATGTTCTTAAATCCGGCAGCCTTGAGGATTTTCTGAGCGCCAAGAGATAGGGAGTCGAGCAATTCCACTGTACAGACTTCTTTTACTATGCTGGCCAAAAGAGCTGTCTGGTAGCCACTTCCGGTGCCTATTTCCAAGACTCTGTCGGAAGGCTCCAGCTTCAGTTCGCTCAGCATGATGGCGATCATCGAGGGTTGAGAGATCGTCTGCTCCATGCTGATGGGCAAAGGCCGGTTGCGATAGGCGTATTCTTTGAATTCCGGCAATACATAATCTTCGCGCGGGATCTTGCTGAAGGCAGAGAGCACAGCGGGATCTGTAATGCCGCTTGCTTTTATGTCTTCCAGCAGCCTCAAACGCTGATCTTCAAAGCGCATGGGTTCTCGTGAACTCCATTAGATTTTGCTGTTCTAGCCAGCTCAAAATCGCTGGGAAAGCACTGGGTTTGGTTAGCTCAAAACCCAAAGGGGTGATCGAGATATAGCCTTGGCTTACAGCCTCAGAATCGGTACCGTTCTCAAAATCCCACTCCGGTGCATTTCCACCCACCCGGTAGGAAAAGGCATCTTCGGTTTCTTCTAGGATCGTTACAAAATTGTAATATCTTCTGTGCCCGGTCTTGGTGAGTCTTACGCCTTTGACTTCTTCGGGAGGGATATTGGGGAAATTGATGTTCAAGACTTCGTTTGCCTGGAGCAGATCTGTGATGCCTTCATCCATCAGCTTCATGAACCACTTTGTAGCAGAGGCAAAATTCTGATTCTCATAGGCATTAATCGAGAGCGCAATGGCTTTGTGTCCTAACATTGCGGCTTCCACGGCTCCTGCCACAGTGCCGGAATATAAGACGTCTTCGCCCATATTCTGGCCAGCATTGATGCCCGAAACCACCAGGTCAATCTTCTCTTTGATAATCTTTTGCAGGGCGATCACCACGCAATCCACCGGGGTGCCACTCACAGCCCATTCGTCTTCGGCAATCCTGGTGGCATGAATATCCTGACGCAGAGTGATCGAATGCGACGCAGCAGAGCGTTCACGATCCGGCGCCACCATTATTACCTGATGTCCTGCTTCTTTCAAAGATTTTTGCAGAGCGCGAATGCCGGCTGCTGCGATGCCATCATCATTTACTAATAGGATTCTCAAATTCTACTCCTTAAAAAATTAGGTCGGGATCCAAAAAGGCTAAAATCAGAAATATAACGATTACTAAAGACACGGTAATGAAAAACCAATTGTCCCTAATGAACCGGAAAAAGCTGCGACGACCCTTTTTCTTGCGATAGCGGCCCGTCTTCTTTTTGGGAAATATGCGGTGAGGAATGCGCACACTAACGTGACGGCTGGATATTCCGCGCATACTCATCTGAGCTTGGGTCAGCCATTTTACATGGGATTTGTCATCCATATAAGGAAGATACCCCAGAGATAAATAGTGCTGTATCCTGGCCTGGCTGATCCCCTCAACTTCTTGCGGGTCAAGCTCTTTTACGATTTTACTCTTTTTTGATCTCATTTCATATACCTTATTTTGTTTATTCTTTAAAAGCAGACTATTTGTCAAGCTGAATTTTGACGGAGATTGCAGAAGTGGAATGGAAACGCTTGAAATCCGATTAGCTGTTCAGACGACGGGTTTGGTATTCTTTGAAAATGCGGCAGCTAGCGATCTATCCGTTTGAGCTCTCGTTTAAGCAATTATGGATGTTTTATCCTGATGATCAGCGAGGTAATCGCTTATAAAATAGTCCCTTAGGACGACAGGCGCATGCCTATAGCCCAGCAGTTGACTGCTGGGGACTCGTGGAATACTGCCTTGAGTCCGGAGCACAGCGCAGGACGACACTTGATACCCGGGGTGTATCACCGCATAGTCATGATCCTTATTTCAGAAGCATTTACCTCAAATCAGTGGATATAAGGTATGCCAAAGCTATCAGCTATTTCTATGATCATGAAAACCAATTACCTCTTAGGCTTCTTATAGGCTTTCAAAATAAAGACATATCCGGTGATAGATATCAGCAGCAGAACCAGGAAAACCAGATTCCCTTTAAGATCGGCAAAAGGGTCATTATTTAGATACATCACCAGTCCCATGGCATTTACCACCACACTCATGCTCAGGAAAAAGCCATACAGGAGCATTTGGACAGGGAAGCTGCTTTGCGGCCTTAGCCACAATAAATATAGGCTGATAAAAGCAAGGGGTACAGAAAAGCCAAGATCCAAGAACCTCACCAGCCAGAATGCTGCGGGCGAAATGTCATAGCCTCCTGTCGTGCCAGTGGCAAAAAGGGTAAAGATATCCTTCATCCACATCATGGCGAAAAGTGACGTAAAAATGGTGAAGATTGCCGAGTAGATGATCAGAGGCTTCTTTTTGATGCGTGGCTTCATCCGCAGTGGAAAAGCATCCAAAGTGTAGAACATGATCAGCAGTGCAGAAATCAGCACTCCCAGATAATGGAAAAAGTAGAGCTGGTTATTGCCCTGATAATCAGGCGCCATCCACTCCCAGCCAACACCATAACTAATGGCGTAGTAAAGCAAAAACAGGGGTGTAAGCACCAAGAGATACTTGCCGAAACGTTTGCGCTGCAGTAATCCCCAGGCTCCCAGAATCAGTATGGGGGCAATAACAAAAGTATTTACTGCATCCTGCGCAATAAGTTGGTTATAGACAGTAGGATGCGTCCGGTACACTATATTGCCCTTGATCAGAGGACCTTCGATACCCAGATAAATAAGTAGCCCGGCGCAAATCAGGGCGATGACTGCGATAAATATGCGTTCAAAATTCTCTGGATTGTAGGGCTGAATGCGTTTCATTGGCTTACCTCAAAGTATTATAATGATGTCTCAAAAGTCGGTGTAAACTCCGGGTCATAATGTAAGGGTTTTGCTCAGAACATAATAAGTTCTCCGTTCTGGCAATTTGTCTAAAACATATGACTCATTGCAACACTCTTTATATTTGCTATTTCAGTCAAGCTCTTTAATTGGCTGCTTCCTTCCCTCTGGAATAACTGGTTTTCTTTGATTGTCTCTGGTGGACTATCCTTCAGTCTTTCCATTCTGCCATTTGGAGGCATCCACCCCCATAGCTTATGGTGGAGATGGCGTAGAGATAGGAGGATGTTTTCCACCTTATCTCCACGCCATCTCCACGACATCTAACAGGGATAAGATAATCTGGACAGAGCGATATCGGAGCTTGAAAGCGCATCGCGTTGAGGCTGGATGGGAAAAGCGGGAGTTT
>JAJBAW010000010.1 GCA_020532545.1 Candidatus Cloacimonadota bacterium | reverse complement strand
TGTAAACCGCAGTATAAACTGGGCTGGAGATCCAATCCGCTTTAAAGGCCTTCACATTGAGCGTAGTCACGGTGGCCAGGGGTAGATTTAGCGAAGCCGGCATGACCAGAGAACTGGAACTGGGCTCGCTTCCATCCAGAGTGTAGCGCAGGACTGCATCAGCGGGAATGGGATTGCCCACAGAGACCGTCTGTGCAGTGGCGTAGGTCCCGGGAGCGAGGCTGAACACCGGCTCGGGGATTATCACCTGACCGGTGATGGTGTAAGTAGCTGTACCAGTAGCACTGGGTGTCCAATCTGTTTTATAAGCTTTGGCCTTGATAGTAAGACTACTATTCAAAGGCACGTTAATCGCTGTGGTGTAGAGCGAGGAACTGATATTCGGTTCGGTCCCGTCTGTGGTGTACCTGAAATAGGCCCCTTCTGTAGCCGAAGTAAGTACTACGTTCTGGGCTGCAGTATAGGTTCCTGCTGCAGGTGTGAATACCACGGAAGCCACGGTACCAGTAATGATATATGTAGAGATGCTGATCTGGCTGTTTTGCCATTCCGCTTTGTAGGCAATGGCCTTGATGGTCATTGTCGTATTCAAGGGAACAGTAATGGCTGTGCCAGTATAAACAGTTCCCTGAGTATCGCTGGGATCACTGCCATCGGTAGTGTAACGGATCGTTGCTCCAGGAGTTGACACGGTAATGGCAACACTCTGGGAGGTAGGATAGGTCCCGCCGATCACGCTGAATTCTGGTGTGGCCACTACAGGAACGTAGCTACCAATAGCATAGGTTTGGCTAATTACTTCAGAATCCAGGTAGCCAGCCTTGAGCGTGTAAGCTTTGATATCCTGATTTACGCTGACTGGGATGGGATTGGTATATACCACGCCATTGCTGGCAGTGGGGATAGTCCCGTCTGTCGTATAGCGTATGCTGGCTCCGGTAGTGGCAGTGGAGAGCACCACATTCTGGGCATTCTCGTACCATCCGCCAGGAGGAGTGAAAGCAGGAGGAGCAGCCTGGAATTCATATTCCGCAGTCTGTACTCCTGATGGTGTCCAGGCATTCTTTACAGCGACTGCTTTGAGTATTAGGGTCTGGTTCACATTGATGGCACCGCTATATTCGTTGCCATTGAGGGCTGATGGAATCGAGCCGTCCGTGGTATAATAAACAGTGGCATCAGCAGGTATCGGATCTGCGATGGTGACTTGAACAGGATTTCCATAAGTCCCGCCCGCAGGGCTGAATACTGGCTGATTGAAAGCAACCTGGCCAGTGATGGTATAGATTTCAGTTCCGGTGACAGAGCTCTGCCAGCCAGTACGGAAAGCCTTGGCTTTGATGGTGAAGTTTGGAGTATTCAAAGGAACAGCTATCGGCATGGTGTAGATAGTAGATGTAGCTGTAGGTTCGTCTCCATTAATGGTGTAGCGGATTGTGGCGCCTTCAGTGACTGTAGAAAGGACCACTGTTTTCGCTTCCGTATATGTGCCTCCGGGAGGATTGAACATTACAGCCTGGACAGTGCCAGTGACATTATAGTTGGCTGCAACGATAGTAGAAGGCAGCCAGTTTTCCCTGTAGGCTACTGCTTTAATAAAGTAGTTGCTGTCTGCAGGAATATTAATCGCTCCGGTGTACAAAATGCCATCAGTACTTGATGGATTGCTACCGTCTGTAGTGTAGTGAATAGATGCACCAGGGGTGCTGCTTTCAATACTCACGGCAATAGCATCGGTGAAATTTCCAGAGGCAGGATCAAAGACAGGAGCGGCTGCCTGGAAAGTATAGATCGCAGAAGCGATGTCCGAGGGCTGCCATTGATTCTTGAAAGCTCTCACTTTTACTGTTACATTGGGATTGTCCACCGGGCTGATCATGAAAGGTCCGGTATAGACGAAGTTTGTAGCCGACACAGTATTCACTGGATTGCTACCGTTGATAGTGTAGTACAAGCTTGCATCTGCCGGCACCATACTTTGGTTCAGGGTGACCTGGACCGCAGCGTTGTAAATCCCAGGAGCTGGATCAAACACAAGGGCTGGTAATTCTACACTGCCAGTGATGGTGTACAGGGCGCTTACCTCTTCACTATCATCCATATCAGCTTTGACCGCTTTGGCTTTAACCAGGGTGGTTTGCGTTACGACAGGAGGATTCAGAGGGTCATATTCCAGTTCAGGAGCAGCCTCGCCCAGTTTGTACAGGATAGTAGAGCCAGGGGTACGTGAGTACATTCTCACGGTTACGGGATCAGAGTAGGTCCCGGCTTCCGGAGTCAATACAGGAGACAGTACCATGAGTGGTGAAATGGTATAAGTAGCTTCGGTGATTTCCGAATCGTGATACCCGCTCAGCACCGCTTTGGCTCTGATGGTCTCAGTAGCGCCTATGGCTATGGGTGCGCCATTATAAAGCAGGTCTGGAGTTCCTGTGCCCAGAGCATAATAAATCTGTGCTCCAGCAGTGGAAGTATAAAGACTGACGGATAGTGGGTTATTGTATATTCCACCGACAGGATCAAAACGTACCAGGTCCACGGTGGGAATGATAACTATGTAATTTTGTGTAACAATCTGTGAATCTGTCCAGTTAGCTTTGCTGGCATAAGCACGTACCACACTGCTGCCTTCATGGAGTTCCAGAGGTACAGTGTATTCGGTCCAGCTTCCGCCGCCTATAGAATACCAGATCGTGGCATCAGCGGTAGTTGTGGTGATTTCGACAATCACTGGATCGGAACTGAACACGCCACCGTTTGGGCTGAATTCAGGTGCGGCAACTTGCTGATTGATCACATAATGTTGATCAAACAAATCCGAAGGCAACCAATCAAGAACATTCTTGTAGGCTATGGCCCGAATTCTTTGGGTCTCAGTTACTACGATCGGAACGGTATATGGTGTGGAAGTCTGTGAGGGCATGCTTCCGTCAGTAGTATAATATATGCTGACATCAGGAGTAGCTGTGTCAAGTGACACATTAGTGATTGTGTAATAGACAGACGGAGGAGGGGTTCCTGCCAGAGCTTGCACTTTCAGGAAATAATCCGCCTCAACATTATCTGAACGCAGCCAGTTTGCCAGATAGGATCTGGCTCTGACCACCGTATTCTCAGTGATTTGAATTGGAGCCGTATAGAGAGTGCTATCGGCTATTGATCCATTCAACCAATAGTATATTTGGGCTCCGGCTGGATTAGCTGTAATGCTAAGCGTTTGCGGAGTCATATAGGTACCAGCGGCCAAGGAGAATATAGGATTCGATAACTTGCCGTTAATAGTGTATATAGCCTCTACCACATCGGAATTCTCCCAGCCTGTTCTCATAGCCATCGCCCGGATCCTGGTATATGAGCTCACGGTCAACGGGGTAGTATAGAGCATTGCAGAGGGATTAGCTGGCGCAGGCACCGAACCATCCAGTGTGTACCAGATATCAAATTCGCCGGGGGTGCCGATAGCAATATCCAAGGCCTGGGCATAGGTTCCCGCTGGCGGGGTAAAGGTAGGAGCTGGAGCTCTCATAATGTAATTGTTCTGAGTCACAATGGAATCAAGCCAATTCGTTTTTTTACTGATAGCCCGAACTACTCCGGATTGATTCAGGGTAAATCCTGTCGTGCCCTGAGTATATAAAATATTGGGAACTACAAGGGGATCAGGATCTAATGTATAGTAGATCTCCGAGCTGGGATTGGTGGAATATATCACTACCTGGATAGGATCATGATAGGTCCCGGAAACTGGAGATATCAAGGGAGGATTGAGGGCCGAATTGAAGATATAGGTGGCTATTGCAGGATCAGAATCTACCCAGTCTGCAAGCACAGCCTTGGCCACGATGCTGGTGTTTGCAGTTACAGTCAGCTCTACTGGTGAAGCAGCGACCACAAAGGGACCGCTATTTATGCTGTAGCTTATATCTCCATTGGGAGCCGTGATGGATACATCCACCGTGCTGCCCATGGTGTATTGGCCCCCAGGAGGCGTGAACATTGGGCTTGCCAGCTTACCGGTGATATTGTATAAAGCCTGACCATATCTGGGTTGCCAATGAGGCAATACTGCCACTGCTTTGATGAGGGTTTGGGTGTTTGTCAACAGACTGATGGGGTCGTTGAACAGAGTGCCATTGGTTCCAGCTACGGGATCGCTGCCGTCCGTGGTGTACCAAATTTCGGCATTGGGCGGACTCGCTATGATCGTCACATTCTGAGCACTGGTATAATCTCCAGCCGGCGGAGTAAAGATCAAAGGACTGATGTTGCTGCCGATCACATAATCGCGACGGACAATTTCCGAGCTGCGGAATCCAGTTTTGACTGCGATGGCCCGAACTGTCTTGGTGGTGTCCAAAACAAAACCGGGATCGGTGTACAGTATGCTGTTCGGATTGCCGGGACCAGGTTCGCTGCTGTCCAGAGTGTACCAGATCGCTGCTCCAGGAGTAGCGGAATCGATGGTAACCGTAATAGGCATATCATGCTGAGTGGCCACAGGGCTAATATTTGGATTGGCTACTGTGGGAATCATCGTATAGCTGATCTCAGCCGGTAAGCTAGTTACCCATCCAGCAAGAAAAGCACTCGCCCGGAAAGTACGGGTGAAGGGACCGGCAGGATCTATAGCCAGAGGAATTGGTGTGCTATACAAGGGAGATCCGGGTGTAGGATCATCACCATTTAAGGTATAGCGAATCTCAGCGCTTCCATAGGCATGCATGTCCACATTGATATCATTGTAATGCGTGGTTTCCAAAATCCCAAAGGTGACAACCGGCAGAGTCTTTACATAGTATTCGGTATAAGCTACGCCGCTTTCTACCCAATCGGTCAGAAAAGCACGTGCTCTTATCTGCCAAATGCCTTGGGCTAAAGGCAGAGGAGCAGTATAAGCTGGTGAGGATGCAGTCGGATCAATACCATTTATGGTATAACGGATCGTGGCTCCAGCCCAGGCAGGGTCGTCTGCAGGCATTGAGAGGGTGACCAGGATATCATTCTCATACATCTGCACTGTGGGGAATCCAGGAGGTGCAATGAGAGGTATCGGCAAGGTGCCTGTGATATTATAAGCGGCCGTCCAGTGCAGACTTTCCATAGTGGTCAGTGGCGGCATGGGATCCGCATAAGCCATCAAGACTGTGGATTCTTCCACATGTATAGTTCCACCCAGATAAGGCTGCGGTGCTCCACCATCTATAGTGTACCAGATAGTGGCATTGGCGGGAACTGTGGTAGTATTTATTAAAACATCCACCGGTGTGGTATAGGTTCCGGCAGGAGGATTGAATACAGAATCGTTACCACTTCCCCAAAAGCTCATCTTGGTGCGATTTTTCACCGGCATGGGGTATCTGTGGATATCGCTGATCAGATAATCAGGATTAGTATCCGTGTATTCAGCCCACCAGAGGATGGTGCTGGTGTGAAAGATTTCCAGTGTGGGAGGATTCAGAGGATCATAGAGTTGGATCGCTGCCGGGTCGTAAGCATAAGGATCGATCGCTCCAGAGCCTGTATTGATCCCGGTCTGAATCTGGTAGTAAACTTTTGCTGCTGCAGGATTTGTGACAACGGGGGCAAAATTCACATGGACACTCTCGTATATACATACGCAGTAACTGCCATCCGGATCCATAACTGGATCAGCAATCAAACTGGGAGCGGCAAATTCCACAAACCGTCTGACGTCATAAACGTATTCTGCTGAGGGGTCGCTATCTTCCCAACCGTCTTTTACTGCATAGGCCCTGAGTGTGGCCACTGTATGCGCAGGAATTAAAATCTCTCCTGTATAAAGTGTCCAGGGGCCGCCATCGTAGCTATAATAAATATCATCGTAAAGCCCTGCTTCACCGGAAATGTGAACCGCAAAGGGATCGTTCGAACGAATGATACCTGTCGTTTCTACAAATACTGGAGGGCTTACTTTACCGGTCATGCGGTAAATTCTCGTCACATGCTGGGACTCCGGGAAATCCGGATGTGTGTACCAGGCAGTGACTGTGTAAGTATAGTCCCTGGGAGGAATAGGTATTGGGATCGGCCCAGTATATACTTGAGGTGTAGAATAATCAGGCACCAGCGGGTTTGTAGAGCTGCTGGTATAATATATCACCAAGCCAGTCTGATCAATTCCAGGAGCAGAAATCACCAGTCCCTCAGTACCAAAGCTAAGGTTTGTTACCGATTGGCTGAAAGGATGTGTAACCAGGCCCTCTGGATCAAATTGCGGGCCTTCAGGATGCACTTCTATCTGCCAGGTATGGCTGTCAGACAGCCCATCAGCATCAGTTACAGTAATAGTAACAGTGTGGTGGCCCGGGATATTAAACAGATGCGTAAACGTGTCGTTGCCAGCAAGTGTGGGTCCTGTGGTTTGCATGATATCGACATAGTCCACACCGTTTAACGTGTAGGCATAGACCCATTCATAGCTTATCGGTTCCAGATCCACGTCAATGGCTGTTACCGTAAACACTTGAGTATCGTTTTGATCCAGTGCTATAGTAGACGCGGGAGTATAGGCTGTTATTTCAGGTGCGTCGTTGATATTTTCCACATAGATATCAAAAGTAGTCGATTTGAAAGCGGCCGAAGGATGATTGTCCACGGCTGTAGATCCAAAGCGGTAGGTCCCATAATAGTATGGATAGCGGGGATGATCCGGATTAAGCCGGAATGTAACAATTTTCCCACCATTAACTATAGGACCCCCTGGAGTGTTTCTCTGTTCTGCCAGGATCGGCTCGGGGTATTCGGTCGGATATAAAAATAGGTTGAATCCATTTCCATCAAAGTATTCCACGATGTTTGAAAAATCTACTGTCCAAGGCTCAAAACCCTCGATTTTTTCATAGACATATCCGGAATTAACTGGACTGGGATCCGTAATACTCGGGAAGGAGAATGTCGGTGGTGTAGGAGCGTTCTTCACTCTGATCGTAATACCGATAGAGACAGGATTCGTATATATACCATCTACCACCTGGAAGATTGACACCCATACCGGCGCATCGCCAAACCATCTGATTTTGGGTGTAAAACGCAAGACATATGGCTGAGCTGCATCGGGCCTGGTTACCTCAATATTGGAGGATTGGCTCCAGCCAATAATCAACGAGTTCAGGTCTGTACCTCCATCTACGGAGATATAAGGTGCAAAATCGTAGTCCAGATAGGTTTCGGCTCCGAGATTACTCTCATCCATCCCGGTGGCATTGGGCAATAGGGTTGGAGTACCCGGTGCCCATGAATAGCCTCTGATCATACTGTTACGTTGTGCTACTTCCTTCATCAGAGCGGGAGTGATTGGCGCAAAATCCAGGTTCAACGGAGAAAGCTGGGTTGCCATCATAAGTCCAACACTGACGAGGACGACAAAAAGCAAAAATGCTTTTTTCATAAATTACTCCTATTATTCGTATCTTTTTTTATCTTAATTTTTGTAATTATCAACATAAATCCGGGTAAATACCCTCGATTTAAACAAATATACTCGCTTCTCATAGTCATCGCCTACCTCCTAAGAAAAATAATCGTGGTCCGAGAAACCTTCATAACATCTAATAAATAAACTTTTACATAGACAATGCAAATAACACATCATCAAGGGTGCAATTGATACAGATACCCCTTTATATGTCAAGTCTTTTTTGCCGCTATTACATGCCTGCACTGAAGGAATTTGCTTCGAAAAAACCACGGACGAGCTTGGACTGAACTGTTTCATAAACATAAGACAAATCCTTTTTATTTTATTTTTTTTTGCATAGGCACCTTGCCAAAGGCTTTTACTAAAAGGCTTTAGCGAGCTGAATTCAGAGCCTACCCTCTTTCAAATTAGTAAAACTGCGCTCCGAATATAGTCAAGCGAAATAGTTAAGACTGAGCATGTTTTCGGCATTAACGTGTGGATATATTTCCACAAGCACCGACTAAACAGTTTGGGAGGCAATATCTGCGCTGCACAGCCTGAAAATCAAAGTACTGTGTTTAAGCCAAACTCGTAGGTTTATTGCATCTTGTTTGAGTCTCCAAGAAGGGCTGATTGCCTCCCTTTCATATAAATAAGAGGATAATGCTCATGTCCTGGTGAAAAAGCTTGAGACAGTTCAGATAGCCAGTTTCGAGATCTGCCACCCATGGCTTACTTCTGCCTTAAACTTGTTTTCAATCCGTATTCAACTCGAGATGACTCGAATGTTCGCGTGAACTCGAGTCGAAAACACGTTAATCGCAAGTCAAACAACAGAGCAAGGTACGTGGTTTGTGATGCCGGGATTCCTTGATGGACTATCAACTTAATAAGCTCAAAGGATAATCAGATTATGGATAAGCTCGCCAGCTCCCTCAAATCAATAATGCGCTATAAACTCATATTCTCTGTGGGATAATAAGATAGGATTTTCTTCTCTTTTTGACTTGACAAAAATTAGCAGTCTGAAAAAGTGTTTGCTAAGAACACGAAATTGACTATCATTAATTTAGGAATCTTACATAACACTATGGAGGTTATTATGAAACTGAGACCTATTGAAGACCATGTTGTGGCAAAAGTAGCCACAAGCACAGAAGAGAAAACCTATGGTGGACTCATCATTCCCGATACCGCGAAAGAAAAACCGCAGATTGCGGAAATCATAGCAGTGGGCAACGATGAAGACCTGCAAAAAATTGTAAAAGTTGGCGATAAAGTTCTCTACGGCAAGTATGCCGGCACAGAGATCGAGCTTGACGGAGACAAATTTCTCATTCTTGCCAAGAGTGACATCCTGGCAGTAGTAGAAGAGTAGGACAATATGGCTATCGTAGAAGTAACGACTGCCACCTTTGAAGCAGAAGTCCTCAAGTCCGATATTCCGGTTTTGTTGGATCTTTGGGCTCCCTGGTGCGGTCCCTGTAAGGCCCTTACGCCTATTATTGAAAAGTTAGCAGCTGAAGTGGGAGACAAGGCCAAGATTTGCAAGCTGAATATTGATGAAAATCCTGAAATTGCCAGCAAATATTCGATCATGTCCATCCCCACCCTCTTGATCTTTTCAAAGGGAGTAGTGGCAGATCAACTGGTAGGCCTGATGCCCCAAGCTAAGATTATGGCCAAACTGCAAGCACATCTGTAAAGAATATCGCTGCAGATTGACAATGCAATATGGCGGAGACTAAGGTTTCCGCCTTTTCTTATCTATCTGCTTTTCAAGGCAATGGCTATGAGCCGTAATCAGATTTGCAGATCTGTGTTGCCTTCCACATCTTAAGCTGCATAAAATGAGCTCTGTTGTGCAGGGAAAATACTTGACTAAATCGCGCTATGCAAAAAACTGACAATCTAATTCAAAATATATGAATTCTAAAGGAGATAGATAAATGAAAAGGACTTATCAGCCCTCAAACAGATCACGGAAAAATACTCACGGTTTCCGTATGCGTATGGCCACCAAAAGCGGTCGTAAGCTAATTGCACGTCGCAGAGCCAAAGGTAGAAAGACTCTCTCTGTGTAAAGATGATCCGCTGGATCACCGCTCATCAGGAGTACATGGAATTTATCCACGCAGAAGGCTCGCTACGAACCAGGAATTTTTATATTCCCTATCTGCCGGATCCTCAGGGTCCTGCAGTGGGTATTACGATCAGTAAAAAAGTAGCAGGCGCTGTGCAGCGTAACCGGCTCAAACGCCGAGTCCGGGCTTGGATCAGAGCAAATGGCTCTATCCTGCCTCAGGATCTCAGAATGAATATTATTGCCAGACAGGGAGCCGCCGAGCTTTCGTGGCCGGAACTGTCTGCTCAACTTGGAGTTCTGGAAAAATGAGAATGGCAGTAAATAGCTTAATCAGTTTGCCCTCAAAGCTATTCATGTTGCTCATCCGTTTTTACCAGAAGGTAATCTCACCAGTTTTACCGCAAAGCTGTAGGTTTACCCCCTCATGTTCCACATACGCGTATCAGGCATTTCAGCGTTATAACTTCCCCAGAGCGCTTCGTTTAAGCGTTTGGCGGATTATGCGTTGCAATCCTTTTTGTCGTGGTGGATACGACCCTTTGCCCTAAGGAGATATTTTGGACAAACGAACCCTTACCGCTCTGCTCTTGATGCTGGTGCTATATCTGGCTTTTGATCAGTTTATTTGGAAACCCCAACGCCAAAGCGAACGTCTTGCCAAGCAACATGAATTGCTCCAGCAAGAGCCTGTAATAGCCGATAGCCTGGATATGGAAGCGTCTGAAGCTCAGCTTTCTCCTACAGATAGCCTGGCGATCATTGAAGACGCAGAAACACACGAAGTGGAGCTGGAAAACGACTATCTCAAGGTAGTTTTTAGCAGCAAGGGTGCCAGGATCATCTCCATCGAGCTCAAAGAATACAACTATAGTCCGGGTGTGCCTGTAGATCTGATCCCCGAGAATGGAGCCCTTCTGGCCACCACGATCTCTCAGGGCGGCAAAGATCTGGAGCTTGGTAACCGCAATTTTGCTTTTACCGAGAATCCACAAGGAAAAAGCATTAGTTTCTATCTGGGAGATCAGGCAGATCCTCAGATAATGCGAGAGTACAATCTGGACGATAAGTATGGCATAGGCTTCACCACCAAAATTCAGAACCTGGGCAATGTAAATGGGATGAAGCTGGATCTCTCAGACGGCATCGCAGATAGCGAAAAGAACCCCAAGACCAAAGCACAAGACTACAGGATATTCTTGTATGCAGATAATGAAATTCTCAAGGTTTCGCTGGGCAAGATGCGCAAGAATCCACCTCAGGGCAAATTTGGTAGCTATGGCTTCGCCGCAGTACGCAGCAAATATTTCACTCTTGCTCTAAGAGAAACCGAACCTCAACTCAGCAGAGCCTTTAGCAGTGGAATCAATGCTGAGACTCATAATCCGGGATTCAGCGTGGATAGCTATCAGCGCACAGCCAGGGCAAATTGGGAACAAAGCTTTGTTCTCTTTGCCGGCCCTGCCGATGCAAGCTTACTAAAGGCTTACGGACCGCAGATGGAAAACATCGCAGAGCGTGGCTACAATTGGCTGCGTTGGCTGGCAAATGCCTTTGCCTGGTTCCTGAGCTGGCTACATGGTTTTGTGAAGAACTACGGCGTAGTAATCGTTATCTTCGCCTTCCTGATCAAAATTGTCTTGCATCCGCTTACCAATAAGAGCATGAGCGCATCCCTCAAAATGCAGGAACTGCAGCCTCATCTGCACGTACTGCAAAGCAAGTACAAAAACGACCCCAAAACTCTGCAAGTAGAAATGAGCAAGCTCTACAAAGAAGCCGGAGCCAGCCCCATGTCTGGATGCCTGCCCCTATTGCTCCAAATGCCAATCTTCTTTGCACTCTACAATGTCTTGCGCTACTCATTGGATATGCGCAACGCAGGTTTTGTCTTCTGGTTAAAGGATCTCTCTGAGCCAGATCCTTATATGATACTTCCCATCGTCATGGGAATCTTTATGATCTTACAATCCAAAATGATGCAACCCAAGCAGGTCAATGTGGACGAGATGGATGAAAAACAGAAAGCGGCTCAATCCACTCAAAAAATGATGACCTGGATGATGCCGATCATGATGTTCTTCATCTTCCGGGGCATGCCCGCCGGCCTGGTACTCTATTGGACTGTTTTCAACATTTACTCAGTAATTCAGCAGTATTATCTGCTAAAAAAGCACAGAAACAAGGAATAACTTTATGAACACTATCGATAGAAGCGGAGACTCAATCGAAGAGATCATCCGTAAATTTCGCAGTGAGCACAATATCAGTGATCACGAACTAAGATATGAGATTATAAAAAAGCCCAGCAAAGGATTTTTTGGGCTTTTCGCAAACAAGATCGCCCTGGTACGCTTTCAGCTTCCTGAAAGTACAGATAGGGTGAGACTTTTCGCAGAATCCTTATTAAGCAAAATGGGCGTCAGCTTTGGCAAAGTAATCAGCAAAACCGAAGGTAAAACCCTCTTCCTCACCATCGAAGGTGTAGCAGAGCCGGGCTTTGTCATCGGCAAAAACGGTTCCATGCTGGAAACCATCCAATACCTGATCAACCGTGTCTTTGAAGACGATAAAGGCATCGAGCGCATCTATGTGGATGCAGATGGTTATAGAGCGCGTCGTGAAGCACAGTTCTTGAACCGCTTCATCTCGGATATCAAACAGGTCAAAGTCCACGGCAAATCACTCACTCTGGACCCCATGAGTCCCGGCGAAAGAAGAATCATCCACCGTCATATTGAACGGGATAAGGGACTGCGTACTCTTACAGTGGGAGAAGGAGAAAACAAACGTATTGTGGTCTTCTCTTCCAAGCAAAAAGAAAGCGAAATCCGGCAACAGAACTCCGCTACGCAATCTGATGACAATAAGAGCGCAAGGCCCGAGCGTCCTCGCAGGCCTCAGAGAACTTCCAGCAGAAAGCCCGCTCCTGCAAAAGATGTGGCCGAAAGCAACCCGGAAGAGAAAGCGACGGTCACTCCAGAACGTAAGCCACGCCCTCAACAGCGTCGCCCCCGCCCCAAACCCAGACCCAACAAGCCGCAATCGGAAACGACTGGTGACAAAGATAATTAAAGTCCACGCCGGACATTATTGGTCTGATGGTGGCGCCTTTATGGGCGTACTCCCTTACGCGATCTGGGGAAAAAAGATCGAGATCGATGAGAAGCGCCGCAAAAGGATGGACCTAAACCTGGCTTTGATCGTAAGCGGAGATCGCCGCATCCTGATAGATACAGGCACAGGGAATCGCCTCAGCGATAAAGAGCAAAAGATCTACCGGGCCAGTGAATTTGCCCTGCCTGCCGCTCTGGCAGAGCTGGGCTATTGCGATAGAGACATCACCGATGTGATCATGACTCACTTGCATTTTGACCACGCTGGTGGCATTGTCACCAGTATGGGCACTCAGGATATTCTCACTTTTCCCAGAGCCAAATACTGGATCCAAAAGGAAGAATGGGAAATGGCTAAAGCCCCGGATACCACAAACCAGGCAGCTTATGCCTTTGAGCATCAGCTTGCTCTTTTGGAACATCATGGCAAGTTGGAGCTTATCGAAGGTGAAGTTGAGATCGCAGAAGGCATCCACTGCGTAAAAACAGGCGGTCATTCCGTGGGTAGCCAGTTTGTACAGATAGACAGCTCTGAAGGCTTCTACATCTATGCTGGAGATATTATCCCCACGATGTTTCATACCTCGCCTGCGGTTACTTCTGCGTATGATGTCTGTAGGAGCGATACTGTGGCGGCCAAGAAAGTGATATATGATCTGCTCAAAGCAAAAAATGGTATTCTGCTTTTGAATCATGATACCAGCTTTTGGGAGATACCGATCTCGGACTTGAAAGTATAAAATCATAAAAGGCGGAGTGCAATCTCCGCCTTTTCTTTTAATAATATAGCGCAGCTACCTCATGGAATTATAGCTGCTTGTGACAGTCTAAGCTCATTCGTATTTGCAGATATAGGCAGTCTGCTCTTCTACTTTTACCCCAAATTTTTGACCAGCTTCCACGATGAAAGTATCACCGTCTTTGTAGTGTTTCCAGTTCTGGCTTTCGGGCAATTTCACTATCAAGACGCCACTGATCACGGTCATGTATTCTTTACTGCTGGTAGAAAATTCATATTCGCCAATATCCATCACGCCAATGGTGGATACTCCCTGAGCATTTTTCAGAGCGATGGATTTTACCTTACCTTCGAAATATTCATTTGTTTTTAACATTGTTTTCTCCTGTTTTGGCATTGTTTCATGATGAGCTGGTTTCAGTCTTGGTTTTCGATAGCTGCAAGCAAAGCTTGCAGGGTAGCATTCGGATCGTCAGTTGAAAGGATACGTTTGTCACCGTTATCAAACGTGACGGCCAATTCGCCAAAGCCCATGTGCAGTTCTCTGATTTTGGAGACCACTATATAGCTGGCTCCCAAGTCTTCTTTATATTCAATTATGTGTTTCATCTAGTCTCCTGAGGCTTAAAAGGGGAAGAGTTTAGCATCGCTAGCGTTTGAGGTTGCAGCCTTGACTAAAGCCTTCTCCAGGACGCAGATATTGTGCATAATCGGGATCAAATTCGACAAGAGTGTAATCCGGATCATCGTATCCATGGAAATACTGATCAAAGAAGAAGCAGCGCTCGGAGGCTTCTGCCTTGAGCGCTGCATTATTTACTATGGAAGCAGTTCCACTGAGACGAACATAACCAGTTTGGCCATCTTCGGTAAGTGGAACGCATATCTCTATGAATTTGCTGCTTTGAATCTGCGCGACCTTGGAATCCCCACTGAATGTGGCAAAGAAAAAGCGTTCATCGTGCATGAACATCACCACTGGACGCACTCTTGCCTGCTTTTTGTCGCAAGTAGCCAGATACACATATTGATTCTGGCTGATCCAGGCCATTATTTCTTGCTGCAATTGAGATTCGTTGATACGTGCCATGTTTTATCCTTTATTTGGGAAAAGAAATACCAGTGATAAAGGCTTGGTTTTCAGGTTTTGGGTTGTCTCTTTGGTCACGGGGAAGGCCTTCAATATTCAGCACCACGTCCATTCCAGAAATCACTTTACCAAAAACGGTATGTTTGCCGTCGAGCCAGGGAGTTCCATCTTTTTTAGTAACGATGAAGAACTGGCTGCCATTGGTATTGGGGCCACTATTTGCCATGGCAAGGCTGCCATAGAGTACTGGCGCTTTGAGAATCCTGGAACGCACTGGAACGTCGTGATTACAAATCTTTTGATAGAATTCTACGCTGTTTTCCATCAAAGGTGCTAAGCTCTTGGCATCTTGGCATTCTTTCACCAAGCCCGCCAGAGTGGGATCCGGAGTGCGGTTCTGTTGCATGTAAGGGACTATGACTTGAGACCAGACCATGTCTGCCTCTTCTTCAGTCTTGATCTTACCCTTGACGATTTCGCCATCGCTGTAGGTTTCGTCTTCAAATTTGTAGCCAGGATCGCCCGTACCGTCATTTGAACGGTCATCGTCCTTGGTATTGGGACAGCCACCCTGGATCATAAAATCTGGAATCACACGATGGAAATAGGTGTTTGTGTAAAAGCCCTCACCGGCAAGCTTGATAAAGTTCTGCACGGTTTTGGGAGCCAATTCCGGCCATAATTCCAATTCAATCTCACCGTATGTGGTGCTAATAATTGTTTTTACTGCTTTTTGAACAGGTTTGTTCACTGGTTCCTCCTTTTCAGTTAAGACTTGGCTTCTGCTTTGGGTATAAAGCAGAGTCAAGCCCAAGATCAGAATAACTGGGATTAGAATCAGCGCGAGATAATTCGATTTTAGTTTCATGCTGTTTCTCCTTTATTTATATTATAATGCTTGATCTGGATCTTACCAGATATGATTTCTATGTAACTGTGGTGATTTATCCAATCTCCGGAATTGGCGTAATAGCCTGTTTCATACTGGATCAATTCTGGATTGTGACTATGACCCATGATCACGTAGTCGGCGCGGCCTCTTTTGATCAGCTTTTTAGCGTATGCTCTGAGGCCTTCATTCTTCCTGTCTCTGAGTTCAGAAGAGTCTATGCGGGTGCGGCTGCTGCGGGACATCATGTTGCCCAACCCCAAAGCGAAATCGGGATGCAGTAAGCCAAAGATCTTCTTCATAAAAGGCAGCCTGATCAGCTTTCGAAAGCTTTGATAACGAAAATCGTTGACCGTATGTGTATCTCCATGGCAAACATAGATCTTCTTGCCATCCGCAGTAATCTCAAAGGATTCCGCCCTCAACTCAACGTCCAGATAATCGGGCAGAAAGTTGCCGAACCAGAAGTCATGATTGCCGGTGATATGCACAATGCGGCATCCGGCTTGCCCGATCTCATAGAGCTTCACCAAAAGGGGGAAATACTGCTTGATGATGGTGTATTTCCAATCGTACCAAAGATCAAAGATGTCGCCATTCAGGATCAAAAGGTCGTATTGGTCTTTGGCTTGCTCCAGAAAACTCAAAACGAGGGCGCGATTCTCTTTGTCCTCAGAAGAGAGTTTGCTGTATTTGAAATGCAAATCGGAGATAATGCAGATGCGCATCTTATTTCGCCATCATGTAGTGGATGATATTCAGCCCAAAACGCAGAGCAGTCTCTCTGAGCTCGGCAGGGTCGTCGTGGGTATCAGGATCTGCCCAGCCATCGCTGATATTGGTTTCAAAGGTATAAAACATCATCATGCGACCATTGTCATCAAACAAAGCAAAGCACTGAGGTGGCTGCTTATCATGCTCATGGATCTTGGGCAAACCGCTGGAGAAATCAAAGTAGCTGGTGAAAAGAGGGTGAGTCGCATCCAGCTCCACCATTTCCCGTTCAGGGAAGACGCGCTTGATCTCGCGACGAAAGCTATCGTTCATGCCATAATCATCATCTGCGTAGAGGAATCCACCGCGCAGCATCCACATTCTCAGGTTATTAATTTCGGTATCGGAGAAACGGATGTTGCCATGGCCGGTGAGATATACAAAAGGGAAATCGAAGAGCCGAGTGTCGGAGGCTTTGACCACGCTCTGATCGATGGGAATGCTGGCAGAGAGATGTCTATTGACAAACTTGGCCAGATTGGGCAGCACTTCAGGATCGTTGTACCAGTCTCCCCCACCGTCATATTGCAGGCGGGCAAAACCGGTCTTGATGGGGCTATCGATGGCGGATAGCGGACAGATCGCGCAAAGCATGAGCAGTATCAGGTAGATAATGCTTTTGCTGATGTGCCGTGTGTTTTCGCTGTGCATTTGCTTGATTACCCTAATTAGCGATCTTAAGTTGGATACAGATGAGGCCATCATCCACTATAGCATAAAAGCAGGTGCCGTAATTATCATAAGCGGAGAGGCTGTGCAGTTCCTGCTTGAAAGTAATGGTAGAAAGGTTCTCACCTCTGAAAGCATCGAAGATAGAAATGAGCTTGGCAGAAGGCACCACGGTGATGGCGCGATCCAAACGCGGATCATCTGCCTGAACTACCTGTCTGGGCTCCAAGCTGCCGAGATTGGTGTGTATGCTAGTGAGCTCTGCTTCCCAAAGCTGAGTGCCATTATCTTTGAAGCCGAAGCTCTGGTTGTCTTCCAGGCAAACCAAAAGCACGTTATCAGCATAGAATATAGAATTGATCTTCGTTGCGAAAGACTTCTTCCAAATCAGCTCGCGGCTCTTTTTGTCAAAAGCGATCAGGTTATGATCTGCGGCCAGATAGATGGTATTCAGGCTAAAGACAGGCGGGCTGGTAACCTGATAGGGCAAAGTGGCGCTCCACAGGATATCAAGCTCGATATTGCGGGCCGGCAGATTCACGATGCGATCCAGGTATTTGAGGAAGTTTTTAGTTTCCACAGAGAGGTTGTCGGGGATCTGTTCCAGCCTCAACACAGGATTGTTTTGCACGTTCATTCTGGTGCGATGCAAGGCTTGATCCAAAAAGCGATTGCCAAACAGCATATAAGCTGTGGCGAAGAGGGTGAGCACAATGATCACAATGGAGCTGATCTGCAAACGGGAGAGCTTTTTGCGGCGGGACTGAATCAGATGCGTTTTGCCATCAAGGATCAGCCACAGGGGGTTGTCGCTCTGAGTAAAGCTCTCAATATAATGATCCAGGGTGGCCAGATCGCATTGGGTCTCAAAGACACGCCCACAGAGATTGCCGCTAATGGCAATAAAACGATGATTTTCCCCAATGAACAAGCGTTGTACCCGGACTTTGATATCTTCATCAGCATAGCCCAGCAGATTGAGTTTCTTGAGCGTCTGCATCTGGTAATCCCGATATTTCGAACCTACAAAGCGGAGCTTCTTGCCATCGGAAAGAGCGCAAAAGATGCGGCCAAACTGCACGAAGAAAAGCTCGTGGTCATAGATAATGCCAAAGAATACCGACAGTCCCTTTTCTTGCAGATCCGTCTTGCGCAGATGCGCATACAGCTTCCAATTCAACTCCACGAAGAAGTTTTGCAGCCATTTTTCCACTTCCATACGACTGATAGTGCCTGCGTCTGAATTGCGAATAGATAGTTTCAGCTCTGCACCCAGCTCTTCCAGTTGCAGGCTTTTCTCCGGATGCCACATGGCCAAAAACCAACCAAAGCGTCCGTCTTGACCAATACTGCTTTCTACAAGACTAAAAGGCGGATCGTGATGACTGCTTTGCAGGGCGATCAAGTTCAACTCCACCACTTGATAAAGCTGCGGTAGCTTACACGGAGCAAGGTGGGGATATTCATCAGCATATTAGTATAATAGGCATTGGCCAGAGGGCACCAGCATTCTTTGTTATGGATGCTCTTGCGGTCTTTTTTGGCTTCTTTGGACCACCAGACTTTGCCGAATTTGTATTTAGTATCACGCAAGTTGCCCAGCGATTTTGCCTTCACGCAACAGCTCCAGACGTCTCCATCAGGGGCTATCTGGCAGGAAGCCAAACCGGCATAACAAGGGATCACCTGCACTTCATCCCGCATGATCTCTTTTACCAAATTGTAATACTCAATGCGGAAAGCCATGGTAATCTTGTTCATCCCTTTGTACTTCTCATTTTTGATGCGGTGGATGAGGTAATCGATAGCAGATTTGTAAGCCACTCTTCCTGGCGTGATATCCAAACCCACGGTATCCAGTTCCACTCTCTCTTCAGCGATTTCAGAGATGTAGCTATCCGGCTCCAAACGCATCAGTTCATTGGCCACAGAGTAAAAGCTATCTACATTGAATCTGGAAATCACGGTATGAATGCCGACTGATAAATTGGCGATTTTCAGAGCTTTGAGCTTGTGGAATGTGGATATTACCTTTTTGTAATTGCCTGGAACGTTGCGGATCTCATCATGCTGCTCTTCTATGCCATCGATGGAGACATTAACGATAATCTGGGCTTTGGGACAGGCACGAGCAATCTCAGCAGTTTTCTGCACGATGGTATCTACCAAAAGGCCATTGGTGGGGATATTTATGATGCGGGGATGGGAAGCACGGTAGATGGTGGAAATGACTTCCACAATATCTCTACGCAAGAAAGGCTCTCCCCCGCTAAAGGTGATCCAGAAAGGGCTTCTGCCTATATTGCGAAAGATCTTGCCATATTCTTCCACAGTAAGATTTTCAGCTTTCTTCTTCCAGATCCGGCAAGTGCTGCAACGTGAATTGCAGGTGTATAGTAAACTAACTGTATAGTTCATAGGCAAAAGGCGCGGGAAGCCGATATGCTTCATGAACCAATAGCCGACGATGCGAAACATTATGAGTAGCATGGACATCCTTTATGATTTAACCGATTTGGTGGAGTGTGATATGTCCCAAACGAAGGGGTTTCTGCCCCGGATGTAAAAGTCCCAAGAACCCAGCATACGGCAATATGCTTCCAATGCCACTACCAAAGTCAGTTTAACAAAGTCTTGAGGGCGCTCTTTGAGTTCCTGTTTTAAAATCGAGATGAGGGTGCCTTTATCCTGAGACACCACCTGGTATTTTTGCCGTTTGATCAGCCACAAATGGCCGTTTTGGATGCGGCGACGCTGTTTGATGAAATCAGGCAGGTTTTCCGGCCCCTTATTATGGATGATAGCCTGGGGTATATATTTCAGTTGCAAGCCTTTTTGGCGGATGATGGCTTCAATGCTGGCTTCATCGACGGCGGATTCTTTGGGGATGCCTTCCATCACTTTGCGGAAGGCAATCATCTCACCCAGCTTGGGGGAAATCATTGCCATGCGATGATGCAGGCGCCACAAAAGATGCACCGCATAGCCGATCAAGCTTTGCTCGGAATTCACCGGCATCGGTCTGCCCCCACTGGCACCAATTTTGGGATCCTTAAATGCAGAAACCATAAGCTCTATGGTCTGCTCTGCAGGGATCACGTCCCCGGAAATCACCACCAGTATGTTAGATTTTGCCTCTGTCATAAAGAGATTGATGGCACTGGATTTTCCCTCCCGGCGGGCTTGAGTATATAGCTTTACCTGTGGGTTATCAAGGGCATATTCACGCACGAGATCGTCGGTGGCATCAGTACTGGCACTGGAAACCACGATGATTTCTGCGACACTGACTTCACTCAGCTTTTGGGCAGAAAGCGCCTTCAGCAAATGCAGGATGTTTGCTTCTTCGTTGTGTGCGAAAACTCCAATGCTGCAGCTTATATTCATATCTATCAAGTGGGGATCTGCCGTCCCGGCAAGCTGTGAGGAATGCCTTTGTTGATAGCGTCCAGGATGCCGTTGATGAACTTCCCGGTATGCTCACTGCAAAACTTTTTGGCAATCTCAATGGCTTCATTGATGATCACTGCGGCAGGAGTATCGGTAAACATCAGTTCATACACAGCCACGATCAGGATGCTTTTATCCAGATGAGCAATGGATTCTAAAGACCAGTGCTCGGTGTATTTATCTATCTCAGATTCGATGCCTTCGATATTGATGATGGTGTTTTTTACCAATTCATCGGCGAAGGCAAAGAGGCTTGAGCCGGGGCTTACGTTTTCTGAGGAAGTGAGCTGATTCAGGATTTCGGGATACTCATTGAGTAAACCGTATTCTCTGAAATCTGCCGTCACCTCGGCAAAATCAAGCGCGTAGATGCATTGAACCGCGAATTCGCGTGCTTTACGCCTTTGTCCCATTTTTTATCTCCCGCATGAGGCTTACCATTTCCACGGCGTTGCTAGCCGCAGTAAAACCTTTGTTGCCAGCTTTTGAGCCAGCTCTTTCTATGGCTTGATCCACACTATCTGTAGTCAGCACTCCAAATATAACCGGTTTGCCACTATGCATCGAGGCCTGTGCTACACCTTTGCTCACTTCGGCTGATACATACTCGAAGTGGGGTGTGCTACCGCGGATTACCGCTCCCAGGCAGATCACTGCATCTGTGTCTAGCTCCTGGGCGGCTATCTGAGCTACCATAGGTATCTCAAAAGCTCCCGGCACCCAGATCACAGTGATGTCTTCTTCGCGCACTTCACTTCTGCGCAGACAGTCCAGCGCGCCTTCCAGCAGTTTCCCGCTGATGATCTCGTTGAATCTACTTACAACGATGCTGAAGCGGTAGCCCTTGGAGACCAGATTACCTTCTATTATTCGCATTGATAGCTCCTTTGATCCATAATTAGTCATTGTGAGTCAAAATAAATGAGGGGGGAAAACCTTCAAGTAAAATCTTTAAGCCAGGCATTGCCAAGCTTCCCAAAGCTGATCCATCAAGATGATTGGAGTGTCCAGATGCTTGCTGAGATCATCCCTGCTCTTCCCGTCCAGCGTAAGGCCTTCATGATTGAAGATCACATCCGGCAAGATCACTGTAACCGGCTTCTGAGGGGCATATTGCCCTGCTATATCAGAGAATGTGATGAGTCCCGCCACGGTAACCTGCGCTCCGAAAAAGTCGTTTCTGATGACTTGCATAGTGATCTGCTGTCCCTTGAGCCGCAGGTTCAATTCCTTTACGATTTGAGCGATTAGCGTTTGGGCACTGGTCGAGCAAAGGATCATAAAGTCTCCCCCACTTTGACGCAGCTCTTTTAAGATAGCGCGTTTGCGCTTTCGAAAGTTTGCATAGCTCAGGCTCAGCATGCCGATGCCATTTTCTAGTTGAGGAAAATCCTGATAGTATTCCACCTCCGGCACAGGTCTTTGTGCCAAAACAAAGAGTTCATCCGCTGGATAGATGATTTGGCTTTTGTGCGTTGTTCTCAGTTCATCCAGAATGTCCAAAACCTGAATCGCTCTGTTCTGATCAAAACTGTTTAGCTGGCAAAGCCCGTCTCTGTATTTGGTGAGCCCCACCGGCACCACTCCGATGGAGAGGATATTCAAGCGCTCATCCATGAGGTCGCTGACACTGCGTTTGAGCTCCGGGCCATCGTTGAAACCCGGCACGCATACTATCTGAATGTGAAACTCTATTCCGCTCTCCGAAAGTTCCGCTAAGGTAGCCATCACATTTATCGGATGAGCAGAGCGCATCAGCTCCTGGCGGGTATCCATATTGCTGCTGTGCAAAGAGACATACAGCGGGCTGATGTGTTGATCAAGGATGCGAGTAAGATCCCCTTCTTTGAGATTGGTCAAGGTGATGTAATTGCCATATACAAAAGACAAGAGATAATCATCATCCTTGGCATACAGGCTACTGCGCATTCCTGAAGGCATTTGATCGATAAAACAGAAAATACAGTTGTTTTGGCAATTGCGATGCCGGTAATCCTCCGGGATGATACCCAGCGGTCTGGCCAATTCGCGATAGATGGTAAGCTCACGCTCTTTGCCAGAGGGGTCTTCCAGGATGAAATCGAGCTGATAATCGTTAACGTAAAACTGCAAATCCAGGAAATCCCTGATCTGGACTCCATTGACAGAGACGATTTTATCTACGGCCTGCATCCCAGATTCCTGGGCCAGACTGCCTGGTTCTATGGATTGGATCTTTACTGCCATTTAAGAGAGTTTAACGGGTACTTTAAGGTGTAAGCAACTGCCTTTACCAAGCTGAGAACTGGCGCTAATCTCGCCTCCCAGGAGTTCCACGATCTTGCTGGAAATCCCCAGGCCCAGACCCATGCCCGGATAAGCGCGGGTCACGCTGTTGTCGGCCTGTTCAAACACTTCAAAGATGAGCTTGAGACGGCTTTGCTCTATCCCGCAGCCTGTGTCTTCCACCTCGATATCCAGGTAAGGCTCTGTTTCTGCGGCAGAGATCAGCTTTAGCCTCAGCGCCACCGAGCCCGAGGCGGTGAATTTGATCGCATTGGAGAGAATATAGCTCAGCACCCTTTCCAGCTTTTCGCCATCCAGCCTGGCAATCGGCAGATCCTTTTCTAGCTCGAGTATCGGTTTGAGATTTTTAGCCGCGATCAGTGGCCGATAATGCTGCCAGATGCCTTCTACCAGTTGATTCAGATTACAAGGAACCTGATGTAGGCTCGTCTTATGGATCTGCAGATTGGAGAGATCCAAAAGATTGCTGATTATAGCCAGAAGCTTGTTTCCGCTTTCCAGGATCACATCCACATAGTCCTCTTGTTTAGTGGAAAGTTCCGTGCATTTTAGCATCTGCGCAAAGCCCATGATGGCATTCATAGGAGTGCGTATTTCATGGCTTACATTCGAGATAAATGCGCTTTTCGCTTCTGTACAATTGTCGGTATTGTATGGATTCAGATAATCATCGGTGATCCGACGTTTGGGCATATAATGCTTATTCATGTATTGCGAATCCTGTCATAGCGGTATTTAAAACGTTTGAGCCCTTCAAAGATAGTTCTGGCCAAACGCTGTTGATAATCTTCATTCACCAGCAGGCGCTCTTCTTCGGGATTGGACAAAAAGCCCAGTTCAATAAGGACTGATGGCATAAAGGCACCTTTCAAGACATAGAAATTTGCCTGTTTCACACCTCGGTCATAGGCCTTACAACCCGCAATCAAGTTTTGTTGAACACTGCTGGCCAGCTCATTACTGCTTTGCAGATGCTCCGTCTGGCTGAGGTCACTGAGGATAAAATCCAGACCGTCGTACTTACTGCGAGCCGAAGCGCCACCTTCATAGAGTTCCACCACTTTGTTTTCCAGAGCTTCCACAGCTCTGGCATCGGAGGTCATGGCTGTAGCCAGATAGTAGGTCTCCGTCCCGCTGGGAGAGCTATTTTTGGAGGAATTGGCGTGAATACTGATAAATAGATTTGCTTTGTTTTCATTGGCAAACCGGGTCCGATCTCCCAGGGAAACAAAACGGTCGTCTGAGCGTGTCATCAGCACTCTCACACCCAATTCATTTTCCAATAGGGTTTTTAGCTTTAGAGCCACTGCAAGGTTCACGTCCTTTTCTTTGGCTTTGAGTGTTTTACCGACGGCTCCGGGATCTTTTCCACCGTGGCCAGGATCCAGCACAATCACCTGAACGCTATGGTCCACCGGTTGTTTTACCGAAAGAATGCCTCTTTTGTACGTAGCTTCTTGCTCAAAGTGCAAGGGCACGTGCTCCGTGAGGAACACTGTGGGCAGATAGTAATCTGCCGCTCTACGGATCAGCGGAAAGTGCATATTGTAAGAATCAATCTTATAGCTATAATAAGAGCTTCCTTCCAGGAAGATGAAGGTTTCGCCAAAGAAATGCAGATACAGTCTTTGGTCCAGCCGCTCCTGTTTGCTGATGCATTTCAGTACGGGGCCCAGGTCCTTGATCGAGACATAGTTGATGCCATCTATCTGAATTTCTGCAACCTTATGTTTTTCGGATGTTCCCCGCATTTCGATATTGATGGCACTTAGTGAAATCGTGATCAAAAGCAGCATTATGATAATAAGCTTAGTTTTCATGTTCAACTCCCTGTTTGGCTATGTCGAGAAATTTTGGAGTCCAGTGGTCGTCGCAGGAAAGCTCTTGGGCAAAGATGTTTTCAAAGCCAATCTCCTCTGCTGTCTCCACCACAGTTTGATATTCTATAGGTTTCACTCCCCGGTTCAGCTCTGCTATATGCACAGCTTCACCAACGGGATAATATTGCGCCATCAGGCTCAGAGGCAGGCTCGTGCCAATCTCATCGGCCAGTAAACGCAGACTATCCTTGGTTCCGCTGAGGGCATTAGGCAGCAGTAGAAGTCTTACCAATACCCCTTTTGTAGCAATTCCGCCAGGATCTTCTTGCAAAAATCCGGTTTGCTTTACCATTTCTTTGAGAGCCGCTAGCGCTATCGCTGGATAATCCGCTGCATGTGAATACTTTTTTGAATAAAGGGGATGGTAATACTTGAAATCAGGCAGATACATATCCACCAAACCATCCAGCTTTTTGAGCGTTTCTACGCTTTCATAAGCGCTGCTATTCCAGAGAATGGGAATCCCCAGTCCCTGCTCTTTAGCTTTTTTCAGCACAGAGATCAGAGGAATGCTATAATGTGTGGGGGTGACCAGATTGATATTGTGAGCACCCTGGGCCTGCAAATCAAAGAAGATCTTCAGAAGTTCTTCTTCGGAGATCTGGTGGCCAGAGCCTTGCAGACTAATTAGATGATTCTGACAAAATACACAGCGGAGGTTGCAATGGCTAAAGAAGATCGTTCCGCTGCCCTGGCTGCCCGAAATGGGAGGTTCCTCCCCAAAATGCAATTGCGCTAGATTTATCTTGAGCTCGGCAGGAGCCTGGCAATATCCCTTATCCTGATAGCGGTTTACACCACAATTCCGGGGACATATTGTGCAGGCCTGCAGCTCTGGATAGATCACAGGCTAAAGGCTCCCGGCAGCAACTCTGCAATAGTGGTTTCAAAGGTCTCGTCATGATTGGCATAGATCACGGAGATCTCGGAGCCAAATTCATGTATGACTTGCCGGCAAGCTCCACAAGGGGGGAAAAGCTTATCGCTATCCACGTAGATGGCAATCGCAGTAAAATCCTGTTTGCCTTCGCTCACGGCTTTGAAGATCGCAGCGCGTTCCGCACAGATGGACAGCGAATATGAGGCATTTTCGACATTACAACCGCTAAAGACAGTGCCATCCTTGCATCGCAGTGCACTGCCCACCCGAAAGCCGGAGTAGGGGGCATAAGCTTGTTTTGCAGCCTCGCGTGCCACTTCCAGCAATGAATTCAAATTCTTTGTCATGAACTTCCTCTTTACGCTAAGAGCGCAAGAATTATCCCTCCGGCAATGACAGAACTAATCTGCCCGCCGACGTTGACGCTCACCGCTGGCATCAAAAGGAAATTGAAAGGATCTTCCTTTTGTCCCATTTGATGAATTACGCGGGCACTCATCGGAAACGCGGAAATCCCGCAAGCTCCGATCATGGGATTCACTTTTTCCTTGCGGAAAAGATTGAGCAGCTTGGCAAAAAGCACCCCACCTGCTGTATCGAAGATAAAGGCAACCAGCCCCAAAACGAGGATGAGCAAGGTCTGCGGACGCAGGAAATACTCTCCTTGCATTTTGCTGGCTATGGTGATGCCCAAAAGGATGGTAACCACATTGCCCAGTTCGTTTTGAGCGGATTTGGACAGGCTGTCCAACACGCCACATTCGCGCAGAAGATTGCCAAACATCAAAAAGCCGATCAAGGCCAAAGATGCTGGCACAAAGATTCCAGCGACGAGAGTGATGGCAATGGGAAAGATGATCTTTACTGTCTTCGAGACATCGCCAGAATGATAATCCATGCGAATCAAGCGTTCTTTTTTGGTGGTAAGCGCACGAATCACAGGGGGTTGTATAATAGGCACCAATGCCATGTAAGAATATGCGGCCACAGATATCGGCCCCAAGAGATTGGGAGCAAAGCGATTGGCCACATAGATCGAGGTCGGCCCATCTGCTGCTCCGATGATTCCTATCGATGCAGCTTCTTTGATATCAAATCCCCAAAGCGCTGCCAGGATGATGGTAACAAAGATTCCCAACTGCGCAGCCGCACCAAATAGCAACATAAACGGATTCTTCAAGAGCGGCGTAAAATCTATCATCGCCCCAATGGCGATAAATATCAATAGAGGAAACAGCTCTGTTTCGATTCCCGCTTTAAACAGGATCGTGAGTGGGCCATGATCACCGATGGCTGCAGACATCGGAATATTGGTGAGTATGGTCCCAAATCCGATCGGCAACAGCAAGGCCGGTTCATATTTTTTCGCTATCGCCAGCCAAATCAGCACCAAACCCACGATGATCATAATCATCTGGGAAAGCTGAAATTCCAGCAGTCCGGAAAACATCGTCTGCATCGCTACTCCATATATTTCATTTTAACTGACATTCTATTTGATCAGGCAGTTTTTGTCAAGCCTGCTGTGAGTATTCCGCAAGATTTACCTCTAAAAGGCTCGAATCTCTTAGCGCTATGCTCAAAATCCAAGCAGTAAAAAGCCGTTTTCCAGCCTAAAAGCCCGGCCCTTCCTCTACTTCCGGACACGCTTTTAAGATATGTTCGACTCGAGTTGACTCGAAACCCTGAGTCAACTCGAGTTAAAAGCCCGTTAAAACCCAATTGAAGAGCTAAGCAAGCGCTAAGGTTTTATGGGCTTGGCTCTTATCACATGCAAGATAATATAGGCAACGGTCAAGATATTCAAAACAATTCCTTTACAAAATTGGCAGTTCCTATAGTGTGGCAGCATAATTACATAAAAGGAAACCCCAATTGACAAAATTTACTGATATCACACTACCAGAGCCTATCCAGCGAGCTGCACAAAAGCTTGGCTTTGAAAGCCCTACCGCTATTCAGGAGATGTGCATTCCCTGGATACTAGATAATGATCATGACCTGATCGCATTGGCCAATACCGGAACCGGCAAAACCGCCGCTTTCGGCTTACCTTTGCTCAGCGAAATAGATATTGAAAGTAGCGATACGCAAAGTATCATCCTCTGCCCTACACGTGAGCTTTGCCTGCAAATTAGCAAAGACATTGAAGAATACGCATTTTACATGACCCGCGTTCGCGTGGTGGCAGTGTATGGTGGAGCCCCTATATATAAACAAAAAGAAGCTCTCAGGAGCGGCGCCCACATAGTGGTCGGCACTCCGGGACGCGTGGCGGATATGATCCGTCAGGGCGCTCTAAAACTGGACAAAGTAGCTTATTTAGTTCTGGACGAAGCAGATGAAATGCTAAATATGGGCTTTCACGACGAACTGGCTGAGATCATGAAAAGCATCCCTGCCGAGCGCCAAACTCTGCTTTTTTCGGCCACTATGCCCAAAGACGTGGAAAACCTGGCCAAGAAATTTATGAAAGAGCCCCATCGCATCAGCGTGGGCAGCGAAAATAAAGGCGCAGAGAACATCCAACACTTTTACTACAAAGTCCAGGCCAAAGATAAATACATGGCTCTGAAAAGAATCGTGGATATGAATCCGAATATCTATGGCATCATATTTTGCCGCACCCGCAATGAAACTCAGGAAGTTGCCGACAAATTGCAGCACGATGGCTACAATGCCGATGCCTTGCATGGCGACCTTTCCCAGGGACAGCGCGAGCTGGTAATGAGCAAATTCCGTAGCAAGTTTGTGCCTCTATTAGTTGCCACAGACGTTGCCGCCAGAGGTTTGGACGTGGATGATCTCACCCACATCATCAATTACCAGGTGCCCACCGATCCGATCATGTATATCCACCGTTGTGGACGTACCGGCAGAGCGGGCAAAAGCGGAATCTCGATCACCATCACGCACGGCAAAGAAACCAGCGCTTTAAGAGCGGTGGAAAAACTGCTCGGTGCCCCCATTGTCTGGCAAAAAGTTCCCGGCGGCAGAGAGATCTGTGAAAAACAGCTCTTTCATTTTGTGGACACGGTGGAGCGCATTGAGGTCAATGAAGCTGAAATGGAATCTTTCCTCACCAATGTATTTAAAAAGCTGAGCTGGATGACCAGGGAAGACCTGATTAAACGCTTTGTTTCGGTGGAATTTAACCGTTTCTTGAACTACTACAAGGATATCCCGGATCTGAACAATATGGGAGAAGCTCGGGATTCCAGAGATTCGAGAAACTCCAGAGATTCCAGAGATTCCAGGGATTCGAAAGACTCCAGAGAACCGCGGGAAAGAAGAGACAAGAGCAGCTTTTCTTTCAGCACCTTCCGTCTGAATGTAGGGCTCAGCAACGGCCTGACCAAACGTGATCTGATGCGCTACATCAACAGCCTGAGAGTAACCAGGGGTATAGAGATCGGACAGATTAATATCTTTGGAGATTACAGCCTGATCGATTTGGATGCAAAGTACGAAAATGAGCTGAAAAAAGCCATTTCCCAAACTCCATTCAACGGTCAAAAGATCGATCCCAGCGTGGCCCCAGCGAAAGCTGCAGGTTCCAGTTCATACTCCAGAGAGAGCAGTAAAAAGCGCTCAGATTCCTATAACCCACCCTGGGAAGACAAGAATAAGGCCAAAACAGAATTTCGTAAATTCAGAACAAAACAAACTGAAAAGCCCGATAGAGCTTCCAGCTTTAAACGCAAACCAAAAGATAAAGCTTGACATAACAGATATTTATTACCACATGGAATATAAATTATACTTGTAGGAGATACCATGAAAAAGTTATTCTATATCCTGCTCATTGCTGTAGCGCTGTTGGCTTTGGCTGCCTGTGGAGCAAAATCTGAAAAGCCTGCCAGAGCATTCTTTGATGCCCTGGAGAATCATGATTTTACTACCGCCAAAAGCCATACTACCGAGCAAGGACAACAGCTTTTGGAAATGCTAGAGTCTTTCGCTGAAAGCATGAGCGAAGAACAAAGAACCGAGATGAATAAAACCAGATACAATATCTTGAAAACAGTGGAAGATAAAGATTCTGCCATCGTGACTTTTGAGAAGTGGGAAACAGATAGACCGGATGAAAAGAGTGTTCATGAACTCAAAATGGTCAAGATCGATGGGATCTGGAAAGTGGACCTTGCCAAGGAAGACCTGGACAAATAGGTTCCTTCTGCTAGGCCTCGGTCTGGTATCAATCAGCATATTAACAAGCTCTGCCTTTCGTGGCAGAGCTTTCTCTTTTGAGCCTGAGACCCAGAAGGAGCACATTGCCCTTCTGGATAGCACACGCTTCGCTGAGGGCGACATCTTGCTTCGGCAGGGGAACTCCTTCATCTCCACCTTGATCGTCCAGGCATTCCCCTCTGCAGAGGGTATGTCGCATTGTGGCGTATTAGTGCGTGACCAGGGTATGTGGAAGATCATCCATAGCATTTCAGGCAGCATCTCAGATAGCGATGGTATTCGCATCGAGGAGCTACCGTCCTTTATTAGTAAAGCGCATCTGGGCAATGTGCGCCATATCAAGCCGGCCTTTCAGATAGAGCCCATGCTCCTTGCCAGCAAAGCCAGATACTATTTAAAGCAGAAGTCTGCCTTCGATCACGATTTTGATCTCAGCGAGCGCAAGCGGCTGTATTGCTCGGAACTGATCCGGGCAGTATATCTGGATGCTGGAGCGGAGGATGTGTTCATCTACAAAACCTTGGCTGGGAAAAAGCTGGTGGATCTGAGCTCTTTCTTTGATGCTCTCTATTGGCGTGAGTATCCTGGCGGGAATGAGGAGTGACCAAGCTGGACATTTGATCTGCATATGATAAAGGGGGCGTCGAATCGACGCCCCCTTTTCTATGTTATAGACATTTAGGATTTATTGCAGTTCGCTCCAGATCTTATTGATCAGAGCCTTGGTCTGGCTATCCAACATAAACGAGAGCGGGAAGGTAAATGTATAGGCCTTACCACCGCTATTGTTTACCTTGCGTACTCCTACCACCTTACCATTGAGGCGATCAAACTGATCTTGTGTGGGAGGAGAAGTAGGAGAATCTACAGGTTTGCAGCCGTATTTAAAGATCGGGTCACCGAGTATGTTTGGTGTACCACCAACCTCATTATGATACGCCACAGCGGAGAAGCCTCTGAGGTTCTCGATGAGCGGGTGGAAGGCTGCAGTCCCAGCTATATTATCAGGATTAGTGGAATACTGCAAGCCTACTTTCGGGTAGCCCAGGTTTCCCACGGCGCTTTGGAAGAAGGGTCCCTGGGTAGGGTTCGCCGGTCCGGCAGTCATGGTTGGCATCATAGGCAAGCCCAAATAATTCAGGAGAGTATATCCTCTGAATTTCGTTGAGATTTCCGTTAATTGTTGCGCAAACAGTGCAGTATGAGAAATCACGAGATTACCGCCCTCTTGCAGGAAGAGGGATAAGCCATCCACTTCAGCCTGGAAGGTTCCGCCACTGCCAGGATTATCAGAATGGTAGATTACCATTTTGTACTTTTGCAGATCAGAGAAGGACAGGTTGCGGCCACGGATGTCTTTATAGGTTCTATTTTCACCAACAGGGCCATATTTGATCACAGTAACGTCATGAATATCGGATTTGATATCTGAGGTCATGTTTGCATATTTGGCATCCACAATCGCTTCTGGTGAGTTGATAGCATTGTTGACGTCATCATCAATGATCAATACTCCCTTGCGTGAGGCTGGAGGTATATAAGGCATAACTTTGTAATTCAACACAGCCGGGTAGCGGGATACTTCGTCCTGAGAGTCCACGGCGCGTACTACAAAAGTATGATTTCCCGGGGCGATTTGGGCTCCGGAAAGCACGATGGATTGTCTGAGCGGGGAATAGATAGGTAATCTCAGCCAGGTAGTGCCATCTTCATCGGTATGATTATATTCATGTGGGGGATAAGGCGCAAAGACATAAGGCGCATCATCAAAGCGAATATCAAAATGCGTGATATCAGAATAGTAATTCTGCACTGGTGGATTAACAGTTCCAGGAACTGGTTCGTTCAGTACAGAGTCATATTTCTTTTCATAGGGATGATCTTCAGGATTGTTTGGGAAGTAATCTACCGAACCTGTCGAAGATTCCTTACCAAATTCTCCCCACCAGCCCCAACGGACATAAATTCTAAGGTCTGGGCTGTAAACTACAGAATAGGTATCTGTGAGGTCCCTGAACATAGGAGTAGCAAAACGCTGATCACCTTGCACGATGGTATAAGGTAAATCTTCAGGAGTAGAGTCGTCGCCTCTATCTTCAAAATGCTTTTCGCCTAAGGCAAGAAGTCTATGGCGATAGAGTATGGTTTTAGGCCGAAAACCGGGCTTAACCTTAAAGTTGATTCGCCAGTTTGGAGGTGTATTATCTGCAGGCATGAGCATTTCAGAAGAGACGCCAGCCAGATCTATAACCCGGGCTATCACTCTAGTGCTCCTCCCCAAAGAAACACCATTCTCGTCATAATCGTATTCCAAGGGAGGATTGGTTTCTTTGGTGAGGCGATATTCGTTAATATGGTCCTGGCCGACTGTGCTGAACCATTCAGTTTCAGTACCGGGAATGACCTCATTAGTCACATTATCGATCTTCATCATCTTAAATTCGTATCTCAAAGGAATTGCTGAGACCAGCATATTCAGTTCTTTGGGATAGTTCATAGAGAATCTGAGTGTAATACCACTTCCCACATCGCGGTTATCAGGATTGCCTCTGGTGGTGCTGACGATACAGACAGCGCGGTTTGAGTGGGTACGGAATTTACGCTTGGCTGTATTCCTGGTAATGTCGCCACGATTGTCGATCGCCAGTACTTCAAAATATGATATCGTGGGCATGGGATCGCCAAGTTCATCAGCAGCAGGGAAATTGATCAGAGCATACTTCTGGTTTGTCCAGATCGTACGTTTAGCCAAAGGATCATCCAGGGGCTTATCTTGTTCCGCACCAGGTAGGTAGTGCATTACCCAGCCTTCACCGTACTTGCTGAGCAGATTATCCGGAATCAGACCAGTGGCAGCATCGGCTATGTTTTCGTAGCCAGGTACTGCTATGGGATCATGGTTCTCATCCAAAATACGGAAAGCATACCCAGTGATCACGCCATCAGGATCTGTGGCATGCCAGAAAATCTTCTGTTGGAAAATGTATTCATGGGTAAGTGTATCCACGTTTGCTGGAATATTTTCATTGTTCCAGCCCTCAAATGAGGTAATCGAAATAGAAGGCAGTTCATTAGCAAATCTGTTTCCGGACTTTCCACAGCCGGTCACAAAAAGAGCTACTGCCGTAAGTATCAAGATGATCGCCAAGAGTCTGTAACTCTTATTATTCATCGTTCCTCCCAAACATCTGGTTATTATTTCTTTTGGTTCTCACCAAAAATCAGATCGATATATTCGTCAACGTTTTTATTTACTTTCTTGGCAATAAGACTGGCTTTTACCAAATTTAAATACAAAAGACTGGTGGTAATCCGGCCAATACCTCCAGGAACAGGGGTGATAGCCAGGGCTTTTTCATAGCAGGCTTCATAGTCTATATCGCCCACATAGATCGAGCTGCCATCCGGCTGGATCATCTCATTGATGCCCACGTCTATCAAAACAGCGCCGGCTTTGATCATGTCCGCAGACACAAAGTTCGCTTTGCCGATCGCAGCAATCAGGATCTCCGCATTTAGACAGATTTCCTTGAGATTGCTGGTGCGGCTATGACAAACAGTTACTGTGGCGTTGGCATATGGTTTCTTCCACAAAAGCATATTGGCAAGGGGCTTGCCTACCACGTTTGAACGCCCCAAAACCACCACATTCTTGCCCATGGGATCGATATCATAGTACTTCAAGGTGTAATAAACCGCTGCCGGAGTGTTTGGCAAAAAGCCATCCTCTTGCATGAGGATCTTACCCAAGTTCAGCGGATGCAGAGCGTCGATGTCTTTATCCGGATCAATGCTCATATTGATCTGGCTGTCATTCATCGTTTTAGGCAGGGGTTTCTGCAGCATGATGCCATGCACATTACTGTCTTCATTGGCAGCTTGGATCGCTTTGAGCAGTTCATCCTGGCTTGCAGTATTTGGCAGGATCAGCAGTTCGGCTGTGCAGCCCAGACGGGAAGCCGTGCTTACGATGCTTTGCACATAGTAGGAAGAAGCGGGGTCTTCACCTACCTGGATCAGGCGCATGGTCGGGCTGAGGTCATAGTCCTGAATCAGGGCTTTGGAGACCTTGTTGATGGCCAGCGCAATAGCTTTACCTTTCAATTCTTTTTGCATCTATTCCTCCACTGCCAGTCTTATGCGCTCAATGCGGGTAGCCTGGCGCGATACCGGGTCTATTTCCAGTGCCACGCCATTTATCATGAGTCCCTGGTCTGAAGTCTCAAAGCGATGAGGCACCGAAGTGCGGAACTTTTCCAGGATGATTTCCTTTTTCACGCCTATTACACTGTCGTGAGGACCTGTCATTCCGGCATCCGTCAGATAGGCCGTGCCATCACAAAGGATTTCCTCATCTGCCGTCTGGATATGAGTGTGGGTACCGATCACAGCCGAAGCTCTGCCGTCTACGTGCCAGCCAAAACCACGCTTTTCAGCGGTAGATTCAGCATGAAAATCCACAAACAGGGGCAGCGTTTGATCTGCAGCATCCCAGAAACTATCAAAGGCCAAAAAGGGAGAATCACAAGGCGGCATAAAGATCTGGCCAGTAAGGCAGATGACGTTCAGCGCCAGATCACCCTTGCGGGCTATGTAATTCATGTTTCCCGGTGCGGAAGGGGAATAGTTCATCGGCTTCACAATTCTGGGTTCATCGGCAATGTAATCCAGCCCTTCCTGACGATCCCAGAGATGATTGCCACTGGTGACAATGTCCACACCCTTGCTAAAAAGCGGCTTTAGAGTCCTTTCGGTGATGCCCCTGCCATCGGCAAGGTTCTCACCATTTACGATCACAAAGTTGCTCTTATATTGGGCTATCAATTGCGGCAAAAGTTTCAGCAGGGCTGTTCTGCCCGGCTTGCCGAATATATCGCCGAAAAAGAGGACCGTCATTTATTTTGCCATAGCTATTTGGCGTGTCTCTCGAATCACGGTTACTTTAATCTGTCCCGGATATTGCACTTGTTTCTCTATCGAGGCGGCAATCTCAGCGGCCAAAAGCGGGGTTTGATTCTCTTCGATCATGGAGGGTTCCACGATGATGCGCAGCTCTCTACCAGCCTGAATGGCATAAGATTTATTCACACCATCTACTTTATTGGCGATCTCTTCCAGCTTGGCCAGGCGCTGCATATAGGTTTCCAGCATTTCGCGCCGGGCACCGGGTCGGGCTCCGGATATGGCATCAGAAGCTTGTACCAAAGCGGCATAAACCGAAAGTGCTTCCACTTCTTCGTGGTGAGCTTCGATGGCATTTACGATCAGCTTACCCTCACCATTTTTACGGGCCAGATTGGCTCCGATGATGGCGTGAGTGCCGTCAAATTCATGATCAACAGCTTTTCCGATATCGTGCAGCATACCGGCACGGCGGGCAACTTCTTGATCCAATTGCAGTTCTGCTGCCAAAATACCACAGATCCAGGCGGCTTCAATAGAGTGTTGCAGTACATTCTGTCCATAGGAAGTGCGATAATGCAGACGTCCCAAGACCTTGATCAGGTTTGGCGAGATATTGTGTATATTGGTCTCCAATACTGCCTTCTCTCCGATCTTGATGAGGTTTTCATCCATTTCCTTATTGGTTTTGGCGATGACTTCCTCGATGCGTCCGGGATGGATTCTGCCATCGGAGATAAGCTTCTCCAAAGACAGGCGCGCGATCTCTCTGCGTACGGGATCGAAACAGGAAAGCACCACGGCCTCTGGAGTATCGTCTATGATCAGATCCACTCCCGAAGCTTTTTCAAAGGTGCGAATGTTTCTGCCTTCGCGCCCGATGATGCGTCCCTTCATCTCATCCGAGGGCAGGGACACCACGGATACAGTGCTTTCGGAGACAAAATCTACAGCCATACGTTGGATGGCGGTTGCAAGGATTTCGGTGGCCTTTTTACTGGTATCCAGCTTGAGCTGCTCAATAGTGAGTTTGGCATCATTGGCGGCTACCTGACGCGCTGTGGAGATAAGTTCCAGACGCAGACGCTCCAAAGCCTCTTCGCGGGAAAGCCCTGCCACTTCGGCCAGTTTTCGCTTTTGTTCGTTTACGATGCTCTCAGACTCCTGCTTTTTCTGTTGCAGTTCGTCTTCTTTACCTTTGAGTCTTTGTTCTTGCTCAGTGAGGTTGTTTTCCTTTTTATCCAGGGAATCCAGCCGTTTATCCAAGCTACCCAGGCGCTCATTGTATTTCTTTTCTTGAGCTCTGAGCTCACGTTGACGTTCTTTTACTTCTTCATCGAAGATACGTTTTTGTTTAAACCATTCTTCACGTGCTTCGACCAAAGCCGATTTCTTGGCGACCTCGGCCTCTTTTGCTGCATCTCTTTTGATGCTTTCGGCAATCTCTGTAGCTTGGGATACAGCCCTAAAGGCGCTATTGCGCTTGATCAAGTATATCACCAATGCGAAAAGAAAGCCCACGGCAAAAGCGATGGCACTTGCTATGTATGCGATTTGCATAATACTATTTCCTTAGTTAGATCTATTTACGCTCCCCGAAATGATTCAAGAAGCAGAATTAAAGGCCCGCGTGAACCGTGTATGTTTGACTTTATTCAAAGCCATACTGCAGGTGGGAATCTACCTTGTGGGCTTTATGTATCCGGACAAAGCCGGCGCGCACGCCACCCATGGCTCGACTCCCTTATTATTCATTGGCTTTAATGCAATCCATATCACGAATTCCGCAGGCTAATTTCATATATTCACAATACTTTCCAGCATTTGATTTACCCGGCTGAGTTCGGATCTCAATTCTTTGTTTTCTTCGAGTGCTATTTGCAGCTTCTCTTCACGCTGAAAGCAGGCGAGCAGCAAAAGCCTGGAAAAATCCAGATTCTCATAGCTCTCATAGATCTCTGTCAGCTGTTCAGATAAGTCTTTAGCAATCTTTAGTGTGCGGGTGGGGTTATCGCTTCTCAGACGAAATAAGCGCCCAAAAATCTCCACCTCTACCGATTTCATTGTTTACTCGCTGTCCCCTATTTTGGGGAAGATATCATCGATTTTCTTGATCGCTTCATCGGCAAAGCTTTCTACGCCGAAGAGCATCTTTTCCATGTCGTCATACTTGTTTTTCAGACTATGATGTTCACCTTGCAGGGTCTTAAGAGAATTGTCTGTATCAGTTACCAAATTGACGTAATCTTCTATCTGGCTGAGCAATTGAGTATTCTCATCCCGAAGCTGAGCGTAGCTTGTCTTTAGCTCATCCAGCTCTTTTTTATTTACGGTATATTGATCAATCAGTTTCTGTAGTCTCTGCTGCAGATTTACAATCGGACTTTCCATACTTACCTCATTGCAATTTCAAATTTTTCTGTTAGTGTTTTTTGCACTGAAACCATTAGCTCATCAAGGCGCTCATCTGTCAATGTTTTTTCTTGATCCTGGATGGTTATATGCAGACTCAGGCTCCTAAAGCCTTGAGGGATTTGCTCGGAGCGGTATTCATCAAATACATTTACATCCCTGATAATAGCTGAATTTAAAGCAGTGATACTGTGGCTCAGCTCCAGATAGCTATACTGATCTGAGATAAGGAAGGAAAGATCTCTGATCACAGCAGGGTATTTGGGAAGTTCTTGATACTTGATTCCAGCATTCCTGGTTAGAGCGATCAGATTTTCCAGTTCAAAGTCCAGAGTCCAGACGTCTTGTCCCAAGCTATTGGCATCGATGTCCCAAGCTTGCAGCACAGCCGGTTTTACCCTGCCGAAACTGCCCAGGAGAGTCTTGCCATGATAGTAGCTAGATGACTCCTTGGCTATCAAATAAGGGAGTTCACAAGCATTTGCCTGAAAGCTGATGCCAAATCTTGACAGCAGGCCTTCAAAACAGCCTTTTATCCAGTAATAATCTATCTGAGCCGACTTCTGTTGCCAGTGCTCCACATTTGCCTTACCGGTAAATATAGCTGCCAGATGCTTGGGCTCGTGATGACTGCTCCCATCTTTCAGGTACACTTTACCTAGTTCAAAGAGCTTCACATCCCGCTCTGCATGATTCAGGTTATAAGCTAGATTGGTAAGCAATTGCGGCAGCAGCGAGACTCGCATCACGCTGTTATTTGAGCTCTGAGGGTTCAGCAGATGTATATAGCTGATCTTCTTGTCCTCATAGCCCAAAAGCTGCATCTGCGCAGGGTCTGTAAAGCTATAATTCAGTGTCTCAAAGGCACCAAAAGCCACGATCCAATCCGCTGCCTGATTCTGGGTTTTGTAAGCGTGACGATCCATTATCTGCCCGAAAACAGTCTTTTGCGGCACTTTATCGTATCCCGCCAAGCGCGCCAGCTCTTCCAAAATGTCGGCTTCCCTGGTGATGTCTTTACGAAAAGCAGGAATCTGGTAATAATGGGTAAAGTTATATTCCGGAAGCTCTACTCCTTCTATAACTTGCCCATTTATGCCCTTGGTCTGCAAAGGCGGAATGTCTTCTACGCGGGCAAGGGGTCCTCGCTTAAAATCTCCATGTTGAATGAAGACCAAGCCCAGATTTTCCAGAATCTCGCGAATCTTATCCTTAGGCAGTGTATAGCCGATCAAGGTCTCAAACCTATGCGGACGCACTCCCAGGATAATCTCTTCATCGTGTAAAGGATAGCTGTCCAAGAGTTCCCCGCAAATCGTTCCGCCAGCCAGTTCCAGGATCAAAGCAGTAGCCCGATCACTGATTTCAGCAGCATTCTTGGCAGAGAGGTGCCTTTCAAAGCGATAGGAAGAATCCGTACTTATCTTGTGTTTATATGAAGTTCTGCGGATCGATCCCGGCTGAAAAGCTGCGCATTCCAGCACGATATTCACGGTCTGATCACTGATTGCAGAGTGCGCTGAACCCATTACACCAGCCAAAGCAGAGGCTTTCTTGCCATCTGCGATTACCAGTTCATCACCATCCAAACTATACTTTTTGCCATCCAGGGCAATAAATTCTTCTTTTGTGTAGGCAGTACGCACCACGATGTCGGGATAGCCCTGAGCATCGTCACCTGCGGACAGCTTGTCATAATCAAAAGCATGCAGAGGGTGTCCGCTTTCCAGCATCACGTAGTTTGTAACGTCCACGATGTTGTTGATGGGCCTAAGACCACTTTTAATCAGAGCAGTTTTCAGCCAAAGCGGAGAAGTCTGGATCTTCACGCCTTTGATGACCCGCGCAGTATAGCGAGGGCAGAGTTCTGGCTCCAGATTCTTCAAACCCAGTTTCAGTTCTTGCTCACCGATTTTGAGTTTCGGATGAGCAGGCTTGATTGCCGGGCGTAAAAGTTTGGCCGAGAGGTCTCTGGCGATGCCAACATAACCCAGCAGATCGCTGCGGTTTGGCGTGATCTCCAATTCAAACACACAATCCGGCAAACCATACAAAGTATCTGCCAAAGTGCCTATTTGGATATCGGCAGGCAAATCTATGATGCCCGCATGGTTATCAGAAAGACCAAGTTCACTTTCCGAGCACAGCATACCATGGGATTCTACCCCGCGGATCTTGGCTTTTTCGATCTTGATATCTTTTAGCTGTGCACCAGGCAAAGCCAGCACAGCCATCATGCCAGCGCTGCAATTTGGCGCGCCGCAGATTACTTGAATGCAGTTGTTTTCATCTTTCCCGGGATAGGGATTGTCTCCGATATCCACAGAGCAGAGCTGCAAGTGATCCGTCTTGGGCACCTTTTGGGCAGAAACTACCTTAGCTGCAAAGACCTTATCACCAAGGGCTGGAAGCTCTTGCAAGCCTTCCACTTCGATGCCGGCAAAGGTGAGCAGATCAGAGAGCTGCTGATGCTTCTTATCCAGTTCCAGGTAACGCGTTAACCACGATAAAGCGATTTTCATTATAGCTCTCCTCTGAATTGTCTTAACATTCTGAGATCGTTTTCGAAGAGGATTCGCATATCCGGGATATTGTATTTGAGCATGGCGATGCGCTCGATACCCAGTCCAAAAGCAAATCCGGTATAGATTTCTGAATCTATATTCAAGATATCAAAAACTGCGGGATCCACCATTCCGGCGCCTCCCATTTCCAGCCATCCGGATTGTTTACAGACCCGGCAGCCTTTGCCACCACAGGACACGCAGGATATATCCATCTCTGCAGAAGGCTCGGTAAAGGGGAAGAAATGTGGCCTGATCCGGCTTTTGACTTTAGAGCCAAACATGATGCTGGCAAAGTTTTGCAAAGTATCCTGCAGATCAGCCATACTGATACCTTTATCCACCACGAGCGCTTCCACCTGATGGAAGACGGGTGAATGTGAGGGATCCGGCTTGTCGTTGCGATAACAGCGTCCGGGAGAAATGATGCGAATGGGCGGCTTATGTTTTTCCATCACCCTGATTTGCACAGGGGAGGTCTGCGTGCGCAGCAGCATTCCACCATCCACATAAAAGGTATCTGCCAGATTGCGGGAGGGATGATCTTTGGGGGTATTAAGGGCATCAAAATTGTGAAATTCATCCTCGATCTCATTGGCTTCAGCTATCTCAAAACCCAGGCTGATAAATACTTCGTCGATCTGGCGACGGATGATGCTGAGAGGGTGATAGCCTCCGCGTCTGAGGGATATTCCCGGCATACTGGGATCAAAATCCACACGGCTTTTTTCCCAATTGCTCTCTTGAATGGCCTTAGAGCGGGCACTCAGCAGAGTTTCGATCTGCTTGCGCACAGAATTTAGCTGATCGCCAAAAGCTGGTCGTTGCTCGGCATCAAGCTCTTTCATTTTGCCATAAAAGCCATTCAGCATGCTTTTCTTGCCCAAATATTTAGCCTTGGCATTGAGTATATCGTTTACACCGGAGCAATTGTCAATCTCTTGCTCCGCTTCCTTGATCAGAAGTTCAAGCTGTTCTTGCAATGTTCTATCCTTATATGAAGCTTAGCTGTGATAGATAAAAAGCGGTTTTTAGTTAAACCGCTTTTTTATATTACTGGGCAAAGGTCCCAAGTATGGACTCATTTGCTTTTGTGTTTATCAGATGGTTTTGGCGATCTCTACCAGGCGGGCAAAAGCACCAGCGTCATGCCAGGCCAGATGAGCCAGGGTCTTGCGGTTTATCTCGATATTGGACTTGTGAAGCCCATTGATAAACTTGCTATAGCTCATGTCGTTCAAGCGACAGGCGGCATTTATGCGGGTGATCCACAATCTGCGGAACTGGCGTTTTTTCAGCTTGCGATGAGCAAAGGAGAAGGCCATAGCACGTTCAACGGTTTGACGCGCTACACGATATGTTTTACTTCTGCGACCAAAGTAACCTCTGGCTGCGAGCATATATTTTTTTCTTCTGCGGTGGGCTGCTACATTATTTGCACTTCTTGGCATTTCTTATTCTCCTTTACAATCCCAGCATGCGGTAAATTCTGCCTTCATCGCATTTTGCGACGATGGCGCTGGCACGAAGGTTACGTTTCAATTTTGGTGATTTCTTGGTCTTGATGTGGCCAGTTTTTGCATGATGGCGCACTATCTTTCCGGAGCCGGTTAGCTTAAAGCGCTTAGCGGCAGATCGATTAGTTTTGATCTTTGGCATTTTATATCTCCTTGAATTTCTCTATATCATCACAGCCGCAGCACATCTTTTAGCACGCGCAACTGGCTGGTTTATATTCTATTAGCTTTCTTTGGTCTCGGGCTGGATGGTTTCCTGGGCTTCCACGGTTTCAACGATTCCCGTGGTTTCAGTGGCCTGTGCAATTTCAGTAATGTCCGCGGCTTCAGCGCCATCTGTAGTTTCACCAACTTTGGGGGTAGTTTTCAGGATTTGATCAATATCTTTTTTGGGTGAGACCACTATCGAAAGTAGATTGCGGTCGCTCATCGGTTCCTGATCAACATCTGCGATTTGAGCAAGATCAGCTTTGATCTTATCCAATATCTTATATCCCAATTCCTTATGCGCCATTTGACGGCCCCGGAAACGAACGGTGAATTTCACCTTGTTGTGCTGTTTTAAAAATTTAATCGCGTTGTTTTTCTTGAAGTTATAATCGTGTTCTTCGGTATTGGGACCAAATTTGATCTCCTTTACCTCAACTTCATGCTGTCTTTTTTTGGCTTCGCGAGCCTTCTTTTCTTTTTGGAAATAGTATTTACCAAAATCCAAGAGTCGGCAAACGGGTGGGCTTGCTGTGGGTGATATTTCCACCAAATCCAATCCTGCTTCATCTGCCTTATGCTGAGCATCGCGTAAGGACAAAACACCGACTTGCTTGCCATCAGAATCGATCAAGCGAACTTTGTCCGCAGTGATCTGATGGTTAATTCTTTCTTTCGGCACGACTTCCTTGGTCCTTGCCTTGAAACGTTTAATCCGGATTATAAGAACCTCCTTCTTTACCGGTTAAAATGAAACAGGCGAAATCTCCAAAGGAAATTCCGCCTGTTCCACAGTAAATAATGTACTGATATTCAGTATTTCTGAGCCTTGCACCACATCTAAGGCAACAAGGCAGAAGCAGACGGCTTCATTTATAGCCATATTTCCATAATGGCATTTTGTGTCAATAAAAATCTTCTACTTTCTTTGAGAGCAAGTGCTTTGCACGAATATTCTTGTGATGATCGAGGTTTTGGCGGAACGGGAGTCCGCCATTACGATGACCCACAAAGCATCTAAACCCTCTCAACTTTCTCAACCCTGACCCGCTTCCCACTTGTCAGACAAACTTGCCTTTAGCATAGTTTCGACACGAGATGACTCGGAAGTTCGAGTCATCTCGTGTCGAAGGCGCATCAAAAGCGCGTCTGGCGCATAGGGCTGGCTTTGGTATGAGCCGCCTGTTGAAAGCCAGCGGGCCTTGCTTGAGTATCATTGCCAAAGTGCAATGAACATCTATTGAGCTGCAATACTTTACTTCATCAACATAGCTTTTTGAGTAAAGACACCGCTCTTGGTTTCCAGCCTGATCAGGTATATCCCGGAACTCACGGAGCGGCCGCGTTCGTCCACAGCATTCCAGATTTTGCTATATGCACCGGGACTGAGGCTTTCATTCATCAGAGACGCTACTTTTTGCCCCTTGAGGTTATAGATGCTAAGGCGCACTGTTGAGGCTTCTGCCAGGTTAAAACAAATCGTGGTGGTGGGATTGAAGGGATTGGGATAGTTCCTCTGCAAGCCGGTAATGACCGCGGGTAAGGGCTGATCGGGATTGTCCACTCCGCCCCAATGAAAGCCCAGATTAGCGGTGGGCTTTGATTTACCTTCGGCATAGAGGGTAACGATGTAATATTTATATTCTCCCGGAAGATCCAAGCTTTCCTCATACAAGGTTTGTTGCGTGGTGGCAATCAGTTCAAAGGCTCCAGCGCCAAAACGTTTGTAAATTTCGTATCCCGTCACAGTATATTCCGTGTTTTCAGGTGCTTCCCAGTTCAGGGTCAGAAGGCCAGCATTCACGTTGTAGCCGGCATTGGAGACGGGTTTGAAATAGCCCAGATAGAAGTCCTGAGTGGCCACCGCAGCATCATCGCTCAGTTCGATAGCTACGGGATCCATGCTATAATAGCCTTCTCCTGTAGCCGAGACATACTGCGTGCCCATGGGCAGATAGAGATCATAGTAGCCATTGCCATCTGCAAATGCGGATAAATTTTCGGTATTGCTAATGCAAATATCATCAAAATTGATCGCAGGATCGGAGCTCAGGATCTGGCCGCTGATCTTGCCGGCATATTCCAGATATCCGGAGGTGCGCACATCGTCTATAAACCAGCCCTTAGCCTGAGTGCTGCTGTCTGAGGCGAAAACGAAGCGAAATCTCACGCTTTGATTGCCATAAGCTGCCAGAGGGAAGGAGGACCTGACCCAGCCATTGCTATTGCCAGAAAAACCGGGCCCATTCAAGATATTCAAGTGAGAATTCGTATAGCCACCTGTGGGCATCAGCACTTGCCAATTGGCGCCTAAATCTGTGGAGATCTGGACGTTACCACCATCGTGATTCGCTTCAGTATCGAAATAGTGCCAAAATTCCAAACCAAAGCCTGCGCCGATATAAATGGATGGAGTGCTGAGCGTGTAGTTTACATTTGCGCCATAGTTGGTATTGAGGCGTGTGCCCCAGAGCTTGTCGCCACTATGGGCAGGGACGAGGCTAGAACTCCCCCACTCCCAGGCGTTGCTCACGGGAACAGACTGAAAACTGCCATTGTCAGTTTCAAAATCCTGACTCATGCCGGTGGTGCCGACACTGATGAATAGTCGATCATTGGTGGCAGGGACGAGATCGCCCAAATAGGTGAGATAAAAGCTTAAGTTGTTGCCCAAGGGTGCGTCGGGTAAAATGCTGATTTCATATTTCACTTGGGTAATCGCATTTGCGGCAACTTTGGGCAAAATCAAGCCGGAATTGAGAATCGTGGCATGCGCAGACATGCTCATGAGATTGGCGTTGATATTGTACGCATCCACGTCGCTATTATTGGCAAAATTGACCACGAGATCAAAGCTTTCGCCAGGCTCAACCATGCCATTGGCATTGCCCTGGGCATCGTTCATATAATAGCTGCTGATCTCAAGAGCCGGTTTGCGTACCGGAATCATGATGGGGTAAACCCAGGCAGCGCTGCCAGTTTCCACATGCACACTTAGCTGAAGCTGGCTGTCATCAGGACAGTCCTCGCTCACGCTGATTCCGATGGGCAGGATATTTACGGCTCCAGCTTCGCCGGGGATTGCCGGATAGGCACTTGCGCTATTGGTCAAAAAGGCGTAAGGATTATTCATGCTCACGCTGATCTCTGCATTTTCGGCGGTGTTGATGCCTTGATTGATCAGGCGGATGCCCAGTTCGACAGTTTCACCGGGTTCCACGATTCCGTTGCCATTGGGATCGTTGATGATCAGATCCTGCACGATGAGATATGGGCTTTCGTGCAATACGGGTACAGTGCTTATCATCAGTGCTGAATTGTTGCTCAAGGGAGTTGCTGCGGTGGGATATACATTGTTGTAGCTATACTCCAGGCCGCGGGTGTTTGTGTGGTCTTTGATGCCGATGGTAGCATAATTTCCATGCCGTGGCGAATATCCGCCACTGCCCACATCTATGTTGTTGAAATCCTTGTATTGGATCTTGATCTTACCATCTCCATAACTGGTGTGATGATACAAGGGATCGTAGAATATCACCTGAAAAGTCTCCAGCGAAGTGCGGTTAAACCCGTTGCGCAATTTGTAATACTCGATGATGAACCAATGGTTTATGACGTCATAATACTTATATATTCCGGCATCGCTAATTAAGATAAGATCATCCCAGAAAGGGGCGATCATGGGAGCAGGCCCGAGCCCTGAAGGCAGTCTGCAATTCCGGAATTCCGGGTTTTCCGTAATTCCCATGGCGATAAACCCATTTACGCAGACGGTGATTTGCTCGTAAGATTCGCCGTAAAAATTGAAGTTAAAGGGCAAATTGACCACTTCCAGAGCAATGCTGCCATTTTGTTCGCCTTCGTCATTTGATATACCAGGATCGTTTAAGGTGCTGAGCAGGGTGCCCCCTCCTCCCTGGGTAGGATTGATTTCAATCCAGTCATAGCTGGGGCAATCTTCATAGGCAGTATCGCTTTCGTCGTAGATAAAATAGCCATAGCTATCCGGACCCAAGGGTGTATTGGGGGCCACTGTGCCGATGCTGACATTGAAATAAGCATCTTGCTGAAAACCGGAGCTATTGCTGAGATGCACTCTAAAAGGAATCTGCATTCCGGGAATCAGCAGCGCACGCGCATAGACTTCAAAACTCTCAAGGGACAGGGTAGTGGATCCTGCCACAACGCTGCCCACATAGGCCTGGTCTTGCTGCACTTGCACCAGATCATTGAGTGAAAAGAGCTGGGCTGAAAGATCGTTCACCGAGGCCACAGATTGATTACGAATACCTATTTGCAACGTTCCGGACTCGCTAGGATCCAGGATATTATTACCGCCGGCAAGGATGTTTACCGTCTCCACTTTCAGGAAGGCATTGTGGGCGCTGATATGCATGGGGAATATGTGACTGCCACCGGCTGCATCGCTAAATGTAAAAACCAGACGGATATCATGCTGAGCCGGAATATCGTAGGCAAGGGTCATGAGCACCGCAGCATTGGCCATGAGGTGTCCGGAGGCAGGGATATCTCCAAAGCTGATGGTATTAGTCAGAAGTTGAACATATTCATCAGCACAGGACACGCTGCCGCTGATTCCGGATAAGGCTGTGTCTGTGGTGTTTTTCACGGTCAGCAGCATGGCGATGGTTTCACCGGCCTGGGCAAAGCTGTCTGAGTTTCCGCTGGAGCCATACTCGCCGTTGTCGTAAAGAATCTTGTCAAAATATACTATGCCACCTGCAGCGGTATGCACCGTGCGAAAGGCGGGCTTTTTGTTTGGCTTGGCTGCGGTGATCTTGATATCACCCAGCATACCTGAACCGATAAAGAGGCTAACGTAACCATCGGAATCGGTATAACCCCGAGCTACGATCTGCGAGGAGGCCTCGCTGTATGCGGTTACACTAACATCAGCAAGACCAATGTAACTATCACCCAGAATTCTGATATCCATCACGGTGCTGCCCAAGGCCAGAGAATCCGGAGCTTCGATTTGCAGCTTTCCCGGAATGCCGACAAAAACTTCCATGCTGGGGTCTCCCATGAGGTTGCACCAATGGGCAGAGCTATTTGCCCCAGAGCTTTGAGTGGCGCCATAGGTTTCCCGAAGATAGAGCCGCCCATTGAGAAGAGCCTCTCCCATAGTGCGCATTTCATGGGCAAAGATGCCATTGAAGATAGCGGCGTTGAGGCCATTATTGAACATGGTATGCGTGCCGCTGGTGGACATGCCAATGGCAGTGACCGCACCAGTGGGATTGGCGGAAGTACCCAAGCGGATAAAAGCTTCAGAGGTTGCTGCGCCGTAGGTACTGGCAAAATTACCGGTGCTGCAGGTGAGTATCACAGCGTGAGGGAGGCGGGGATTATTGACCAGGGATCCGCCTGGACTCCAGCCACTCATATTGATGTAGCCGCGGTAACTAAAGAAATTCACTCCCAGATTGATCCCGGAATTGATGGAGGAAGAGTAGCCTCCGTTGTAGTTTTCGATAAAGCTATACTCAGGATTCACCTTCTCGGCTAATTCTTTGATGTACTTGCTATTATAGATGCAAGAGATACCCGAAGAGCTGGGGTCTCCAATCAACAGAATGCGGTTTAACCAGGCGGCGGCCACGCCATCCACATAGATATCCCTTTCATAACGATAGACCTTTTCAAGTACGGTGGACAATTGATCTACAGTCTCCACCGAGATTCTACCGATGAAAACATCTCCAAGCGTATCATTTCCAGCCAGGAAAGTATACGGATAATCCCCTTCCCCGCCGTAGGTTGAGAAGCTTTCATAGAAAGTGGGAATCTGAGGAGTATCCCCGATCAAGATCACAAAATCCGGCCTGGTATTAGTATCATCATATTGGGTCTGAATATAGTTTTTTATGGCTGTGCTGGAGGTTCCGGTTTGTTGAACGCTAACCAGGTTTACCTCATGGCCTTTCATTCTTTTCCAATTGGCATATTCTTCTATCTTTGAGATATAGGTGGCATTGGTGTTATTTGCCCGAATCATCAGAATCCGGCCGTAATCCTGGGCTGAATTCAGGTAGCGGTAGTCATCAAAATTGATCAGATTGGCGGCATAAATGTTTCTGAATGCCGGAGAATAGCTGGTATAAGCAGCCAGGTCTGTATCACTTGCTTCATTGGTAAATCTCACTTCGATAAGGATGTCTTCATACACCGTGAGTTCGCTTCTTTGGGAATCCCATTGCACAGGATTAATACTAAGGCTCAAAATCCGGAAGTCTCTGAGTACACTTATGCCTGAGGTTTGCACCACAGGCTGCAGCTCGGATGCATAGTATTTGGAAAGCTCGAACTCACTCTTCTTATCTTCTTCAAGCACGGGCAAAGGATGAATGTCTTGCAGCTTTCTGGAATTCAGATGCTGCACAGAAAGCGTGTAAGAGCCCGAGGCTGGCATGATGATGCTAGTACTGAATACCGGTAAATCCGGAGCACTAAGCTCTGCCGAAGAGCTGGCCGCAGCCATCTTTAGGACATGGAAATCCTGTGAACCTACTCTCTGAGAGGAAAGCTCAAGCTCGGGGGCTGAGAATCTCAAAGTCAGACTTTGGGCCCGAGATTCCTGGACCTGGACGGGACCTGTAGCAAATAGCAGCGCCACAACGCTGAGTAATGTACACATTAAAATCACTTGTTTCATCTTTTCCTCTTTTATTGGCATGGTTTCATAAATGTGAAAAGAGACCTGAAGCACAAGTGCCCAGGTCCCATATATTTAGCTTCTATTGAAACGCTTTATTCATTTGTTTATTTTGTAAAAAAACACGCCGTCATCTCTACTGCCTACGGCCAGTTTATCGCCTTTGAACTTCACAGCCTGGCAGTAGCCAACCTCTGTGACCCGCTGGATCAGCTCAAGTTTGCCAGGATTCCTGGCATCAAATACATAAGCACCGCCGCCGCCGGATGATAGCGCCACGATTCCATTATGATAATCCACTTCGTTCGCATAACCGGTGCTCACATAGCCCGAAACCCTGACCGGATTGTAGGGATCGCGTACATCCACGACCTGCAGACCGCCCTGACGGCAAGCCACATAGGCATAGCCATCACGAACCACCAGCTTTTGAGCTGAACCGTAAAGGGGGAGATTGCTCACCAGGCTGCCGTCTTTTTTGTAAATGACCAAGCCGTTTTGTTGAGCTGCTCCATAAACGTAATTATCGTCGATTTCCACCCCTGAAAAACGCCAGGGTTGATTGGGGATATCCACACCAGCGCCAAGCCACAATCCGTTTGCATGAAGCTTGTAAGAGATGTTATTTCCAGAACAATATGCCAATTCCATCACGTTTTCCGTGGTAGGATTGGGAATGCTTCTGACCACAATATCCTGAAGATTGGTGGTGGAACCAATGGCATTGGCAATGATATTCAGTGAATCGGGATCGGTAGTATCAATGATCCAGATATTGTCTGCGCCGGTGATTTCATAGAGAAAGAGACGGTTATACTCAGGCGACAGGGCAAGCTTTCTGGTCTGATACAAGTGCTCGGGGGTCTCTTCAGGTGTCTCATAAGGCATCTCCGAATACCAACGCAGGGTATAATTTTGTAAATCAATTAAGCCCAAACCGCCTTGATCCAGCGCAACATACATATTCGCATTATCACAATCAAGCTGCTGGGGACTACCAACCACAGGAACCACGGCCAGCAACGTAAGTGCATCCGAGTCCTGATAAGCCGTATTTTTCTTAGCACAACCGGCTACGAGAACAAGAGCCAGCATCACTATATACCATAAGTACTTTCTCGACATCAAGATCCTCCATCTATCGAATAGGAATATTTTTCTAATAAATTGAATGTGCAATAAGCGTTCCGAAACTGCATAATAGTGCCTAAAGAATGATTTATTTCATTCTTTTGGCAAAATGGATGCTATCTCCCCACTCGTCAAAACCGACACTTTCGCCGATTGCGATAATCTTCCTGGTGAGGGATTGCACTGTTTCATCCGCATTTTCATCCAGATTGGGCTTACCTTCATAGAGCTGGTATCCATCCCGGTATTTGGTATCGGTAACGTTTGGCATCAGTACGTTTGCTCCAGCCAGCAGTCCCATCTCCCTACCTTCAGGATGCAAGGCCTGCAAGGCTGTGGTGGTGGCGATATTCACGTCTTTGAGAGCAATGCGACAGGCAGCGATCAGTTTCAGGCCGAGCTTCAAGGCATTATCGTTATCAAAGCCTTCTACCAGATGCTTCAGCGGGGTGCTTTGATGCGGGATATAAGGCCCCATGCCCAGCATATCCACATCCTCGTCGTAGAAAAAGAGAATGTCGTCTGCAACATCTGCCATGGTCTGTCCGGGCAGGCCGATCATCACACCGGTTCCCACCTGATAACCTACTCTGCGTAGAGATTTCAGACATTCTCTGCGGTCTCCAAAGCTATGATCGGCCGGATGCAGGGTTTTGTAAAGCTCCTGATTGGTGGTTTCAATGCGCAAAAGATAACGGTGTGCGCCCGCTTCAAACCAGCGGTTAAAGACCTCTTCACTCTGTTCTCCCAGAGATAGGGTAATCCCCAGTTTGCCATCTGAGAGCTCTTTGATGCCCGTGACCAGCTCAGTAATAAAATCTACCCAGGCAGCATCTGTGCGCTCTCCAGCTTGGATTACCAGGCTGCCGTAACGCTGTTCAAAGCACCATCTGGCCTCATCCAGAGCTTCCTGCATTGAGATGGTATAACGCTTGAAATCCGCATTACCGCTGCGAATGCCGCAATAAAAGCAGTTTTTGCTGCAGACATTGCTTAGCTCGATAATTCCCCGAAAATAGACTTTGGTGCCTACCTGCTGCTTTTTGATCTCATAAGCTCTTTTATACAGATCAGCAAGCTCATCCTCTTTTTGCAGGCTGAGCATCCTGATCAATTCGTTTCTATCTGGTCGCATTCATTACCTCTTGTCATTAGTATATGTTTTTATGCACCGGCTTGCCTATATATAGCCGGAGCTTGATTATTTACAAACCGAAAACTGATTTTACATAGCAGAAATCTAAACCCCCGATATCGTCAAGCGAAATCTTGATAAGCTGTGCATGCAAGAAGCAAGACAGGTGTTGGCCTTTGATTTCTACAGCTTCGCAGGCTCAGTCTTATAGGCTTCGCTACACTACTTCCAAGGCTGCCTTACCCTATCTGTCGTCGTAAAGCTGACGTGGAGATAGTAGGAATAAATCCTCTTATTTCCACGTCAGCTCTAGCACAGGCTATTCAGGAGGACCGCTGCAAGTCTTGAGCTAGAAGAGCTAAAATGGTCAAAATCAGCTTATAATATAAATCAAGGAATGTCTGCACTGATCTTACTTGACAATTATTCATGCTCTATAAATATAGTTTTATTGCGTTGGGGCTTAGGGAGGATACATACTGAACCGCCTTAGGAACAGCTCTAATGCTGGGTCGCAAAAACGAAGTGGAGATTGTTTTGATACGTTATGTGCCAGATTTTATACTACAGCAATTGAACCTGGGAGAATTCCAAGGCAGCTTCAAAGGTTTTGTCCTGCTCTTGGATATCGTGGATTTCACCGGCGTGGTGGAAGAGCTTCAAGGCAAGGGTCAACAGGGTGCCGATAGAGCTGGCAAACTCTTGAATACGATTTGGGATCTCCCCTTCAAAGCCATCCACCGGCATCAGGGTTTTGTGAGTCTTTTCATCGGCGATGCGGTCTGTGCCGTTTTTGCCGGCGACAATCCGCATAATCTGCTTTCAGCGATTCAGGAGATCAATGCCTGTACCCCTTCTTTCGAAGGGTTGGATAGCGTTTCAAAACGCCAGCATATCACCTTGCACAAGGCTATCAGCTTTGGCGAAATCAACTGGGAGATTTTCCCTACAGACCAGCAGTACGAGTATCTCTTTTCCGGCAAACCCTTTGTAGAAGTGAATGAAACGATTTCCCTTCAATCTAAGATCAAATGCACCGAAGCTGTTCAGGCTATCATTGGCGAAAAGTGCAACAATGCCACGCTCGTTAAACAGACTGAGCCACTGGCCGAAGAACTGCCATCTCTCAAAAAAAAGAACGGCAAGGACGGAAGCGCCTTGTTTTTACACAAGCGGTTTTCCGGCCTCTCCCCGTCAAATGAGATCCGCGCAATAGTCCCTTGTTTTGTGAAACTGGGCCAAAATAGTGACATATCCCCGGCCCTCAAGCAAATCCACTTTTTGGCAGATCGCTATCACGGCTACGTGAATAAGATTGAGCACAGTAAAAATGGCGCCATCATTCTCATCATCTTTGGCGCTCCCCTCAGTGATGGCAAGAGCATTTTGCAAGGTGCGAGCTTTTCCCTTGCCGCAATTGAGACTATACCCGGAATATCGATCGGCTTCAGTTGCGGATTCGCTTACACTGGCTATATTGGCTCCAGTGAACTCAGAGAATACACCGGCTTGGGGCACTCCATGAATATCGCCTCAAGACTGATGAACCTGGCCAAGGGCGGAGAAGCGCTCTGCGATCATCAAGCCTGGCAGGAATTGCACGAAAGCTATCAATTGAATCCTCTGAAGGCTATCAAGCTCAAGGGTGTGGGCAAAGCCATACCTTACTATCAATTGCTGCAACGGAACAAAAGCAGCAGATTCCTGTTTAAACATGACTTCGTGGGCAGGCATCAAGAGCTTGAGCTGCTACATAATGCCATCAATGAATCCATCGCAAATGGGCAAAATCGCATCCTGTACATCAGTGGTGATCCCGGACAGGGTAAGAGCCGGCTGGCCGTTGAATGTTTGAAAAGCTTTGAGCACTACCGGCAAATTGCTGTCCACTGTCAAAAGGATTCACACCGGCAAATCCAGGTCAGCAATCAGATCATCAGAGAGCTGCTGGGCCTGAGAGATGATCTTTCTGCCCAAGAACTTAAGGACGAATTTGAACTCAGCTACCAAAACTATTTTGGGAAAGGAGAATCTACCTATCCGGAAAAATCCACGCTGGCCTCGCTATTGGACATCGAATATAGCGCGTCCCTGTGGCAAAGTATTCAGATAAATATCCGCTCGGATAAACAGGCGGAGGCCTTCCGCAAATTCATGCGGTTCTTTGTGTCCCAAGCTCCGCTTTTGATGATTCTAGATGACGCTCAATGGCTGGATACACAAAGTCTGGCCTTGCTAAAAAGTATCAGCTTTGAAGAGAGCTCTGCCCTGGTAATTTTGGCCCCTTGTCGTGCCAAAGCAGATGGCGGCAGGGTGAATCTGCCTCTACCCCACTTTGGGTCTTTGCAGCTTGCCCTGGAAAAACTGCCCAAGGCCGATGCCAATAGCTTTTTGAAACAAATCCTGCAAGTGCCCAAGCTGCCCAGTAACAGTCTCGAGCTGATCTATCAGCGCGCTGGTGGAAATCCGTTTTTCATGGAACAGTTCACCATGTACCTCATGGAAGAAGGCCTCTTGAACGAGAGCGCCATGATCAGCAATAAACTAAGTGAAACACTTTATTTCAGCATTAGCGATGTGATCAACAGCCGCATCGACAGCTTCACCAAAAGCATGCAGGAATGTCTTTATTCAGCCTCTGTACTGGGTATGCAGTTCAGCGCAAAAGTTCTGGCTCAGATGCTGAATAAGGCCATAGACGGCAATCTGCAAAACGGCCTCAGGCATCGGCTCTGGTTCAGCCTGTCCGAGCTGCAATACACCTTTTCCCACGTGCTTTTGCGCGATGTGATCTACCATCGCATGGTAAGCGAAAAGATAGCCTCACTGCACAAATTGGCTGCTGAAACTTTGATCAAACTGCATGGCGGTGATGCGGGATCCGCCTCAGACGAGATTGCCCATCATTATGAAAACGCTAACGAATATGAAGAGGCAGTAGCACACTGGAGAAAAGCTGCGGATTACAGCATGCATTTCGGCACCTGGCAAAAAGCCATCGCCTGCCAACGCAAAGCGGTGATCCTGAGTGGCAATCATTACGGCTTTGGTAGCGCCGGACACATTGAGGAGCTCTTCTGGCTCGCCCTATCCTATCACTACATCCAGCATTACCAAAAGGCTGAGCCCATCTATCTGAGGGTGGTCAAATGCCGCAGCGAAGATCTGGGAGAAGACAGCCCCGGACTCTCTCCATATTTGAATAATCTGGGACGCTTTTACAAAGACACCGCGCGCTATACCCAGGCCGAAGAACTGCTGCGCAAGTCTCTCAGGATAGAGCATTTGCAAAGCCCGCGCTCTTCCAATGTAGCTGATAGATTGAACAATCTCGCTTCGCTATTTGCTTACAAAGAAATGCTACCCAAGGCGATGAGCTACTCCCGGGTATCTCTGCAGCTCTTCCAGGAATGCGCTCATGGTGAAAAAGAGTATTTTGTGGCTCTACTAAGAAACAACATGGCCAGCCTCTACATCAGGATGAATGAGCTGGAACACGCAGAAGAGCACTGCGTAATGGCCCTTTCTGCCATGGTAAAGCTACTAGCGGAGAATAGCCCCAATATCTGCCATTGCTACCTGAATTTATATCGCATCAGATTCCAGCGTAAACAGTATGATCTGGCTAAAAAGTCCCTGGACATCGCAATGCAGAAATTCAGCTTCTTCTTTGGCAAGGCCAATCCGGAATATGCCCGTTGCCTGATCTGCCAGGGGGAATTGCTGTGGGAGACCAAAGATACGGTATCTGCGAAGAAAACATGGCAGGAAGCCTTGGAGATACTAAAGAATACCACCGCTTCGAATCATCCACTGATGACGAAGGTTATGGAGAATCTGGCGAGGCAAAACCCAGAGTTTTAGGTTTCACAGCTCTGTATTGCCCTACTCGACTGCTTTCCTTTTGACTATCTATATTCGTAGATCATCCAGCCATCTTTGCCCATTGCTATGTAGATATAATCGTTTCCCAGAGCAATGTCGATGGCAGCGGCAGGTGGATAAAAGGTGTCCATGTCGCTAATGCGGTTTGGTACGGATATATCCAGGATTTTGACTCCACCCTTTCCTAAAGCGATAAAAAGGCGATTGTCTTTCACGGCCAGAGCCTGAATCACGTTAAAGAATGGCATTTGAGTGACCAAAACGGGATTCTCCGGATCGCGCACGGAAAGCACCAGAATCTCTTTGCCAGCAGCCACATATATGTATTCACCGTATTTAACCAACTTTGTGGCCTCGGGTATCTGGTAGTTTGTGGCAATGCTGAGGGGGAAGTTTTGGTTGCTGATATCCACGGTCACGAAGCCAAAATCATTGAGCGCATAGAGATATGGATAAGTCGCCACAAAGTCTTTGATTCCCCATTTTTCGGAGAAATTGGCCATCAGTTCTGAAGATACTCCACCGCCGATATCGATGATGTCTATACCCCGAAAACGGTCTGCCACATAGAGAGTGGAGCCTTCCCGGGTGATTTTGTCTCCGATCACTGTATCGATAAAGTAGATGCGGCCATACGTGTTTAGAGAATCAATGGGAATTACATTATTGGCCGGCTCATGGCTGGAGAGATAGATGCGGTTTCCCGCTTGAAAGTTCACGTCTTCAATACGATATTGAGAGTAATATGAAGCTTCCAGCCTGGGCTGCCAGACGTTGAACGTGCTATAGATCCAGAGTTGGCTAAGATTGTAGGTCAAGACCTGCGAATCTGCCACCTGGATTCTGTTTGCCTCCACGCCTTTGATCTGCCCCAAAGGGTAGAGAAAGCGATTGTCCACAGCTCCTATGCCAAGCGTGAACGACAAGATCAGGATAATGAGTATCAGGCTTTTCATGTAGCCTCCCGGTTTAACTTTTCCCTTTTAGCAAAAGCGCTACGATCTCCGCAGAACTAATGCCTTCAGCTTCTGCCGCAAAAGACAGCAGAATTCTATGTTTCAAGACGATCGGAGCCACTGTGCGTACATCCTCTTCAGAGGGAGTCAATCTGCCCTGCATCGCGGCCACCGCTTTGGCACCCAGGATCAGATATTGAGAAGCACGAGGACCTGCACCCCAGCTTACCCAGCGCTTTATTTCAGGATCGGCATCTTCGGTATTGGGCCGGCTTCTGCGCACCAGATCGACAGCGTATTTTACCACATGCTCGCTCACGGGCAATTGGCGGATCGCGTTTTGCAGAGCGATGATCTCTTTGGCATCAAGTTGGGGTTTGATTTCCGGCAAACTGCCGCCGGTAGTGCTTTCCACGATCTTCAGCTCTTCTTCATAGCTAGGGTAATCTATATTTATGTAAAACATAAATCTATCCAATTGGGCTTCGGGAAGCGGATAAGTACCTTCTTGCTCGATGGGGTTTTGCGTCGCCATCACGATGAAAGGTTTATCCAGTTGCCAAGTTTTATTACCGCTGGTAATGGTGTTTTCCTGCATGGCTTGCAGGAGTGCAGACTGGGTTTTAGGCGGAGTGCGATTGATCTCATCGGCCAAAATGATATTGGCAAATACCGGGCCTTTGAGGTATTCAAAGCCCTTGATGCCAGTCTGTTGATCCGAAACCAGGATGTCTGATCCGGTGATATCCGAGGGCATCAAATCCGGAGTAAACTGGATGCGGGAAAACTTCAGGGAAAGGCTCTGCGCCAGTGACGAAATCAACAGGGTTTTCGCCAGTCCCGGCACACCCTCGATCAAGACATGTCCATTGGCAAAGAGCGCAGTTAAGACCTGATCTATGATTCTTTCTTGTCCCACGATTACTTTTGCGATTTCTTTTTTTAGTCCGGTCACGGACTTACTGAGTTCCTGTATCTGATCAATCAGATTATCCATCTATTTTTTCTCCTTTCAATATCATGCGCAGCACCTCGAAACCCGAGACGGCAAACGCCACACCCCCCACCGTGCCCATCAGAACTGCGGTGAGTATATGTGCGAATGCCATGATCGCTGAGGCACTGGACTTTGTCAAACTAAATCCTAAACTAAAGACAATGATCATCATCCATTCATTGCTGCCCAATTGCGCTGGAGGCTGTGGCAATGCGTAACTGAGGTTGATCAGGGTGTAGCCAAAAAGCACCAAAAGAAAGCTGAATTCAATGCCAAAAGCCACAAAGATCAGGTAAAAATATATCCCATCCAGCAGTATGCCCAGGGCTGTGAGCATAGTTGCCAGAAGCAACTTGCCCGGATGATGCTCAAAGAGATTGAGCCCTTTGACCAGGTTCTCCACAAAGACCTGCACTCTAGCTCTGAGCTTGCAGGGAACTATTTTGAGCAGTACAAAGAGCCAGGTTGCAAACTTCTGCGGCTGCAAGGCGGACAAAAGCAAGATCCCCGCTGAAAGCACAAACACGATCGCCAGTAACACCAGCAGCACCCAAAGTCCGGCACTTACTTCTATCGCCAAAAAAGGGACTATGATCAGTATCGCGACTATCGCCAGGGTGTCAAAAACTTTATCGATGAAGGCCGAAGGCAGAGTGCTGGCCATACTGTGTCCATGATTGCGCTTGATAAACCAGGCTCTGGCAACCTCCCCGATCCGAATGGGGATGATATAATTGATTAGATTGCCTGCCATGGCGTAAAGCCAGGTATCTTTGAGGGGAATACTAACGGTTTGTGACAAGAGGATGTTCCAGCGTACAGATCTCACGAAATAAGCTGTTAGATAAGTTATCGCAGCCAGGATCACATACAGCGGTGAAAGCTGGGCAAAGTAGACCTTGATCTCCGAGAAAGGTATGTAATGCAGCCATAAAAAGATGAGGGCCAGCCCGATGACGCTGCCCGAAATGAGGATAATGAGACTACGCTTGTTCACGGCTGAAAGAGCAGGTAATAATGATGCGCCCACATGCGTTTAAAAAACCGGGGTGCAAGCAGTTCAAAGGGATACAGCCGCAGCATACGCCGCTCAAACTCGGGGTCTTTGCCCTGATAATATGGCATAATCGAGAGCGGACTCTCTATCTCTTTGGGCTGTGGGACAGATCCAGAGCGGGCTCTTCCCAGCTTCTCAGCGAAAAAGTCCTCTTTACTCATGCCGATATCCGGCCAGGGCGGGCAATCTATATAACCCTGCTTCACCAGCTTCCAGCCCTCTTTTTGCATCAGCCACACTATGCTTTTGGGATCAATATGTTGGGGGTGCAAATCCGGATATTTCTCGGGGCTATAACCCTTCAGTTGCCCCTTGAAGCCGATTCCATCCCGATTGGGTACGCAGATCAGGATATTCTTCTTAATCACCCGGCAAAATTCAGCGATGAATTCCGGCAGATTCTGCACAAACCACAGGGCCGAGAAATTAAAGCCAAAGTCCACTGATTTATCGGCATAATCCAGCCTGGTATAGCCGGGATTGACCCTGATTTGCAGCGGCAGATCAAGCTGTTGCCAACTTTTGCGAATAAGTGCTGCTCGCTGAGGATCATGATCTTCCAACAGCACCTGGCAGCTTTTTTGCGCCAGAGCCACCAAGTTTATTCCCGATATTCCGGTAAAACCAAAACAAGGAGCTTCCAGGGCGTTATCGAATTTTCCCGCTTTATGCAGCAGTAATAGCAATCTATTCAGGATAATGCGTTCATAAGATGAGCCCAAGCCTTCATGGGCCACAGGATAGTAGTCTTGCCAGCTATTGATGATCGGAATCGCCACTATTTCCCCAGATAGTCGTTGATGGTGATCTGGATGTCGGGAATGGTGTAATGTGGCTTCAGACCGAGCTCTTCGATTACTTTGTAATAGCTTTGCACGTCGTAAAACCAGCTCTTGGAAATCAGCTCAAAACGGCTGATAAAAAGTTCATTCCTGGCCAGCCGGGCGAGCTTCTCGCCAAAGCTGAAAAACACCCTATCCACATTTAAGGCAGTGGGATAGTTCTTATTATGGATTTGCCTTGAGATAAAATTCACCAGAGCGCTGAGCTGAACCGGCTCGCGATCTGCCACATTCCAGACCAAACCGGTCTTAAAATCCTGCTCCAGACAATACTTGAAGGCGATCACCAAGGCCTCAATATGGCAGAGATGGATCCAGATGCGTTTGTTGATCAAAGGAAATTGGTGGCGCGCCACCAGCTTAATCAATTGATAAGGGAAGCCTTTGTCACCCTTGCCATAGGTGATGCTGGGGCGGATAATTGCTGCCTTCAGTCCATGCAAAATTGCCTTACCGATGATCTTTTCCGCTTCGATTTTAGTATAGTGATAGTAGTTATCGGGATTCTTCAGGCTTTGATAATTTGCCGGCAGTTCCTCCGGGATGGCGCCATACACACCCACCGAACTGCAAAAGATCAGCCTGGCTTTTTTCTTCAGGCAATAGTCCACCATCTGCTCTGTGCTGCTTACGTTGCTGCGATAATATTCTTCCCGAGAGGCTTTGCGGCCTCCCCTCAGCGCTCCGATATGCATGATGGTATCAAAATCTGAGCTGCGCAGATAGTCTCTCAAGGCTGCGGTATCGCTCAGGCTTAGCTCTTTGAGCGTGATCTTGCCGGCAAATTCCTGATAGCGGCTGGCAGCAGTCTTGGGCCGTACCAGTGCCGTGATCTCATGATCTTCTGAAATGGTCTTGCGGAGTACAGCAGCGCCCACAAAGCCGGTGATGCCGGTAATGAGCAGCTTAGCCAAAGATCCTCCGCAGCAGGCTCTTCTTTTTAGGTTTGTGCCGAGAGCTCTTTACTCTTACATAAGAATATGGAATGTCTTCGCCAGTTTCTATCTTGGCCGGAAAGCCCAGGGTAAGCAATTCTGCGGTACGTCCATCGATCCGCTCCTCGATTAGTTTACTGGCTTCGAAGAGAGCTCCATATTCTCCACGCACATGATCGTCGGAGGCCAAAAAGTGGGTCCAGCCATTTTCCAGCAAGATCCAGGCTGTTTGCCTGACCTTCTCGCCATAATGACCCAAAATTGCTCCGGCATTGCTTTGAATATGGATGTTTCTATCCGCCAGTTCGCGGGCCCTTTCGGGCTTGCGCATGATGCTCACATAACGCTCGGCATGGGCCAGGATCGGCTTGTATCCGGCTCTGAGCAAAGGATACACATTGGCATAAAAGTCAGACGGCAGGCCATTTAATTCACTTTCGATCAGCACATAGGGGCTATCCCCCAGGGTGAGCGAATGTTCTTTGATATCTTTCAGGATGCCGGGCTGGATAAAGACTTCAAAACCGCTGGATAGTTTTATCTTGAGCCCTGCTGCCTTAGCCTGCCCGCGCAGGGCATCCAGCTTTTCATCATATTCAGGGCGCGTATATTGATAGTGTCCCGGAAAATAGTGAGACGTCAGATAGATTGTGCTTACTCCGCCCTCTTCTGCCTGTTTGAGCTGCCTGAGGCTATGCTCAATGGAGTTTGAGCCGTCATCTATATACGGTAAGATGTGGCTATGAATGTCTATCATGATCAGGGCAGTTTTTCAGCGATCATTTGGATGAATTCCAGCAATGCGGCGTTATTTGAATAAGCCTGGAGACTGCGGGAAGATTCATCCAGCATTTTCTCCACTTCCTTGCGAGCTTTATCAAAGCCCAGGAGTCCACTGTAGCCGCTTTTGGCCGCCGGCACGTAATCATCGGAAAAATCCAGGTCTTCCCCGCCGCGGGCATAGTCCTTGTCGATATCTGCAATCATCTGATAGGCCATACCCAGGTTCACGGCATAGTCATTCATGATTTGCCGGGTATTTTCATCTGCCCCAGCCAGGATGCACGCTATCTCCGAACTTGCCAGGAGCAGCGAAGCGACCTTCTTCATATCGATATAACGCAGGGTGTTGATCTTCATCACTTTGCGTTTGCTGGCAAGGGCTACTGCCTGTCCACCGATGAGACCATAACTCTTGGTGTTCACGGCAAGGCTGCGTATGGCAAGATTGGCCATGGCAGGATCCTTGATCTGGCTGATCACCTCAAAGGCAAGTGTGTAAAGCGCGTCTGCCGCTAGAATTGCGATCGCATTTCCATATTCCTGATGAATGGCAGGCTGTCCCCGGCGCTCTTTTTTATTCATCACAGAGGGCAGATCATCATGAATCAACGCGGCATTGTGGATCAGCTCCACCGCACAGGCTGCATGAACTGCATCCGGCATTACCTTGTTGTTTTTCTTCATGCCTGTCAGCATCTCAAATATGGAGATCAAAAGCAGGGGACGCCATCTCTTCCCTCCGGGAATCACGGCCTTGATCATCGCTTCCTTCAGCTTCCCCGCATGACGTTTATCCAAATCCAACGCAGCCTTCAGGCCCTCGTCTATCATCTGCATTCGAGTCTCAAAATACTTCTGTAACAGCAATGTCTTTCTCCCTTTTCAGCATGGAAATAATGGTATTCCACCTGACCTTATCATCTATATATTATTCTGAAGTTTTGTCAAGAAATATCTGATGAGAATTCTCTTATTCTGATAAAACAGCTACATTGTAACCATTTTGGACGGCAAAAAATGTCAACTGCCTGCAAAAGCCTGCCCTCTACCTGGTGGCTTTGGCAGAATCAAGACCGGGTACTTTCTTTGTACTGTACAAGCACTGGACATTAATATATTCTACTTGATGTCTGAAAACCATTCAAGTACTTTCGGGACAGCTATTTACTTGACATAGTCGACCATTGGCAACACTAAATCTGGTAAATATTGAAAAATTGAAAGAAAGTTCTTGACGAGAAATCAGCTTTTCTGTATTAAGAGTCAAGGCTGTTATTTTAGATCAGATGTATGAAGATATGTTTGTGTTTTCCGTATGAGATGGTTATAATATCATAGCAAATGACAGAAAAATTAACTTCAAAAAAGGATGTTATTATGAAGACAAAGACACTTATTGCGACTCTGGTGCTGGTACTATGCTTCGGTATAGTGAATGCAGCAGAAACCAGCCCCGGGTGGAGCTTTGGTTATGAACTTGGCCTGGCCAGGGGTGATAATGCTGGCAATGCAGAGAATCTTGCTCCCTTGGTAGGCGGGCATATTCAGCTTGATTTATTTAAATTCCTTGCCGTTCGCATCAATGGCGGATACACTGCATTACATGCTACCCAGAGTAGCCCTGATGGCTATTCCACAAACACCCTCATGGCAGATGCCCGTATATTGTACCAACCCTTTTACTCCTACAAATACTCCCCTTATATCTATGCGGGAACCGGTGGTGCAAAAGAACTGAGGCATTTTAACGAAGATATTATTCCTATATTTCCCATTGGCATCGGTGTAAGGACCACTCTGAAGAGAGGCCTGGCTCTGGAAGTTTCCGGTGGATATCATCTCATAAATTCGGACATCCTGGATGGAAGAATACGTGAAGATGACGATACAAACCGTTTTACAGACCGCAAGCAAGATGGCTTTTGGGGTTTGACTGTAGGACTTGCTCACTCAAACAAAGGACCTGCTCCTGTGGAGCCAGCTCCTGTAGTGTATGTACCAGCTCCCCCAGTGGTAGTTGCAAAGCCTGTTCCCCCAGTGGTTGCCAAACCCGTTCCTCCAGTGGAAGTAGTAGTTGATCTTAGAAAACTAGATTCCGATGGCGATGGTCTCAGCGATTACGACGAAATTAACATCTATAAAACTGATCCTAATAAAGCCGACACCGATGGTGATGGCTTGACCGATTATGAAGAAGTGATGGTCTATAAGACTAATCCTCTGAATAAAGATACCGATGGCGACGGCCTCACCGATGGTGAAGAAGTCAATAGATACAAGACCGATCCTTTGAAAAAAGATACCGATGGCGGTAGTGTGGATGACGGCACCGAAGTAAGAGAAAACAAGAATCCACTTGATCCCCACGACGACGTTTTAGACCTCACCGTAGGTAAGAAATTCGCCCTTGAAGGTATCCTCTTCGAAACTGCAAAAGCCACGATCCTTCCTGCTTCGGCTACCATCCTTGAGCAAGCTTATACAGCTCTTGCTGCCAATCCGGAAGTGAAAGTGATTATTAGCGGTCATACCGATAACGTTGGTTCTGCCAGCAGCAACCAAATTCTTTCTAACAAACGTGCCGAATCAGTGAAAAACTGGCTGGTTGCAAAAGGTATCAATGCCAACAGAATCAAAACCGTGGGCAAGGGACTTACTGAGCCCCGCGCCACCAATGATACCCCTGAAGGACGCGCTTTGAACCGTCGCATTGAGTTTGAAGTAGAACAATAAATAAGTAATAAACCCTGATATATGGGAGGAGAGTTCGCTCTTCTCCTTTTTTGTTTGCCCAAAGCTGCTGAATATAGAGCTTGAGATAAAATGCTGGTGGCATCGAATACAAAGCCCAAAAGTGAAAGAAAGAATCCACGGACACAAAGCTCTGCATGGCTTGCTGCTGGATTGGATGCTTCTCGCGTCCAGGCCTTGACGCATGAAGAACCGGCTTAAAGAAAGCTGGAGCATGTCCTGTGTTCTTGTAGGTGGGGGACTTTTGCAATCCAGCCAGTCTCTCGTTCCTTTTTAGGGGAGTACAGAGTTTTTACAGGAACTGGATGATAATGATCATTACACATGACACTAATGACTTGTACAATGACGCTTTACATAGAGACCATCGCAGCCTGTTACTTTAGGATAATCGGTAGATGGTCCCAGAGCTGCAAATGCATATTCAGCCGCTTGCTTGATTCCAGAACTAAACCTACCTTCACACCCCACATTCCCACGCAGTTTTAACACGCCTTTAACTCGAATTGACTCAGTTATTCGAGTCATCTCGAGTTGAAGATCCGTTAGTAGCGAATCGAAGCAACAAGGAAGGCACCAGATGTAGTCCGGCAGATACATAATCATTAGTGGTAAAGCTCTGGACTAAATGCGGCATATCACCCATTCTGGCCGGAATCTTGAAAGTGCGGAGCACGGCAGCCGTTTATCGGCATAGCCCAGCAGTTGACTGCTGGGCTGGCATGAAAAGATTCCCGAGTCCGTAGCGTAGCACAGGACGGCACTTATTTCCTTCAGGTGTCGTCCTGCGTTGCGCTACGGACTCAATGTGCTCATACACCGATCCCCAGTAGTCAATTGCTGGGCTATTGGTATTCGCCTGTCGTCCTACGGACTATAATTGCTAGGAAATTGGCAGCTAATCTTGAACCAGGAATCTATGCTGTAGAATTATTAGGGCTAATGGGGATAATAGACGTCGAATTGGATGCTTTTCTGCCAAAGTCATAGCCAGGTGCACCAGAGTCCTGTAGAGCAGTATTTCAGATAGCAAATAGCTGTGATACTATGAATTGAGTCCCATGGGGCGGCAGTTCAGATATAACTAATGGGGATGTCAATTTAGACATAAATCTGGTCTTTCCTATAAGGAGTCACCCAAAGCTTCAAACTTGGCTCACTTGGACAAATGGGGATAACGCTTTATGTGGTGGTGATATATGAGGGACTATGTTTGGACTTGGACATTTGGATTTTGGACGTTTCTGGACG
>JAJBAW010000009.1 GCA_020532545.1 Candidatus Cloacimonadota bacterium | reverse complement strand
CAATGGGCAGGTTAACAAATTGAAATTGTGCTACATACCTATCTTTTGTGACCCCCTTAGAAAAGTTTTCCTTGCCAACTGCAACGACCCTGATAAAAGTGGATACTTAAAAGGGTTTCATTCCAATTTGCTATCTAACGACACAGGAACACTCACTGTTTTGCCTGAAAAACTATCCAAAGCTGCCATGTCAATTCTGAGAAATAGATTGCAGGAAGGAGGCCTCGCCCACTCTTTAGACTATTGAATCAGCTAAGTTATTGGAAAATAATCGAACTTGTTGAACAGTCTCCGCTTTTTATCATAAGCTAATCTGCTTATTTTTCACTTTGCCATCCAGTGACTTGTCGCGGCCTTTCTGAACAACTGATGATAGAGATGGGATAGAATAATCTGGGCAGAATTTACAAGTTATCGGTTATCAGTTATTAGTTACAAGCTACAAGTTACAAGCTACAAGTTACAAGCTACAAGTTACAAGCTACAAGTTACAAGCTACAAGTTACAAGTTTTTAGTAGCTCTGATTAGAATACTGGCAGCAAGGGCTATGGGGCTAAAGTTTGGTTATCTTGATCTTTGAAAGATTGGGGTTCAAAACATAAGTAAGTTAGCGTTCTTGATCCAGAACCACTAAACTCCAGCACTTCAGCACCCTAAAACTCGTTCTCCGCAGCAGCCATAAACTTCCTGAACTCGAGCTCCGCCTTTGGGATATCAGCCTTGCTTCTTATATATATAGGAACAGAATACATTATCTTTACACGGGCAAAAGGTTTGGGAAAACGGAATTTGTCCCAGGAATTGAATATCCATTCTCTATTGGAATCACAAGCAACTGCCACGATCGGGATTTTGGCCAAAAGTGCGATATGGAAGAGCCCTGGATTGATCGTTCCCACTGGCCCCCTGGGACCATCAGGAGTGATAGCCACGGGCATGGTTTTGGCATAGCGCAGCATCTCTTTCAAAGCTTGGGAACCCTGCCTGCTGCTAGATCCTCTCACCACGGTATAGCCCATTTTGGCACTCGGTCCGGCGATCAATTCACCATCTTTTGAGGCCGATACCATCACGGCCATAGCATCACCCAATCTGAGCAGACCCAAATAGATCTGATTGCGGTGCCAAAAGGCATAGACCACGGGCTCACAATCTGGTTGATTGCTCACCTCAAACTTGAGAGTGGCTTTGATGAAACGCAAGAGCCAGCAAGCCAGGGTATTATAGATGGGACGCCAGAACTCAGCCATAGGTAATCAACATCTGCTCGATGATTTTGGGCATTTCCACGCTGGGTTTTTTGTCGCTTAACATAGCTCTTAGCTTCCTTAGTTCGAGCAGGATTACATCGCGTCTCGGGCTGCCGGGGATAATTTCCCGGAGTTTGGCGTTGATGTTGTGAGCGCTCATGTCATGTTGCACAAGTTCCGGCAGCACATCATTGTCCAGGATGATATTGGGCAAGCCTATACGGGAAACCCGGATCAAGTGCTTTCCAATGAGGTAAGACAAGGGATTGGCCTTATAACAGATCACAGAGGGAGTACCGATATACGCAGCCTCCAAAGTAACGGTGCCAGAGGTGCAGACCAAAGCATCACAGTGCTGCATCATATCGTAATTATAGCCATCGATGATATTGAGATTTGGCATTCCAGTACCCGATACCATGTCCATAAAAAGCTGGTGATTGACCCCGTGAGATTTTGAGACGAGGATTTCGTATTCCTTTTGATCCCAGGTTTTGGCAGCTTTCAGGAAAGTGGGCAGCATCTTCTTCGCTTCGCTATTGCGACTGCCGGGGAAGAATCCCAGCCACTTTTTGTTTGGATTCAAATGAAAGAACTTGGCAAAGGCATCGCGATCCATCTTGTGCTCAATCTCTTCCGCAATGGGGTGTCCCACATAAGTGCAGGCAATATTATGAATGGTAAGCAATTCTTCCTCAAAGGGCAGGATGCAAGCTGCATGATTTACATTGGCTTTGATCTTGAAGACCCGCTCATGTTTCCAGGCCCAAAATTGCGGAACGATATAGTATAAGACCGGAATGCGAAATTCATCCGCCAGATGGGCAATGCGTAGATTGAGCCCGGGATAATCCGCCAGGATCACCAGATCAGGCTTTGCTTCTTCAAAAAGTCTTTTGATGCTCTGTTCCACCTTGAGAAAAAAGCCAAGATGCGCAAGCACCTCTACAAATCCCATCACCGCAAAACGATCGAACGGGAAAAGCGGCTTGAGGCCCTGAGCCTGCATTTTTGGCCCGCCTATACCCACATGGTGATAGCGCTTGCCATCTTTTGCCAAGGCCTTCATGATCAATTCGCAATGCAAATCGCCACTGCTTTCTCCAGCCAGCCAAAAGATTGTGATTAATTTGTCCATCAATGCACCGCCATCTTTCCCATTAGGGATAACGGAGTCACGATAGCGCTGGCCGCAATCACCCCCAGCAAAATATATAGCAGGGATTTCCAAAAGCTGATGCCGAAGATTCTGGAGGCCAAGGCGCCTGTCCAGCCTCCTGTACCAGGCAGCGGAATGCCCACAAATGTGACCAGTCCAATGGCTTCGTAACGCTCAATGGCCTTTCCTTTCCTGCGGGTACGGGTAAAAAGCCAGGAGGTGAATCTTGCACCGATGGGAACCTTGCTGATCAGCCCCAAAAACCACTCGATGAAAAGCAGTATAAAAGGAATCGGAATCATGTTCCCCAAAATAGAGATAATTGCCGCCTCCAACCAGGGGATATTGAACAGTAGAATAGCTACAGGAATGGATCCTCTGAGCTCGATTAGTGGCAACATCGAGATGATGAGCACGATCAGCCGGGGGCTGAGACCTTTGGCTGCCAGCCAGTTCACAGTACCATCCGCAAATGAAGCCGCATGTAAGCCAGATAGGGCTAGCATGAGCAGCAGAGTGATGCAAAGTGTCTTTGACGTTTTATGAATCAAATTCAAACTCCTATATATGTGTATGTTGCGGTATCTTTTACAAAAAGGCTGAATTTTGTCAATCACAAAAAAGAAAGATCTAAATAAAGCTTGACGAATTCCGGCTTCTCTTGCTTCTTGAAATAAAAGTAAATCTTGTAATAATATACGCAGCATATAGGAGAATACATGAAAAAAGCAATCCTTATGATCGGGCTGCTGGCAATACTCGTTGCCCTTCCCGCTTTCATTTCAGAGACCGCTTCGCTGGAGAAATTTCTCATTGGTAGCGAAGATAACTGTGTTTACGATAATTGGATTTCCCATATTGCAGAAGGTATAGCATCCCAAAACTATAACCTTTATGCACCATTTGATCGACAAACTAACGGTTTTGGTGACTTTTACAGAGCCTCTACTTCCGAACTGAATCAATGGGGGGCTATCGTCGATCTCTTTCTGGCCGGTTTGTTGGACCAAGCGCAAACTGCCATAAATTCGGCAGGCTTCCCCTATCAGGTAGTAGAATTTCACGATACCGATACGAACCGGACCTTTTATATGCTCCGGGAAATCCCGAATTGGGATCATTATGACGACAATGGTACACCTGATGAGCTCTATGATGATGAGCATGGTGCTTTTGACTACGGTTGGGGGCTGTATATTTACAGCCCAGATAGTAGCAGGCCGATCATAGTAACAGCGCCCCATCCCACAGATGACTTCCCCACCACCATTATGAGCTACGATGCTTTCACCACTTGGGATGCTTCGTATCTTATCATTTCCGGTACAGGCCGGGAGGTGCGTTGGACCAATGTTGGTTCTTACACAAATACAAAATCTTTAAGCGACCCCACCAGGGTACCCAACCATCCCTTTAATGTAGCTTACAAAAGATTTGCTGATAAAATCCGCCTTGATTTTGGCCACAGGGAATTCTCTGCGCAAATCCACTCTTATGACTGGAATCGTCATGTGGGCTACACGGATACTCAGCTATCTGTTGGGAATCCAGGTCTTTGCCCTAATCTCCCCATTCGTGATCTGAGCAGCATGAAAAATGATCTGATCAATAAGGGAGATCATCTGATGATCCCGGCAAATACCATTGGCGCCCATGAAGATGTCTTTCTAAACCAGTATTATGCGGTAAACTACAGCATCCATGACTTTACGTTCTCCGATGGTGAAGTAGAATACCCGGTGAATGGAGACATTGATCTGCCCGGATATGCCCAAAGCCAGCAATCGATTTATACCCTGAGCGGCTGGAACGATTTTGATGTCTACGACCCCTGGTTCCATATTGAGATGGATGAACTGCCCAATGCCTACGACGAGACCGAGAATAACTACAAATGGTTCTACGGTTGGGACGAAGACAATGGCAGATGGGATTTTGATAATCTCTATACCAATGTCAGGAAGTACTATTCCCGCTGGATAATCGACCTGGAAAGCCTTTTGGATGACATGTTTGCCATGGATGATGGCCTGGTCCCCCCCACTCCGGAAAACCTGACTGTGATCAATACTTCCATGTATTATGTGACCCTGGGCTGGGACAAAAGCGATGCCTATGACTTTGACAGCTATGAGATACTCTATGCTACGGCGCCCATCACAGAAGAAAACTTTCAAATCTATGATAGGAATAATGACTCCATGCTTGCCTCACAAGCCTATGAGAGCATCAATGTAACTGGCCTGAATAGCAGTACCAACTACTTCTTCAAAATCCGTGCCCGCGACAAAAATGGAAACTACTCGCCATTGTCCAATGAGGTTACCACCTCTCCTGCTCCCGCCAACGTGACAAGCTATCTAGCGCATGGCATGACTGCTTCTGTGCGTTTGTATTGGACAGTAGGTTCGCACAGCGGATTGCAAGGCTTTAGGGTGTACCGCAAGACGGCGGACTCTGATTGGGAAATGATCGATACTTATGTGGACAATCCTCTGCTCTTAAGCGGAAGCTCCAGCTATGAATATTGGGATCTGAACTGCCCCAATGGCGTGGATTTCACTTATCGCATCAGCATGATAGGGCCCAACGACTACGAATATATCCACAATGTGCAACAATCTGCTTGCGCGAAATTGGTTCACGATCTGCAGATCTCCAATGCCAACGGCAGCCTCACGGATTTAATCTCATTCAGTCAAAATCCTTATGCTACAGACGGCTCGGACACATACTGGGATACCTCGAAAGGTGGTCCTAGTGGAAGCTATGTCTGGCTCGCTTTCTGGCAACCTTATTGGGGTCAGAATGGTACACATCTAGGCCGTGAAGTCAAAGCAGGCTATGATGTAGCCACCGATCTCAAAACCTGGAATCTGCGTGTGCGCTCCAGCCAATACAATGTTCCCCTCTATCTCAGCGTGCCTACCGTGGGAACCAGAGCAGAAAAGATCTATGTTTACGACACAGGAAACGGCGCCTGGCACGATCTGCAGAGCGGTCCCTATGAATTCATGGTAAGCAATTCCAATGTCCGCACCATGACTCTGTATTGGGGCAATCTCCAGCCTTCAGTCAATTACGGATTCAAGGATAACCAAATCTATCAGGGCGGAAATACTATAGACCTTTCCTGGAGCAATGTGAATCCTTTCTTGATCGACCATATGAATCTGTACCTCAAGAGTGCCAGTGATTCCCTGGCTATTTTCCCAAATATCCCCCCCAATACCTCCAGCTTTAGCTACATCATCCCGCAGAGCATAGATATGCCGGAAACCAAAGCTTATCTGGAAGTGGTGGCTACCGATGGGCTGCGCAAGGTTTATGCATCTCCTTATACCTTCTCTATCGTGCCTAGAATGAATCTGCTCTATAACGAACCCGGCTGGTACACAAAGAGCAACCCCTTCCCGCAGAGCAGCTTCACCATGGATTATATCTTTGGACCTGGTGCTCTGGGCTATGTTTATGGCGAAGATTGGATAGCTTTGAATGAATTTGCCAATGGCTTGGGATACTTTGTGAAAGCTACGGATTTTGTGTTTCAAAGCACAGTTTTAGATGTGGTTGCAGATGCTACCGAAGTGGAAATCGAACCCGGCTGGAACTTTGTGGCGAATCCGCATCTGTGCCATTATGATATCTCTTCATTGCACTTTACGGTAAATAACAGCCTCTTCCAATTCTCTGAACTGATCAACCAAAAGATGATCTCCAGTGCAATCTACGTCTATCGTGACGGCGCCTATCAGTTGGTGAACCGCATCGAACCTTATGAATCCTTCTTCATTAAGAGTTATGCCAACCCTGGCAATAACATCAGCATGAAGTTCTATCCATTTTATGATGCACCCCAGATTCAACCTCCGGCTCCAAAATGGACCATTACCTTGAAGGCAAAGGACATTGAGACTGATATGGATTGGATCACCATTGGCTCCAGTGCGATAGCTAGCAATGGCTACGATTTCAGGGTGGATTTGCCTGCCGCTCCCAGCAAACCGGTAAGCCCAGCCACCACTTTATCCTTGATAGCTCCGGATTTGGAAACCTACCAGGATGGATATCTAAAGCAGGATTTACGCAAGGATTTCTCTGAAGAAGAGACTTCGAAGGAGTTTGGATTTGTCCTGAATACCGAAGGGACGGGAACGATGGAATTTGAAAGCCTCTTTAGCGCTGTGCCGGAAAACTGGACAGTGAGATTCTACCTGAATGGCTTTGCACATACTCTAGAGGGTGATGGTGAATTCACTGTAGATTTACCGGAAGCAGGTGAATACACTGGCAGCATCGTGATCTACAACTATCCGGTAAGCAATTCTGACATCGTAGTGAGCCCTTTGGGCAAGATCAAAGCCTATCCCAATCCTTTCAACCCCACGGTTACTATTGCCTTTGATACCCCCGCAGCTATGGATTGCAGCGTGGATATCTATAACATCCGGGGACAGAAGGTAAATACCCTTCACAAAGGAATCCTGGGCTCTGGAAATCACAAACTGCTCTGGAATGGAACAGACTTGCATGGCCGCTCCGTGGCCAGCGGAGTCTATTTTGCCCGGATCAAATCGCCTCATTCCACCAAAAGCATCAAAATGCTGTTGATGAAATAGCCCTACACTTTAGGGTAAAAAAGTTAGAGCCGCATGCTAGCATGCGGCTCTATTCTTTTAAGGTCTAAGACTTAGCTGTTAATTCTGCGGCAACCATTCATCCCGGATAGTCGGTTTGCGATCCGGAGTAGGGTCTTCCACTTTGTAGCTGCGTTCGGCAAGTATGTATATCACCTTGATGCCGGCTTTGCCAAATTCATCCTTGGTGATGGTAGTGAAGCCAAAGTTCTCGGCATCATACAGAATCTTAAAATCATTGGTTTCGATATACTGTACGCCCTCAGCATCGCTGTTGATGGCATAATCATCGGTTGCGGTGAGATTTAATTGACCAAAGTCAAAGGGGTAATCACCAAAATCATCTGTTCTTTTGAATGCTTCCGCAGCATCGATCGCAGTTTGCAGTACGGGCAGGATAGCTTCAAACTTTGTCTTTGCAAAGCCTTCTGCTTTCTTATCCGTCTTCAGTTGTTTCATGCCAAAGATAAAGACAAAGACCAAGCCGACCAGCAGCAGGATCAAGATCAATTCTACAAGACTTATCTTGTGTCTACTGGCCACAGCGGGCACTTCATCAGTCTTCTTTTGTGTATTCTTTTGTGTTTCAGACATTATCATCTCCCAAGAAATTCTTCATTGCATCCATAGTTTTTAAGCTTTCTGTTTTTGTCAAACCTTTTTATCTGGATTCCTTGATTATAGGCTTTCAAGCAGCATCTTATCACCAAGCCAGTGAGGGCTTATCGGCATTCGGGATAATCACTGGAAATCGTATCTCTGCGGACGTCTTCCTGTAAATCCTTCCAAATTTACCGGGCTTTTAAGGCGGAGTTCCACACCAAAACCCGGTTTGGATTTGAGGCTTTGGTCTATGCTGAGAAATAGTTCGATAAAATCCCAAATCAAGCTGGGATTGCGCAATCTGAGTCCAAGGCCTTGAGAAAAAAGACTACTATTCTTGTTCTTTTCTAGCCGGTCATCTCTCATGAAGGCCATATCAGCAAAAGCGAAGGTCGTGATCTGAAAACCAAACATGGATAAGGGTAAAGACAGGTCTTCTTCCAGACTGGTATAAATCAGGTCTGTTCCGCTCAAATCCTTGGTGCCCCGGTAAACCGGACTGGATTTCAGGCTAATGCTTTGGGTTTCCAGAATTCTGCGGCTGCGGACGTATCTTGCGTTTATAAAACTGCGTGCTTTTATCCTTGCCAGGTTTGTAGTCTGCGAGATATATAGAGGTTCCAGAGCGAATACTCCCTCTTCTACCCTTCCGTCCACCCAGAACCCTTCCAAAGCTGATTTTAAATATAAATACTGGTCTTCGCCGGGAAAGATGGATAACGAGCCATACAGGCCGGAGAATGGGCGCGTTTTATATTCCCCAATATCCACTCCACTATACAGTTCAAAAAGAAATCCCACCGGTAGATGGTCGTTATCCAGGAAAGAGCTGACTCTGGGCATGTAGCGATATACGGATTGAGTAAAGGCCAGAGCCCCCAACGCAAAGAAAGATTCCTGCCAGGGCATACCGGTTTCCACGGTTGAGGAAGGACGCTTGGGGTACCAGTCCCGATTTACGGAAAGAGCGGCATAAGCATAACGAGGATAGTCAAAGTAATCAAAATTGCGGGCTATCCAAGCCCCCGATTCCATCTTGTTTACCGAAACACTATCTTTGGGGGCAGAGATGCTATTTGAGTTAAATTCACTGCCGCCAGAGTATCTGAACAGTGGATAGATAAAGGGACGCTGAACCTTGAGTTCTACCTGCCTTTGACCGGGCAGATCAACCCAGTGCACAATGCCCTGAGCAAAGCTACCCAGCACATTGGAATTCGTGAAAGAACTCTCCCAACCGATTGTTTCCTGGTTTTTTGAGTCTATATACCAGGTATTTTCCAAGGAATGTCCCAGCCCAAACAGGTTTCTATCGAAGATACCGATATTAAACTTGTTCTTATTTGCAAAACTCCCATTCACTTTGAGGAAGAACTTCTGCCGTGTATAGACATTGATCTCAACCTCATTGTCCGGTGTGTACACAATCTCAAACTCGATCTCAGAGAACAAAGCCTGATCGTATATATACTGAAGATTGCTGATCAGGTATTCGGGATTCAGGCTATCTCCTTCGGTAAAGAAAAGCTGATCTCGAATAAGGCGCTCCCTGGTCTTGGGGTGCAGGGTATTTCCCAAACGGATCAGACCGCCAAACAGTCTTGAAGTATTGGCACTATTGGGCTTATTGAACACATCTTTCGAGATGATGTTGATTTTGGCGATTCTTCTGCCCCGATACTCTTCAAAATCCTCAGGTTTTTCTGATGATTGGGCTTCTGTATCTTCAGTTCTGAACAGCAAAGGATACATTCTAATCAGCAGCTTATGCTTGTGCATTATATGCTGGAGATCGCCTCCCAGATTAGCATCGGGTATATTTAACAGACTGTCTGGAGGGCTGCTTTCTTGTGCACCCAAAAAGCTGACTGCACAGCAAGCTGCCAGAATGAGGCACAATCCGATGTATCTGAAGCTCATGTTCTTACTTATCCTAAATAAATGCCCGCCAGAAAGTTCCAGCGGGCAAGCCTTGTGTCATCTATAACATCATTCAACAGGCGTTATTTAGTTTACCTTAAAGGTCTTGTCGCCTTTTTCCAGATAGCCAATGATCTGTCTGGCGGCAGCGATGCCGGCATTCACATTGGCTTCTGCGGTCTGCGCTCCCATCTTTTTGGGTGTGCAGAAGATGCGATCAGCAAATTGCTCATTGATCTTATCCAGATTGTCCGGAGCTACGTCGCTGACATAGCAGAAACCTTTTTTATCGGCAAAGGCTTTGAGCAGGCCATCTTCATCAATCACTTCTTTACGAGCGGTATTTACGAGGGTGGCACCCTCAGGAAGCAGGGAAAGCATGTCCCAATTGATGGATTTCTTGGTTTCGGAATTTGAGGGAATATGCAGAGACACGTAATCGCCGTTTTTGAAGATATCTTCTACCTTAGTCAGCGGCTTCACATTGTCTTTGGTCATGATGTCTGCGGAGATATAAGGATCATAGGCATAAATCTGCATTCCGAATCCTTGAGCCATTCTGGCGACGATACGGGCGATATGGCCATATCCAAACAGAGCCAATCTTTTTCCGGCCAGTTCTACTCCGCTCTTACCATTGAATTTTCCACGTGCCAGATAGATCATCATACCGATGGCCAATTCGGCCACGGCGTTTGAATTCTGACCGGGGGTGTTCATTACGACCACGTCATGAGCGGTGGCACTTTTCAGATCCACATTGTCATAGCCGGCTCCGGCGCGTACTACTATTTTCAGTTTCTTGGCAGCGTTGAGCACCTCTTCGGTTACTTTGTCGCTACGGATGATCAGGGCTTCCACATCTGCTACTGCTTTGTGAAAGGCACTAGGGTCTGTATAAGACTCCAAAAATGTGTACTCGTACTTCGCCGCGTCAAGCTCGGCTTTGATCTTTGCGCTTGCTTCAGCTGCAAAGGGTTTTTCTGTGGCAATAAGGACTTTTGGCATGTTAAGCCTCCATGTATTTTTTTGTATATTTAATAAATATTATAGCTTCTATGCTTGTAAAGCACAGCTCAAAAACTAATCTCCTAATGATATCCCCAGTCCTCGCGCTGTTCTTATCAGATTGCCTTGGGGGTTCACCAGATTGTAATCCTGGATCGCATCTTTGATGGGGACTGCTTCGATATTGGGATGACGATAGGCCACCATGTATCCCCATTTCTGCTCCAAAGCCAGTTCAAAGGCTTTTACACCAAATTGGGCGGCCAAAATACGGTCAAAGGCATTGGGAGTTCCTCCGCGTTGCAGATGTCCCAATATGGTTTCGCGAATCTCGAGCGGGCAGCCGGCTTCGCTGAGCTCGGCAGAAAGTCTCAAGGCAGCTCCACCCAGTCTGATTTTCATCGCCCCGGGGGTATCGTTTTCGGAATATGACATACCTTGATCGATGGGGCAAGCTCCTTCAGCGATCACGATATTAGCAAAGCCACGGCCTCTATTATCCAAGCGGTCTACAATGGCTTTCATTACTTTCTCGATGCTATAAGGAATCTCGGGAATCAGGCAAACTTCTGCCCCACCTGCTATAGCAGCGTGAAGCGCGATCCAGCCTGCGTAGCGACCCATCACTTCCAGGATCAAAACCCGATGATGGCTGGCGGCTGTAGTCACCAATTTGTCCACAGCATCTGTAGCTGCATCCACCGCGGTCTGAAAACCGAAGGTAAAATCTGTGTCTGAGAGGTCATTATCAATGGTTTTGGGAATCCCGATTACAGGACAGCCCATCTCAAAAAGTCTTTGTGAGATGCGTTGCGAGCCATCTCCACCGATATTGATAACAGCATCTATATTTTGATAACGTAGACGATCGATAAAGTCCTGTCCACGATCCACCGTGGTCCAATTTCCTTGGGCATCCTTCACCGGCCAGGCAAAGGGTCCGCCCTTGTTCGTTGTGCCCAGGATCGTGCCACCTCTCACATGAATACCGGCCACTTTTTCAGGGGTGAGTTCCATCAAACGCATAGGATCCCACAAGACGCCATCGAAAGCATCGATAGAGCCCAGTATTTCCCATTCGCGCTCTTGCGATGCACGTTTGACTATTGCTCTGATCACTGCATTGAGGCCAGGGCAATCGCCCCCACCTGTAGCAATTAAAAGTCTTTTTCTCATCAATCCCACCCCCTTAGCGGTTAGAAATCAGTTTCCTAAACTCAGGCTATTTTGTCAAGTAAATCCGCTTTATATCTTGCTTTCTTGATGTAGCCTGCTATCTGGCCCAGCATTTGTTCTTTCTCTTTGTATAGTGGCGCTGCTTATTAGTCATCATCGCCTGTACTCTGACAGGAAAGATCATCCATTAAATTCACGCTTTTGAATTTTAGTCTATGATAGTCTCTAAAGCTGATGAAGGAGGCCAACGCCAAAAACCCCGCAGCCACGATAAATACAGATTCGATACTGATGAGTCTAAGCAGAGCAAAGCCCAAGACTGGAGCCAACAGGCCTCTTACTCCCGTGAGCGTGACATGCACACTCTGATACATCGCTGCATCCTGAGCTCCGGCAAAGCAGATGGAGGACATATTCCAGGCCATATTCACTCCTGTCATTGCCACACCGAAGATGCTGTATGCCAAAAAGACAATTGCCACAGCGATCGCGGATTCTCCTGCCCAGATGGAGGAAAGCACAAACAGCAAGGGAAAGACCATCAGCAGGGCAAAGCTGAAACCGATATACTTCAGAGGATGCATCTTGTCGTGCAGCTTGCCCAGGACTGGAGAAAGCAGGAGCATCCCTACCTGCGATAGAATGCCTTTGGCCAGAAAGTTGCTGGTATAGCTGAGTTGCAGCTTATCCACCATATAGATAGGGATGATGGGCTGCATCATGATAAAGCCCATGCCGTAGAGAGTGAAGCTGCGTTCAAAACAGGCAAATGGTTTGTTTTCTTTGAGCAGAGTGCGGGTACGGATGATGGGATCCAGAAAGACATCCCGAAGCTTGATCTTTGGCTTGCGCAGCCCGGCGTCGATAAGTGGCTGATTAATCTTGATTCTGGAAAGCAAAAAGCAACTGATAAAGCCGGCGACTCCGGTGATGGCCAGGATCCAGCGAAAGCTATTTTCACTGCTATCCAAAAGCCGTCCTGCCACAAAGGTCAAGGCTATGGAAACCCCTACTCCGAGACTGAGCGCGTAACCATAGATACCGGCCCGACGTTTATCTCTGATATTCTTTTGATAGATCGTATTCTGTGCGGGTATAAGCAGTGAATTTGCCGAGAACATCAGGCCCATCATTACCAGGTATTCGTTCATTGTGGTCAGCCAGATGGCATAGAGCAGCACCAGTCTCCCAAATACGCCCGCTAGTAGAAAGTATCGGGATTTGTGCCGGGAACGCTCAAACAGCCTTCCCCACCAGATCGACAGAAAGTTTGAAATCGGTGAAATCATGGTCATCAACATGAGTTGCCAATCCTGGGCAAGCAGAGCCTTGCGGGCTATGATGTCCTGCGTTTGTCCCAGGGACTGGATCGCGCCATTGAAGACCGCTGCTGCCATGAGCAGGATCACTGTATGGCGTACTGAGGGGCTTAATTCCTTAAATTTCATGTTTATCTATGCATAAGTTTTCTGCTGCCAGTTTTTGTCAATATGCAAAAGCCTCCCCATGACAGGGAGGCTTCGCATTTATATTGTATGTTTGTTTGTTTAGTACATTCCGCCCATACCGCCCATGCCAGGATTTGGCATTGCAGGAGGTCCTTCGGGTTCGGGGATATCACTTACGATACATTCGGTGGTCAGGAACAATGCTGCGATGGATACGGCGTTTTGTATCGCACTACGCACCACCTTGGCAGGGTCGATGATACCGGCTTTGAAAAGGTCTTCGTATTTACCATTGGCGGCATTGAATCCCATATGGATATCTTTGAAGCCTTTGATTTTTTCCACTACCACGGCACCTTCTTCGCCAGCATTTTTGGCGATTTGGTACAAGGGTTTTTCCAGAGCTTTGGCAATAATTTCCACAGCCATTTTTTCTTCAAAAGAGAGTCCTTTCATGGTTTTGAGAGCTTTCGCAGCCCAGATCAGAGTGATGCCTCCGCCAGGTACTATTCCTTCTTCCACGGCCGCGCGCGTAGCCTGTAAGGCATCGTCCACACGGGCTTTCTTTTCTTTCATTTCAGTCTCGGTAGCGGCTCCGATGCGCAGTACTGCTACTCCGCTGGAAAGCTTTGCCAACCGTTCCTGCAGCTTCTCTTTATCATAGTCTGATGTGGTTTCACCAATCTGAGCTTTGATCTGTTTCACTCTGCCATCAATGTCTTTTTGAGCACCGGCACCCTCGCGGATGGTGGTATTCTCTTTTTCGATCAAGACTTTTTTGGCGCGTCCCAGATCTGCCATAGTGGTGCTATCCAGCTTGCGTCCCATATCTTCAGAGATCAGGGTGGCGCCTGTAAGGATGGCAATATCTTCCATCATGGCTTTGCGGCGATCTCCAAAACCCGGAGCTTTTACAGCCACGATGTTCAGGATGCCACGCAATTTATTGACTACCAGGGTAGCCAAAGCTTCGCCTTCAATGTCTTCAGAGATGATTAGCATGGGCTTACCACTCTGTGAAACTTCTTGAAGGATCGGCAGGATGTCTTTCATCACGCTGATCTTTTTGTCAAAAAGCAGGATGAAGGGGTCTTCCAGTTCGGCAATCATCTTATCCGGATTGGTTACGAAGTAAGGAGAGATATAACCGCGGTCAAACTGCATTCCTTCTACTTTTTCCAGTTCGGTATCGATGGATTTTGCTTCCTCGATATTGATGATTCCTTCTTTACCCACGCTTTTCATTGCTTCTGCGATCAAAGCACCAATCTCAGGATCGTTATTTGCAGAGATGGTGGCGATCGAAGCTATTTCGGCGTTGCTTTTGATAGTCATGGAGTACTCGCGGATTTTCTCCACGACTACTTTAGAGGCTTTTTCCAAACCACGTTTCAGATACATCGGATTTACTCCGGCGGTTACGTGCTTGATGCCTTCTTCTATGATTGCTTGAGCCAAAAGAGTGGCAGTGGTGGTTCCATCACCGGCGTTATCATGGGTTTTTTCCGCTACTTCTTTGCAAAGTTGCGCTCCCATATTTTCAAATACATCTTCCAGTTCAATCTCTTTGGCGATGGTTACACCGTCGTTGGTGATCGTGGGAGAACCAAATTTCCTGTCTAATACTACGTTTCTGCCCTTGGGTCCAAGGGTAACTTTAACGGCATCAGCTAACTTATCAACCCCGCGTTGCAGGGAAGTACGAGCCTCATGTGCATATTGAATTTGTTTTGCCATTTCGTTTTCCTCCATATTTTTAAATTTTGTGAAATACGTTTTTAGCAGTCTGTTTCTTTGAGTGCTAATCTTATGATAGCCCATTTCCTGTCAAGAGCAAATTTAATTTTCTGCTTTGTTTTGCCAATTTTGCGGATATTCTCCATGAAAAACTGTGCACTTGTATCTCAAATCCGTCGATCTCTTCGATTATCCAGACTCAATTGGACAAATACGCACAGTTTGGCGACTCTTTACAAAGTATCAGGATCTGGCAAGTAGAAAGTGCGCAATGGTTTATTTCATTTGACATTCCCTTATGTCTTGAAAACATGGATTCAGATTGAAATGATACCGTATCTCAGATTTTTACTAAAGGATAAAGACATGAAATTCGAAAGCTTAAGACATTTACGTAACCGCAAGAACCCGGGAACTTCCTGCCTGATCATTATCCTGGGCTTGATTCTTATCGCCCTGCTGATCTTCTATTGGAGCTTGATCCACAAAGGAAAGACTTCCCAAGCCAAGCTCACAAACGCAACAGTGCAGGATGGCGTGAAAGTAATTATCCCGGAATCACCCACAGAGGCTGCTCCTGCAATATCAGACAGCGTGCGTAAAGCCCCGGACCCCACCCGCACCAAGGACGCCCGCATGATCACCAAGGGAGATTACCTGCTCATCGAAAAGACTCGTCACCTCTTGCATCATTACCGGAATGGTGAGCTGCAGACCAGTTACAGTGTGGCCTTGGGCAAAAACCCCAGCGATAAAACCAAAGTAGGCGATAACGCCACTCCCGAAGGACACTTTGAGGTTAATGACATCAAGGATTCCAGCGCTTGGGAACACGATTTTGGGGATGGCAAAGGGCCGGTAAGAGATGCCTATGGTCCTTTCTTTATTGCTCTTTACACCGGTGCCAAAGGTTCTTTTTCCGGAAATACCTGGCGGGGAATCGGTATCCACGGCACCCACAAACCCTCCTCTATCGGCACCGATGAATCCGAAGGCTGTATCCGCCTGCATAATGCTGAATTGCTGAAGCTTAAAGCAGCCATCGAGGACAAAGGGAATATCCCTGTGGACATTATTAAATAGGAGACGAAGATGAAGATGAAAATGAATCAAAACATACATGCTATAGTTGAATGGATCATCATGGCAGCAGCCTTATATCTGCTCTACCCTGCTTTAGGATGGAGGGGGCTGTTCGGCTTATTCCTGGCTTTTGTGGGCTTTGAGCTGCACCTGATCTGGCACCGTACGGATCGCGAGACCAAAGCTAATAAATTGAGAATGGAGAATGGAAAATTGAGAAATAAAGGATCATTAAAGGAGTAAAACATGAAAGTGCTGATCATCTTCAACCGCGAACCCTATGACAATACCGATGTCACCTGGAATGGCCTGCGCTTGGCCGAAACCCTCAGAGCAAACGGCCACGAACTCAGGATATTCCTGATGAACGATGCTGTGGACATGGCCCGCGACCTGTGCAAACCGCCAGAAGGTTACGATCAGGACCTCTCGCAAATGCTCAAAGACCTCATCAGCAAAGGAGTTTTTGTAAAAGTATGCGGGACTTGCATGGCCCGTTGCGGTATTCACAAAAACCAGCCCTATTTTGAAGGTGCAGCAAAATCCACCATGGCAGAACTTGCCGATTGGGTGGTGGATAGCGATAAGGTATTGACCTTTTAGAGGATAAGTTCCTGGCTCAGCCTGGGACTATCTGTCAGTATGGCTCAAATATTGCATCTTACTTAAACACGCAATATATATATAAGGAGGCGATTATGAAAACGCCACTATTAGTGTCTTTGGTAGTAATGCTTTTTTTTGCACTGCCAATATTTGGTAACGGAGTACTGGTAACCGGTGTGTACAATAACCAATACTACAAACTTACCAGTAGTGAGGTATCTGTGGAGGTGGAAGATCAAGTAGCCATAGTCACCTCTTCTCAAGAATTTGTAAATACCTACCAGGCAAACGCCCCGAGATATGTATTCCCTCTGCCAGAAGGAGCCAGTGCTACTCAGCTCCGGTGGCGATACGATGAACAGTGGTATATCGCCAATTTTGCTCCTGTGGCGCAGGATTCTTTGCCGCCCAATCCATCTCAAGGATGGCCCTACAACCTGCTGGGATACATGGGAGACAATCCCCTGTTTTACAATTTCACAAATCCCGTGGCAGCAGGAGAAATGATCCGGGTGGAGCTCACTTATGTGATGCTTTTACCATACGATCAAGGTACTGTATCCTTCGAATATAAAAACAATTACCAGATTCTACAAACTATCCCGATATCGCAGATCTCTTTGGATTTCGCGCTTAGTTCGCAACGCACCATCATGGGCATAAGTTTGGAAGGATTAGTAGGCGAGATCAGCAATGACGGGCATAATGCTCAGGTTTCTTTTGCTACTTCAAACCAGATCAATATAGCTGATTTTAAGGTAAGCTACACCCTTGATCCGGAGCAACTTGGGCTTTTCAGCATGAGCACCAAGCTGGATAAAGTTCCGGATGAACATCCCGAAGGCTTTTTCCTGTTTATTGCCGAGCCGGATGCCAGTGACAACGATGTGGTGATAGATAAAACCTTTACCTTTATTTTAGACCGTTCTGGCAGCATGAGTGGCACCAAGATGCTGCAAGCTAAAAATGCGGCAAATTACATCGTGGACCATCTGAATCCCAACGATATGTTTAACATCGTATCCTTTTCCTCAAATGCCACCACTTTTCTTAACGCACACGCTGTGGCCAGTCCTGACAATCGTGCTGCAGCGCACACCCATATAAATTCGCTGGTGGCATCCGGGATGACAAATATCAGCGCTGCCTTCGATCTGGCAATTCCTCAATTCATGACCGCCAATCCCAATAATGCCAGTATCATCATCTTCTTTACGGATGGTGAGGCTAACCAGGGAATCTATGGGACCCCTGCTTTGGTCCAGCACGTATCGAATCTCGTGCATCAATGTGAAGTGGACCTCAATTTATTTAATTTCGGTATTGGCTCTAGTGTCAACGAACAGCTACTTACACTTTTGGCTCTGGAGAATGGCGGAATGGCTCGATTCCTGGGAGATAACGATCTGGAAACTGAGATCACCTCCTTTTACAATATCATTGCCAATCCCGTGTTGATCAACCCCCAGATCAGCTTTGGCGCTGAGGCCGCAATCTCAGAAGTGTATCCCAATCCTCTGCCCAATGTCTATAAAGGATATCAGATGCTGGTTTCAGGAAGATACTTGTACGGGGGCAATACTGATATCAATTTTACCGGTCAGGCCTATAACAATATAGTCGCTTACGATTACGATATGGAGCTAGCCACCAGCCTGGTCACAGAAAAACAATTTCTTACCAAAATCTGGGCTAAGATGAAGATTGAATACCTCATGGGCATGTATTACAGCCATCCTGCGAACACTCAGGAAGCTCAGTGGTATCGTCAACAAATCATCGATATCAGCCTGGCCTATGGTGTACTGTCTATTTTCACCAGTTTCACCGGAGGCGAACCTGATGCTATTGAAGACGACGTAGCTACTCCGGATGTCACTCCGGCCTACATTCTGAGAGGGAATTTCCCCAATCCTTTCAATCCCAGCACAGTGATTCGCTTTGCTGTAACGAATAGTGCCAAAAGATTGGTGAAAGTAAAAATATACAATCTGCGTGGACAAGTTATCCGCACCCTGGCTCTGCACGTGGATGGTAAAGGTGAATATGAAGTGTTTTGGGATGGAACCGATATGAAAGGCATGCTTCAGCCCAGCGCTGTGTATTTTTACGTGATCGATTTTGGTGACACCCAGCTAAGTGGCAAAATGGTAATGAGTAAATAACACAATATAACAGATATAGAAAACCCGGGGATTTCCTCGGGTTTTTTTATCCTAATTACTTCGAAGCTGCCTCGGCTCTCGCTTTAGCCATGAACTTGTCTTTGATTAGAGTTCAACTCGAGATGACTCAGGGTTTCGAGTCATCTCGAGTCGAAAGCGCATTGAAATCAAGTCGAACCGGAAGGGCTTTTGGGAGTATCACGTAATAAAGTATAGCCAGAAGCTTTTTACTTGACATCCTGCCCCCATTCTCCAGTTTAGTCTGCAAGCTTTAATATCTTATTTGAGAGAGTTTTATCGATGTATTTTGTTTCTAAGGTCACTGGCCTCTTCGGAGAAATTGCGTGTTAAGAACGCCCACGCTGATGCGTGAGAATCAGGAGCGCCTAAAAAAGACCATTGATATGGTCACCAGACTTTATGTTTACAATCTCAAAGGTGATGATATCACTGCTAGTGAGACGGACATTCTGTACTCATTGCTCACCAATCTTTTTGCGCAAGTCGATGTCTCTTGGGAATCCTATGTAAAGCAGATCATGGAAAGCGAATTTGATATCGAGGAAGTTCTGAGATTTCTGGATCGGCATCTCTCGCTTTTTGATAAAATCCGGGTTCTCCAATCCCTGGTGATCATGGCGCGCACAGAGGCTGATTTTGCTATCTCTGAGCTCACAGAAATCATGCAGTTCAGCAAACAGCTCAATATCTCCACTGAGGTCTTTTTGCCGCTGGTGGATCATCTGGAGCACAATCGCTCTGGCCTGGTTACCATTCCCTGCCGTCATCATCTCAGCCATCTCAAGCATTCCGTGTTTTCAGATTACGTGGTCTTTGGCTCTGGAGCCGGCACAGATATCGCCTTTCGCAGTGAGCGGCTCAGCTCTTACGAATGCGCGATCTTCGCCATCGATAAATACCTTTTCCTGAGCATCCCCTCCAGCTCAGGAGCGCTGATCAACTCCCAGGCGCCGGAGCGCAATTCCATCATTTTGCTTTCGGATGATGCCATGCTCTCTCTGGGTGGGAGAAACTATTCCCATAGCTGTCTGGAAAATCTGTATGCATTGCGTGATGAAAGCGATGTAATAGCCTTTCGTAAAAGCAGTTATGACTTTATCGTATATAAAGAACACAATAGCTTCAATATAGTGGTCACCAGCGGAGTGGTATCCCTGAATGGCCGTGAGCTTGCTCACAACCGCCGCCATGAAGTCTTTTTTGACGATACTATGCAGATCCGGGGCTATGCGCCCTTCCATCTGGTGATGGTGATCGAAAACCGCAGCAGCATCGGAGTGGATGATTACATCCCCAAACGGCTGTACATCTATCTGGAAAAGGGCTATTTTTCCATCAGCCGTGAGGATAGCGAAAACAGCATTGCCTTGATCGAGCTCCGGGGGCAGAGCTATCATGTGCTGCCGCCCAAAAAGGGCTACAGCATCTATGTGAATCGCAAGGTGGTGAATGAGGCCACACCGATTGTCCTGAATTCAGATATTCTGACCATCGAAAAACGCAATTACCGGATCAATAATTTCTACGACCTCATCGAGACTCCCTTTGAGATGCAAAAGCTCTCTGTGGTCGATATCAAACACTTCTTCCGGGATGGCAAGCTCGCTCTGGATTCGGTGTCTTTTGAAGTGGAAAAGGGACAGCTCGTGGCGATCTTGGGACAAAGCGGCTGCGGAAAATCCACCCTTACCAACGTGCTCGCCACCGAAATCACACCCACCTATGGGCAGATCCTGATCGACGGCAAACCCATCCATTCGAATCTCAATTACTTCCTGGAATATCTGGCCTATGTGCCACAGCAGGACATGCTTTATCCCAATCTCAGCGTATATGAGAACCTCTACTACCGCCTGCGGCTCCGGATGCCGAAATTGCAGAAATCCGTGATCGAGCAAAAGGTAAACAACATCCTTTTCCATGTGAAGCTAAACCATCACCACGATACCATTGTGGGAGAAACCAGCGTCAAAAACCTCTCCGGCGGAGAACGCAAACGCCTGAATATCGCTTTGGAACTGCTCTTTGAGCCCACCATCATCATCTGTGACGAACCCACCAGCGGCCTTTCCTTCAATGACGCGGAGCAGATCATAGGCATTTTGTCCAAGCTCTGCGAACAGGGCAAGATCGTGATCATCACCATCCATCAGCCCAATAGCAGCATCTATCGCAAGTTTGACCGGGTTATGATGATGGACATGGGTGGCAGAGTGGCATTTTATGGCACTCCCAATGAGAGCTTTGCCTATTTTGATGAAGAGCTGCAATTGTTGAGCAATAATAAGACCGAGATCGAGACCAAACGGCACCTAAAGACTTCGGATTACTTTTACGATGTCATCACCTATCCAGAATATGACGCTCAGGGCCAGCCGGTGTATGAACAATTGCAAAAACAGGTGCAGGCCAAGCGCATGTTTCCTCCGGAGTATTGGCGCGATAAATTCAAGCGCAAGATGCTCTTTGAGATGATCCAAAGCGATGCTCTCGAAACCAGCGTTACCATCCCCAGTTCAAAACGCAGACGCAAACCCATGGGGCTCAAAAGCTATGTCTTAAGCCTTCTGACCTTCATCTCGCGTAGCTTCAAAATGAAGTTCCGCGGCCGCACAAATCAGATTATCACCTTCATCGAAGCACCGCTGCTGGCCTTGATCATCGCCTTTATCCTGCGACACACCACCAGCGCCAGCTATTCCTATCATGATAATAACAATGTCTTTATCTACGTCTTCGTCTCCCTCATCGCCTTTATCTTTTTGGGGATGTCAAATAGCATCGAAGAGATTCTGGGTGAACGCAGGATCGTGCTCAGAGAACGACTCATGAATCTGAAGATGAGCAGCTATCTCCTTTCAAAGATCATCACGCTCTGCTTTTTTGGCCTGGTCCAGGCCACCCTTTATCAAGCTATTGCTTCCTTGATACTGGGCGTAAAGGGACTGGGCTTCAGCAGCATCCTCTATTTCTTTTTGGCTTCCATGGTAGGCAATTCCATCGGGCTTTTGTGCTCTGCCTTCATCAAAGAAAACCGCGTGATCATCAACCTGCTGCCCTTGATCTTGATCCCGCAAATCATCTTTGGTGGCGCAGTGATCGAATTTGAACGTATGAACCGCAATCTCACCCTCTGGCAAAGACACCCGATTCCCGAAGTGGTGCAGGCTATTCCCTCGCGCTGGCTCTTTGAAGGACTCACCACAGCTTATGCCAAAAACACTAAATTTCACCGTGCTTTACGCCGAATCGAAAAAAAGGAATTGACATATTTACACGATTACAGGAATGCTGCAATTAGCCAAAAGGAATTCCAAAAGCGGCGTGCAGAAGTGTATTATGCCAAAACCGCTATCGCCGAAAAATGGGATCCTAATGAGATCGTGAACAGCTATCTGAATTCTGCCGTAAGTATGATGGACGGCAAGGTAATGAATACAGGGCGCAATGAATTTATGTCCAGTTACAAGATCTGGGGAAAGCGTCACTGCCGTACCTGGAATTTTAATGCCCTGGTGATCCTGCTTTTTGCCTTTGTGCTGAATCTGATCACCTGGATAAAACTAAAAGTCTATTTCAAGGAATAAAGGAGTAATAATGAAGACTCGGATAGTCATCGCAATGGTATTGATCATGGTGCTGAGCTTGGTAGCCTGTAAGAAAAAGGTAGAGCAAGTTCCTAGTGAAGAGCTGGTAGAACAAGTAATCACCTTTGCCCCACTGCCTTCTTTCAAAGAAGTATATGTAGCACTGGATCAGGTACAGGTAAAAGACATTTCTGCCGCCGTGCCTGCCAAAATCTACAAAACCAAGCAGGAAGAAGTGCGTAATGCCTTTTCTCTGGGACTTTTAACCGCTGATGCGGTCTTGGCTGCAAAAGGTCGCAACAAGACTAAACTCAGCGAAATCTCAGCTTCCATGATGAATCTCACCTCACTGCTGGCTCTGGAATCAGAAGTCAACCGTTTGGGCGATCAGATGAAGAAGATGATCGAAAACGAACAGTGGGAAGAGCTGGATAAAGCCCTCGATTTTCACAAAGGTGATGTAGAAGGCAAACTCTGGGAAAATGAGAACTTTGATAACTACACCCTGATGCTCTTGGGCGGATGGATCGAAGCTGCAAACCGTGTGGCTTGGTTGATTAATCAAAACTATAATGCCGAGAGAACCACTGTGCTGGCCCAAAAGGGAACCTTCAACAGCCTCGTGCTCAATATGCAGCAGATCAAAACCCCTCACATCGTGGAACAAGAAGCCTTTGTAGAATCCCTCAAGCTTTTGAAAGAAGTAAAGGCTATCATAGATAGCGATCAAAACCGTACCTACACAAAGGATCAATTGAAAGAGATCATCGCCAAAACGGATGAGATCAAAGCTGCTTTTCAAAAATAAATAATGCCTGAAAACTTCAGATATTTCCCAAAACCGGAGCTCTATCCGGTTTTGGGGAAGGTCTATCCTGCTCTATCCACCAGACATCCCCATTCCCAATATCTCTGAAAAGGAGAATACACATGCGTAAACCACTACTGTGTTTATTGTTTTCTATCTTGATCAGCTTATTGCTGGCAAATACCTTTTCCGCTAAGGACACTCCCTGGGACGATGGCAAATCCATTGACCTTGCCTGGGAACTAAGCCCGATGGTGAAAAAGGTGGAAATCAGCAGACAAAATGCTGACGAACCAGTCCGGATCCTGGTCACCAGTGTCGATGCCACCGGAAGCTTCAGAGATAACGAGCTGCTGCCCAATAATGAATACCACTATCAGCTCAAAGCCTATTTTCAAGATGACGATCTCACGCTTCTGGCCACCGCCCAAACTCGCGAACAGTGGTTCTATATGGGTAAGCTTGGCTTCTTGATCCTGCTCCTGCTCGTCTGTGCTGCCATTCTGTATTACATCCAGGCTGCCCGGCACGGCAAGGAATTCTTCATTCGCCGCATCGCTGGACTGGATAGCATGGAAGAAGCCATCGGACGTGCTACGGAAAAGGGAAAACCCATCCTCTATGTGCCTGGCATCAGCGATCTGGATGATATTCAGACCATTGCCAGCCTCACCATCCTCAGCCATCTGGCCGAAAGAGCTGCGGAATATGATACAGAAATCATCGTGCCCTGTAGGTTCTCTATGGTACTCTCTGCCGCCAAAGAAGTGGTGCGGGAAGCCTATATCAAAGTAGGAAGACTGGATGCCTACAAGCCCGACAATATCTTTTATCTCACCGACGACCAATTTGGCTTTGTTGCAGGAATAGATGGCATCATGCTGCGCAGAAAGCCTGCGGCAAACTTCTTTATGGGCTCCTTTTATGCGGAGTCTTTGATTCTGGCCGAAACCGGCTTTGCCACCGGTGCCATCCAGACTGCGGGTACCGCTCAAGCGCATCAATTGCCTTTCTTTGTAGTCACTTGTGATTATACCTTGATCGGTGAAGAGCTTTTTGCTGCCAGCGCCTATCTCTCCAAAGACCCTCAACAGCTTGGCAGCCTCAAGGGGCACGATTTTGGCAAGCTCCTCATCATCCTGCTCATCATTGTGGGCGTGATATTGGAAATCATGGGCATCTCAAACCTCAAAGAATTTATCGTAGGAGCAATCTCATGAAAAGCTCTGCACCACTTTTCTTCGCTTTCATAGTAGGCGTTATCGTTCTGCTCTCAGAATTTATCCCGCATAGTCCTTTCAACCAGATCGTCTCCACCCTGGAAGGCTGGTTCATGATTATCTCCGGTTTTGCCATCCTCTTGGGACAAATCAGCCTGATCAGGATGAATACCCACAAAATAGTGCACAAACTCGATAATTGGCAGTACCATCTGGCGGGACTGATCAGCTTTGGGCTCATGCTCGTGCTTGGCCTCTTATGGGGTATGCAGGAAACTCCCGGCATCATGGGAGATGCAGCAGGGATTCAGGCCTGGCTGGGACAAAAGCCCTTTGACTATCTCTTTGAAAATGCCTATTTACCGCTTTCGGCTACGCTGTTTTCGCTACTTGCCTTCTTCATCGCCTCTGCGGCGTACAGAGCCTTTATCATCCGTGGACTGGAATCAAACCTGCTCATGATCACTGCTATCATAGTGATCATCGGACGCACCAGTATCGGTACTATGCTTACCGGCTGGTTGCCCGAAAATCTGCAGTTTTGGCATTTCCCCAATCTGGCGGATTTCATCATGGAATTCCCCAACACTGCGGCACAGAGGGCAATCCTCATCTCCGCTGGACTGGGTATAGTGGGTAGCTCTCTCAGGATTATTCTGGGCATAGAGCGTAGCTATCTGGGAGGCGACAAATGAAGCTTTCCGCAATAGTCGAACGCAGGATCATCTACCTGGTGCTCCTGGTAGCCGTGGCCCTGCCCCTCCTCTTCCCCATCGGTTGGAAGACCGAGGTTTCCGGATACACGCAGATGGCCTACGATCTCATCGAAAACACCCCTGAAGGTAAGGTGGTGATCATTTCCTTTGATTACGATCCTTCCACTATGACCGAGCTGCAACCTATGGGGGAAGCAATGATCGAACACGCCTTCAAAAAAGGGCAGAAGATCATCGCCACAGCCCTGTGGCCCATGGGAGTGCAGATGGCTGAGCAAGCTTTTGACAAGGTGCTGCGCGATTACCCGGATAAAAAACGGGGCGTGGATTATGTGAATCTCGGCTACAAGGTAGGCGGTATGGTTACCATCCAAGCCATGGGTCGGGGCCTGAAAGAAGTGTATCCCAAAGACACCAGAAATACTCCCTATGAGGAGATTCCCCTGCTGGAGAATACCAAACGCTTGAAAGACGTGGCCTGGGTGAGTTCGCTATCCAGCGGAGTGCCCGGACTGAAGGAATGGATGATGGTGGCGCGGGATTCTTACGATGTGCCCGTTACCGGTGGATGCACCGCAGTAAGTGCTCCAGGTTTCTTTCCTTATGTAAATGAACAGAAACAGCTTACTGGCCTTTTGGGTGGACTCAAAGCTGCCAGTGAATATGAAAGCCTGATCGGTAGAAAAGGTACTGCCACCACCAAGATGGATGCGCAATCAGTAGCCCATCTACTGATTCTCGTCTTTATCGCCTTGGGCAATATCAAGGTATTTGTCGCCAAGAGGAGGAAGAACAATGATTAGCATAATGAACACCATGGGCATCTGGCTCGCTGCTTTTTTCACCCTGTGTATCTTCAGCTTTTTGTACAAGGACAATCCCTTCTATAAGTTTGCCGAACAGGTCTTTGTAGGCCTTTCCGCGGCTTATTGGCTGGTCTACATTATCTATTCGATCATGGTTCCGAATCTTTTTGCCAAACTGGCAGAGGATTTCTCGGGCAATATGATTCTGCTCATCCCGGCTGCTTTGGGACTCATGATGCTCATGCGCATTCATCCCAAAACGCAGTGGGTCAGCCGCTATCCCATCGCCATCATGGTGGGCACCACGGCCGGCATCTCAATGCTCAGGTATATGAAGAGCGATATCTTGCAACAGCTTACCGCCACCATGATCAATCCCTTTGCTGCCGCTACCACTGCCGAAGTAATCGGGAATCTACTGATGATCATAGGCACCATCTGTGGCGTGTACTTCTTTTACTTCAGCAAGAAACAGGAGGGCGTCTCCAAGGCTGTCTCCAAGGTCGGCATCTGGTTCCTGATGGTCAGCTTTGGCGCTACCTTCGGTTACACGGTGATGGCACGTATTTCACTTTTGATCGGCCGTCTGGATTTTCTCTTGGGAGACTGGTTACATCTGTTAAAATAAGGAATGAATATGCTACAATTACATCAACGCTTTATAGAGACCGCAAAGCGCTTTCCCCAGCGCATAGCAGTGTACGACAAATCCACCGGGGCAGATTACAGCTATGACAAAATGCTGATCGCCAGCCTGATCCTGAGCGGACACATAGGCAAGATCAAGGGCAGATACATCGGCATCTTGCTTCCCACAGGCGTAGGCGCCATGCTCACCATCCTGGGGACCTTGATGAAGGGTAAAGTCCCGGTCATGATAAATTATGCCACCATGGCCATAGAGAATTGCCGGTATGCCCGGGAAAAATGCCAATTTAAGACCATCATCACCAGCAAACAGCTCTTGAAAAAGCTGGGGCTTCAGCCCATAGATCACATGATCTTCGTAGAGGATATTCTGGCAGGCGTGACCCTTGTGGCCAAGCTCAAAGCGGCTTTGACCTCCAAACTGCCCTTTTCTGTGCTGAAAAACCTGGTGCATCATGGCGAGCTCTCAGAGATCTCCGTGATCCTTTTTACCAGCGGCAGCGAGAAAGAGCCCAAAGCTGTGCAGCTTTCACATCGCAATATTTTGCACAATGTAAATGCCTTCCCCAAAATGATCCATTTGGATGAAAATGATGTCTTTGCCTCGATCCTGCCGATGTTCCATGTCTTTGGACTCACGGTGGATTTCTGGCTACCAGCTTTGATCGGAGCCAGCATGGTGACCTATGCCAATCCCTTGGAATACCGCACAGTATGCGACTATATCCGTGATTACAAGGTTACTTTTATCGCTGCTACACCAGCCTTTTTCTACGGCTATTTGCAAAAGTCCAGCCCGGGAGATTTTGCCTCGGTGAAGATCGCTATTGCTGGAGCAGATCACCTTCCCGATAAAATCTACGAAGGATTCCTGGCCAAGCACAATCTCACAGTCTTGGAAGGCTATGGCACCACCGAAACCAGTCCGGTAATCTCCACCTGCATCCCCGGACAGCACAAACATGGCTCTGTCGGGCTACCCATGCCCAATACCCAGGTGCGCATCATCGATATTGATACAGATAAGATCCTCGGTCCCAATCAAGAAGGGAAGATCCTGGTGAAAGGCGATCTGGTGATGGAAGGTTATCTCTACGACTTGGAACAAACCTCGCTGCGCATCCGGAATGGCTGGTACGATACCGGTGATATCGGCCTCATCGATAGCGATGGCTACCTGTATCACAAAGGACGCCTCAAACGCTTTGTGAAGGTAGGAGGTGAGATGGTATCGCTGGTAAAAGTGGAAGAGTTGCTCAGCGATCTTTTGCCCGATGATGTGATCTGCTGCGTGGTAGATGTCCCCAATCCCACCAAAGGTGCTGACGTGGTGGCCGCTGTGACTACCGGAGATTTTGACATGCACAAAGTGCTCAAGCAGCTAAAAAAAGAACTGCCCCCGATCGCTATCCCCAAACAGTTTCTGGTGATCAAAGACATCCCCATGATGGCTTCCGGCAAGGTCAATTTCCGCGAGATCGAAAAGATAGTTCGCGAACAAGGAAGCAAGAAACGCTGATGAATATAACTTCTATCAATCATCCAGACTATCAACCGCTATTGGACAAAATAGCTGAAGTAGCCGCCCAGATCCACTCTTATGGCTGGGCTGAGGCCAATGCCGGCAATCTTAGCATAGATGTAAGCGATATCGTGGGCAAGCACATCCCGACTGCCGAGAAATGGTATATCGTTTCCCGCACAGGTAGCCGCTATCGGCAGACCGCTATCCGTCCTCATGACAATCTGCTTTTGATAAGCTGCAATGAAGATCAGGATACCTTCTTTCCCGAAGCAGCAAAGCCTACCAGCGAATGGATCAGTCACCGCTGCCTGCAAAGGGAGAACGCGCGCTTTTCGGTGGTTCTGCATACCCATCCTGCCGAGATCATTGCCCTGTCATCATTGCCCATCATGCAGCATCCAGAGGAACTTAACCAACTCATGGCCTCTCTTTTGCCGGAGCTCCCTCTCTATTTACCGGAAGGAGTAGCCATCTGTCCCCATCAACCACCCGGTTCGCTCCAGCTTTGTCAGAGCAGCCAAAAGGTTTTGACCGACCAAAAAGCTCTGATCTGGACCGGACATGGCCTACTCACCTTCGCGAGTGATCTTGACGAGGCTCTGGATTATATGGAGATTATCGTCAAAGCTGCTCGCGTCTTCTTCTTACAAGCGGGCTTACAGCGTTAATCTGACAATACACTGATATACATACTATTACCGTCAATACATCTATCGATCCCACCCATATATTAGCAGACACCCACATGGACTGCTAAATATCTCTTGACAATTATGCCCTCCTGACTATCTTATCGCTCAGAAACATATTATAAAAAAGGAGTTTATGAGCATGGCTACTCAAAAGAAAACAGAAACCGGGGCACTCAGTATCCATACTGAGAACATCTTCCCGATCATAAAGAAATGGCTCTATTCCCAGCATGACATCTTCCTGAGAGAACTTGTCTCCAATGCCGTGGACGCAATCTCAAAGCGCAAATATGCCGATGAGAACTTCAAACAAGAAGACATGAAGATCGAGATCAAGCTGGATAAATCCAAGAAGACTTTAAAGATAATAGATACAGGCATCGGCATGACTGCCGACGAGATCAAGAAATACATCAATCAAATAGCTTTCTCCGGCGCCGAGGACTTTGTGAACAAGTTCAAAGATGTACAGAGCAACATCATCGGCCACTTTGGCTTGGGCTTCTATTCATCCTTCATGGTGTCGGACAAAGTCACTATCGATTCCCTCTCCGTGGAAGAAGGCAGCAAGCCGGCTTTTTGGGAGTGTGATGGTAGCACTTCATACACCATGGCCGAAGGCAAGCGCAAGGAAGTGGGAACCACCATCACCTTGTATTTCAACGAAGATTCCAAGGATTATGCCCAGGATGACAAAATCAAGGAAATCCTGGAACGCTATTGCAACTTCATGCCTTACCCCATCATGTTTGATGGCAAGCAGATCAACCAACTGGAAGCGCTGTGGAATCGCGTGCCTGCTGATGTTAAACGAGAAGAGTATCTCGAATTTTACAAACAGGTCTTTCACGACTACCAGGAACCGGTGTTCTGGATTCACCTCAATGTAGATTTCCCCTTCAATCTCAAAGGAATCCTGTATTTCCCTAAACTGCGCAATGAACCGGAAATGTTTAAGGGCGAGGTCAAGCTCTTCTGCAACAACGTCTTTGTGGCAGACAATCTGGAAGATCTCATCCCGGAATTCCTGCTTCTACTCAAAGGCGGCATAGATATTCCTGATATCCCGCTCAACGTCTCTCGCAGCTTCTTGCAGAACGACGCCCAAGTGCAAAAAATCTCCAAATACATCATCAAGAAAGTGGCAGATCATTTCCAGGCTACCTTCAAAGAAGATCGCAAGAAGTATGAAGAATACTGGAAAGACATCAACACCTTTATCAAGTTTGGCATGCTCAAAGAAGATGCTTTCTTTGAGGCCATGAACGATATCGCTATCTTCAAATCTGCCAGTGGAGACTATCTCACGGTGGAAGAATACAAACTGCGCAATGCCGCAAGTTCAAAAGATGAAACCACCAAGATCTGGTATGCAGCCAGCGAAGATACCCAGGTGAGCTATTTGAATCTGATGAAAGAGCAGGGCATTGAAGTGATCTATCAGACTTCCCCGCTGGATATTCACCTGTATCAGAGATTGGAAGGCAAGCTAGAGAAGGTGGAATTTATCCGTGTGGATAGCGAAGTGAACGATCTTCTGGTAAATCAGGACGATAGCAGCATATCAGAAACCGATCGCGAGCATCTTAAAAAACTGTTTTACAATGCCTTGGGGCAGAAAGTGGAAGCTTCTTTCAGTGGTGAGAGCCTCAAAGAATTCTTCAAGAAGTATCCCGAAGCAGCCACTCTGCTCACCAACTATCAAATCCAACAGGATGAACAGACCCTGATCAACCTGCTGGATCTACCCGCAGATGTAGTGGAAAAGCTGGGAACGAAGGCTATGGAAGAGCTGCAGAATCAGGCCTATACCGAGCTCAAAGTAGAAGTGAAGAACCTCAAAACCAAAGAGATCCCTGGCATCATTGTCTTTAGCGAATTCATGCGCCGCTGGCATGATATGGACATGGTTTCCCGCATGGGCGGAGCCGGAGATATGCTGAAAAATCACTCACTGGTAGTCAATACTGAAAATGAAGTGATCCAAAAGATCCTCGAGATGGACAAAGCCGGCAAGAAAGAGGAAGTAGATACCCTCTGCACTTACATCCATGATTTGTCGCTTCTGGAGCAAAAACCCTTCAGCGGAGAAGAGCTAAAGAGCTTTATCCAGACAGCTAACAAAGTACTGTCTTATATATAAATAGATAATCCAAGTTAAATCTAAGCCTCAGACTCTGTCTGAGGCTTTTGCTTTCTATCCGGAAAATGCTTTATCCTGGATTCTGCATATAAAACTTGACATAGATCTGAACTATCATTATTTTTGCATCAAGTTGGTTTGTATATTAGCGAAAGCCTGACTTGATTAAATACACCCGAGTAAAGGAGTGATTATGTTCAAGAAGCCATGGTTTTGGTTTTCTTTCGTTTTTCTGGCCATATTGGCGGTGATGTTCAATCTGCGTTTTGCGGATAAAGCCTTCAATATATTGAATATGCAGATTAGTATGAGCCGCAAAGAATCTCTGGTGGAAGCAGTTAATCTTCACAATCGCTTGGGAGTGCAGTTTCAGGACTATCGCCAGGCGACAGTTTTTAGTTCTGATAGTGAATTTCAGAACTACGTGGAATTGAGGGCCGGAGGCAAGCAGGCCTTTGAGAAAATACTCAGTTCTGATGATTATCATCCCTATTATTGGTATGTGCGCCATTTCAAAGAGGGTGAACCCCGGGAATTAGTCTCTTATTTTTCACCAGCAGGCAAGGTCATAGGATTCGAAGAGAAAGTTCCCGAAGCTGAGGCTGGTAAAGCCTTATCCCGCATCCAGGCCATTGCTCTGGCAGATTCGCTTGCCCGCACCCAGTGGGCTGTAGCCTTGGATCAATACACCCTCATTCAGGAGGCCCAAGAAACTCGCGATAATGGACGCATTGATCACACTTTCACCTATGAACGCAGTGATCTTAAGTACAATGAAGCCTTGATCCGGCTGGAGCTTATTGTCTCTGGAGACAGGCTGACCACCATCAGACCTTTTCACAAAATACCGGAGCAATTTACCAAAGATTACGAGGCAATGCGTTCCTATAACGAAATGTTAGCTGGGATAGCCTCTTCGCTCATGATGCTGCTGTATGGAATCGCTATGATAGTATGGCTTTTCTTGCTGCTCAGGCGCCGGCAACTCATCTGGAAACCAGCTCTGATGTGGGCGATACTGATCGGGGTATTCATGTTTTTTGCAGGCATGAACTTCATCTCCTTCCATTGGTTGGCTTATGACACATCCACTTCTTCCAGTTCATTCCTGACGCAGCAGGTTCTACAAAACATCTTTCAGGGCTTGCTCTTGGCTGCCATCGCTTTTATCACTTTCCTGGTGGCAGAAGCTGTTACCCGTGAAGCCATGCCCCAGCAAGTTCAGTTTTGGAAGAGCTTTTCGCGTGACACTGCACCCACCAAGAATGTCTTGGGCAAAGTATTGGGGGGATATCTGTTTATGCCCATCGAGCTGGCTTATATCATCGCCTTTTACTACTTCACCCAAAGCCGGTGGGGATGGTGGAGCCCAGCCAGCAGTTTTAGTGATCCCAATATTCTGGGTGCAGCAATGCCTTGGGTCACAGCCATCGGACAAGCTCTGCAGGCCGGATTTTGGGAGGAAGCGATGTTTCGGGCCCTGCCTCTGGCCACTATGCTGATCATCGGCACCAAGCTGAATAAGAAGAAGTTTTTCCTGATCCTGGGGATTATCCTGCAAGCTTTTATCTTCAGTGCTGCCCATGCCGGATACGCCCAACAGCCTTTTTACGCCCGGATGGTAGAGCTATCCATCACCTCTGTGATTATGGGCTTCATCTATCTGCGTTTTGGCCTCTTGCCGGCTATTATCTGGCACTTTAGTTTCGATGCCCTGCTCATGAACATGAGTTCTTTTGTCACCAAATCATCCGACCTGATTCCAGATCGGATCATCTTCAGCATCTTTTTCCTGCTGCCGCTGCTCATCATCCTCTGGCGCAAAGCGCAGGCCACCATGGCAGGAGAAGCCAAATTTACTCTTAGTAACTGGCTGTTCAAGGGTTGGCAAGAAGTGCCACAGAGTAGCCTCAATAGTGCCTGGAAACCAGATGAACTTGTTAGTCTTGAGCCTGTGCCTCCGGAAACGCAAGCTGAAATCCCGATTGTAGTCCCCGAAACACAGAAAAGTGCTAAATCCGGCTACGCCTTCAAACCATGGATAGGAATATGGTCCTCGATTGTGGTGCTAATCGCCTTGATCTCTGCTTCGGGGCTCGATCGCAGTACCTACCTGAAGCCGGTGGTAAACGGGGTGGAACAGACTTTCAGGATTGTCCGTCCCCGCTTGCAGATTTCCGCCCAGCAAGCGATCCAGCAGGCAGATGAGGCCTTATTCCAACAGCTTGGCAAGGCTCTGCCCTCAGAATATAGTGCCTATCCAAGCATTGAGCGCAGCCATCGGGATCAACGTCATTTTGTGGTGAAGCACAGTAGCTACGCCGCTTATCTACAGCTCAGAGATAAATATATCTATGATGATGCCTGGCTGGTGAAATACAAGCGCTTCCAAGGTACTTTGCAAGAACGCACTGAAGAATACCATGTAATGTTGAATTCCGCGGGCAAATTGCTGGCAATCCGGCATATTTTGTCTGAAGACACCGCTCTCCCCAGTCTGGATGAGTCAGCAGCCAGAGCTCGAGCTCTGGAGTGGGTGCTCGCCCACGATCCGATGATCCTGGCCCAGCTGCAAGAGATCTCCGTAGTGCCGAACAAGCTGCCAAACCGTACGGATTGGAGCTTCACCTGGAAGGATACTTCCGCTTACCTCTTGAAAAGCGGACAGGCCAGACTCAATATCTTAATCATGGGGGACCAGATCGGGCAGGTATCACGCTTCGTCTTTATCCCAGAAGATGCCCAAAGGCAGATCGACCATTCTGCACAATTGACCTTTCCCTATCAGCTCTTGTCCACGGTCTTGATCATGATGTTCATAGTTGCAGCTGTGATCTTTGCTGTGATCATGTGGAGCAATAAAGAGTTTGATCTGAAGGCATTCCTGATTGTCTTGATCATCATGTCGAGCCTCACTGTGGCCGTAGCTCTGGTCAATTGGCGCACCCAAGTGGGGGAATTCAGTACATCTGAGCCGCTGGCCAATCAAAAGGTGGCTCTGATCATCGGGATCGTGCTGAAATCTGTGTTTTTAAGTGCAGCGGTTGCCCTGATCAATGGTTGGGGAATCTGGTGGTTGAAGCATCGCAAGGGACCCAAAAGTAAGATTATGGGTCGCTTTGGGCAGGTTCTGCCAGCCTTAACGCTGTGTGTTTACATCGTGTCTAAGCATGATAGAGGAGGGGAACTTGCTGTGCTCAGAGTGCCTGATCTGCAGCCTGCCTTGTCTTTGGCTCCGGTACTGGCTGTGTGGGAACAGATGATGTTTAGATACTTTTTATTCACGGGCCTCATCCTCTTTATCCTCTACTTGCTTCAGCAAATCACCCGGCAGGGGAAGAAGCGTCTCTATATCGTGCCCATAGTCTGGCTCTTTGCGGGTTTAGTGTTCGCCCAAAGCCAAAACCTATTATATGCAGAACCTGAATTCATCGTCAATACTCTGATCAACGGATTGATCTATGGCCTGGCCGGTTGGCTGATCTGGGACTATCAAAACCAGCTGAGTCCCAAGTTCTGGCTGTGGTGTTCCCTGATCCCACTCCTGATAGCTCCCATTAGCGGAATATATGCCAATGCCTTTGTAAACGCTATCCCAGCCTATAAGCTGAGCTATCTGGGAACAGTATTGATAGTGTTTCTGCTGAGCAGGCGTCTGGGTGGGATGCCCAAAGGCAGTATGGAATAGCTCTGCTCTACTTCTGCCCTGGTCTTCGCCCATTTGATGAAGTGTAGATGTCGTGTAGATAGCAGTATAAAATCCTCTTATCTACACGCCAACTTCAGCATGAGCTATCAAGCAGGAAGTCTGTAATCCCCAGGATGTAAAGGCCGAATAAAGATTCATAGAACACAGCAAAATCAGGTTTTCAAGCATTAGAGCGAGCCCTGGACGAACTTTGTGCTTGACAATTATGGTTCTTTATCAAATATAGAGAAAGATTTTTCTATAGGATGTGGATATGAAACGAGGATTATTATACTTGGTTCTTGCCTTTATCCCTTTGCTGCTGGCAGCTCAGGATATGCCGTTCAACGTAAAAACAAACACAAATTACAGTGTCTCGAGCTTGGTGGGCAAGGTAGAGATTGATTCGGTTAAGTACTACCAGTTACGTTTGGTTCAAGAAATTAAGTACAAGAACTTTGGTTTGGGTTTGGATCTTGATTTTCTCTTTGACCGGGATTATCATTTGAAAGAAAATGATTGGGATCATATCGGTAACATACTGGAGAAAGTCTATTACTTCCGCTATGCTGAGATTGGAGACCCTTTATACTTTCACTTTGGCGGCTTTCCAAACTATTCCATTGGCAATGGGCTGGTAATGTTAAACTACTCAAATATGCACTTTTACCCGGATCTGAGGCACAATGGCTTTCTGATCGGTGGTAGCCTGGACACTTTTCTGCAGCCCCACTTCGAGCTCTTTAGTTCAGATACCAAAAAGAACCATATTCTGGCTCTAAACGCGCACATCCATCCCATACCTGATTCCACCTTAAAATATGTGGATCAAGGTATCTTGGGGTTTTCACTATATACAGACCGGGATCAGTATGCCAATCTGGATTACATCCTGCCAGACAGTCTATATACAGAGCTAAAACCTTCCAAAAGAGACAATGTGCTGTTTTGGGGGATAGACTACACACAGCCCATAGTAAAAAACGATAAGCTGGAATATGGAGTTTACACAGAAATGGCACACATGGTAGATGGTGGCACAGGCTACATCCTGCCTGGCATTTATATAGATTTTGATGTGGTGAAAGTCAATCTGGAATACCGCAGGCACGGCGACAAATTCACTCCGGGCTTTTTTGATCATTTTTATGAAGAAGAACGAGCCATAGCCGTATATGATACACTGGCAGATGGCTCACCCAATTATTCCGTGATCTCAAAACAGGATGTCCTGATGGATCGCAAGGCTTCTTACGGCTTCTATGGCAAGATTCAGGCCACTATCGCGCAAAGGGTGAAGACTATGATTGCCTGGCAAAATATGTACGGTGACGAGCTGAAAGATGGGAAATCGCTCTGGTTCAATCTCAAAGTGGATACCCGTTACAAACGCCTGGAAAATGTGTCGTTCTCTTATAGCAAGACTTCTGTGGATAAACTCGGTCTGGGCAAGATAGCAGTTCCCAAAGCCAGGCTCTCAGCCGGTGTGACCATGAGTTTGAACGAAAAGCGCCGCTGGTTCTTTATCACCAAATACTCGGAGAAATACAAGGATAAAGAAGGCGACATCAAGTGGTTGAAAGATACCCAGCGCTCATTTGCCCTGGGCGTAAAATACACTTTTTAAGCTTTTAGGTTTAGGCCTGTTTAGAAACCCCAGAATCTAAGCGAGCGTTGCACCATAATCTCGTGGGTAAATCCTCTTTCCTGGGGCGCATAATTCAAGGTGTAGCCCAAGCGGTACTGCTTGGGCAGTACCAAGCGCAGACTGGCCTCGTGAGACAGTAGAAGCTTGGTCTTTTGTTGAAGGTCAGTAGCTTCTTGCAGCATCAGCTTGTAATCCACAAACATGCGATAACCGATGTATTTACTCATGGATACAGAAAGATTATTCAGCAGAATGGCTGAGGAGAACTGAGCGATATCGGAGCCAAAGTTGTTGATATCAGTAAGTTCTGCCAGATGCGAAGGATCGGAAGAATACTCGGTAAAGATGTTTTGGATGAAGCCGGCATTGATGGAGAAACTATCCAATCTCAGAGTACGACGAACCCAATTTTCCACAGGGAAGAAGAAGGGAGTAAGCACAGAGGCATTCAGATTCCCTCCGATGAGACCCAGGGCTTCGTCCTGCAAGAGGTTGTCTTTCTTATCTTCGGACATTTCGTCCTGGCTTTTGTCATATCTGAGGCGCGAAAGCACTTGCACAATACTTTGATCTGAGGGATTATCGCTGCCGAGATGGATCTCTAAACGGTCAAAAAAGCTTTTGTCATAATCTGAGCTTGAAGTCACATTGAGAGTGATGGTGCTGCCATCCGGAGTGCGCTTGTAGAAGCTACCATTCAAGCTGAGTATATCCTGTTTGTCTATCATGTTTACCACTATTTGGTCCACTTGGAAGACAGTGCCAAAGAAATCCACGCTGCCGCGATCTGAAGTGATATTGGCTTCTTGTACGATAAAGCTGTTCCCATCATAAATCAGGTGCATAAAACCACCGGGATTAAGATAGAAATTCGTGGGATAGGTTACATAGCGTACGTTCTCGCCGATAGTTACGATAAGATCCAGATTAAAAGGCAAGGGCACGGGGTCACGATCCGGCTTTTTACCTGAGCCACGTACAGACATGATCAGATTCAGCAAATTATCGGCTCCGGGGGGAAAGAGAATATTCAGATTTGAGGCAGTCACATGCGCTTCTATCTTCATTTCATCAAAGGGTCCACGAATGGTGGCATAGCGGCTATTAATACCTTTTAGGGCGACATTAGTGAGAGACTTAGGTGTGGAAACCACCGGAATGGTGGCTTGCAGACCGGGCTTTTCGATCATCAATCTCAGATAGCCGAGATCGATGAAGGCAAGTATAAAATGCTCCGAGGGGTCTTCATCGAAGATGTTATTCACATAGAAACTGCCATTACCCATGTCAAATTCACCCTTTTGGATGATGAAGCGATTGTCGTCAAAGATCCCTTTGAATTCTATATTGCGCATGGGTTCTACCTGGTCTTTGAGCAGCACGCGGCCATCGTGGATATCCAGCTCTCCTGAATGCACCTTGAATTGGTAATCAGAGGTGCCTATACTCACTTTGAGATCGGAGCTGCCAGAAGATTCCCGCACATAATTGGTCAGCTTTTTGAGCCAGGGGAACAGTTCGCCGGAAACTTCGATATCAAGCGTCTTATCTCCTTCGAAGAATTGGTTTTGGGTAAGGTTATAATCCAGAGAACCTTGTGCGTATGCTTCAAATAGATTTTGGGATTTTACATAAAGAGTATCGATTATCAAGGCGCGGCTTTGCTGCCTGGCTTTCACTACGGCACTATCTACTATAAAATCACCAATCTTCAGGTTTTGGGCCAAAAGATCCGTGGCAAATTCAATCTGCGGTTCTTTACTGAGCAGACTATCGACAGATACCTCTACCCAACCGGTAAAGCTGCCTTCTCCAATCGGTTCCATCATGATGTCCTGCATTTTGATATCTTGCATAATAGCCTGCAACGAGATCCGGATATCGGATTCCAGGCTGGTCTCCCCTGCCAGGCTCAAAAGCAGACTAGTGCCGGATTTCACATCACCAGATATGGCAATATCATCCAGAATTCCATCTAAATGCAGATTGAGATCAAGGGGAACCACGCTGATCAAATCGAGCTTTTGGAGATTGATCCAGGCCTGCAACTTTTGCTCTTGGTCACGGTTGTATTTGGCAAATAGATTGAGTTCTGCAAATTCGGGAATCATCAGCTTCAGGTCTGGATAGAAGTCTGTCAAACGCTGCCAATCCATATTAACCAAAGCCAGATCCAGATCCATATCATGCCAATTTGCCAGATTCACGCTACCGGAGAGATTCAAAAAGTCCTCTAGCTTCAGATACCAGACTTTGAGCTGCTGATCCTTGTAGTCCACGCTGAGGTCTATATCCACAGGCTGCCCTGCGAGCTGGCCATTTTCCGAGGACACGGTGGCGGTGATTTGCTTTGTTTTCAGGTCAAATGAGCCCAATATGTCCAGATCGCCACTATAATCGTACTCACCGGTGAGAGCAGTATTCAGATTGCTTTTCACCCAGATTTCACGGTTGTGCATGATGGCATTGAGATGGCCTGAAACGATAGGTGCCAGCATAAACAGATGTTTCTGCATATAGATCTTCGCAATATCGAGGTCCACAAAATCGGCATCAACGGAGATGTGCTGGTCCAGGATATCCCCCACCGCGGAGACTTTAAAGCCATTATCGCTTTCCAAAATGGTGTCAAACAATAGCGATCCATTGCTGGGACTCATCATGGCATAGCCATTTACGCCGCTGAGAGTGAGGCTATCCAAAAGTAAATCAAAATCGTAAATATTGGCTTCAAGTACTGGATAAGGCTTGATCAACACGCCATCCACAGTGATCCTGCCCGATGCAGCCAGCAGCCCTTCTTCGCCTTCGATGCTGTATGTACTAAGCTCTGTGGTGAACTCCATGGTCTGAGGTTGCAAAGTGGCAGCAAGCTCGACTTGCTGATTGTCCCACATGAGGGTAGCAGCAGGCATTGTAACTGTATTATCCTGATATCGGGCCTTAAGACTGATGTCATCAAAGCTCCATTCCTTGTAAGCCAGCCTGGGGGAATCTGCATTTACCACTATCAGAGGATCGCGGAAAGTGCCTGAAGCATCAAGATCTGCATGCACTTTGCCGGACAGATTTGGCATGATATCAGCAAGATCGACGAGCAGGGAAGCGCTGGAGCCATCAAAACGCATTTTCTTGGACGTGGAGGCGTTGCTGGAGCCGTCAAAACGGAAGTATGGGGCAAAGCCCTGCATTTGTACTTCGGCCTTCAGAATGCTGTTTGAGGACTGGGCTTCGTGAATGACCACTTTTGCGTTCTTATTGTCTGCCTCCAGAGTGATTAAGGAGATGCTCAAGGGATATTGGTCCATCAACAAGGCCGAGGTTCCTCTGATTCTGCCTTCTGCTGCCATGCGGAACTCAGCAGAATCAGGAGGCTGAGAATATGAGGCATGAAGGTTTATCTCACTGCGAAAATTCTCTATATCAGGATGGGCAAGATACAGGGGATTAAAACCTTTGATATCCGCTTCTGCCAAGTCTATGCGTCCCTTGTCCAAAATCCCGTTTACTGCGAGCTTCCCACCCAGGGAAGTAGTGGCGCTAAGCTTGAGATTGGTCTGGGTATCATTGTTTATTTCAATCTGGATGTCTTTTAGGTTCTCTTCGATTTTGAGGTAGCCCTCCTGCCGTATCTTCAGGTTTATGGAGACATTGGCGCTGAGGGTTCCCCCTTCCAGACTCAGCCGGTCAAAATAAGGGGTGAGGTCGGGCAAGACAAAAGGCTTTTTAGGCGGTTTATCCTTTTTAGGGCCTTGCACAAAGTTTATTTGGATATTGGGCTCGAGGATCTCGACGCTGGAGATTGCACCATCAAATTTGAAGCCCGAAAAGAGTATCTTATAAAGATTGTAGCGCACCCGCAGGCTTTTGCCCTTGATTGTTATCAAGCTGTCATTGGTGGCAAAACTGATGTCCTGAGCAAAGATCTGTCGGTCACTGATACGCAAATCCCCCAGAGTCAATTCGGATTTTGCCATTTTACCGATCATATCTGCCAGTAACTTACGAACAGAGTCTCTTCCTCCTAAAGGATACCAGATGATGAAATACAGCGCATTGATCAGCAGTAAGACCAAGATCAGGATGAGGAACTTTTTGGGGCGACGCATGAGGGCGATCCTTAAGCAGGAATCAGTATCCCGTTGACAAGTTCAAAAACCTGGTCTGCAGCTTGGGCAGCTTCGACATCGTGAGTAACGATCACAAAAGTCTGCCCCAATTCACCCTTATTAAGGCTCAAAATGAGATCCCATACTTCTTTACTATGAGAGGGATCAAGATTGCCGGTGGGTTCATCTGCCAGGACCAGCTTGGGGCTATTCGCCAAGGCCCGGGCCAGACTTACGCGTTGCTGTTCGCCACCGGATAGTTGATTGGGATAGCGTCTCAGACGTTCGGACAGGCCTAAAATGCTGAGTAGCTCTCTGGCTCTATCCATGGCCTTTGCTTCGCTTTGCCCTGCGATCAAGAGAGGTAAAGCCACGTTTTCAGTAGAAGTCAAATCTTCGATAAGGTAGTGAAACTGGAAGACAAAGCCCAAATCCCGGTTGCGAATCATCGGTGCTTCAGGGCTCTTCGCTTCGATCGTCTTGCCAGCCATGATCAATTCGCCAGAATCCGGTGCATCCAAAAGACCCATGATGTGCAGCATGGTGCTTTTACCACTGCCGGATTTTCCGGTAATGCAGATCAAGTCTCCGGATGCGACATCCAGGCAGGCGTCTTTCAAAACTTCGATCACCTGATCACTATCAATATATGTCTTCTTCAAATGTTTTGCACTGAGTATCATACCATAAATCCTTTAATGCTTGTGCCTGATCACTTCGATAATCTGCATTTTCTCGATCTGCTTCAAAGGAAACATCACACACAAAAAGATCAAAAAGCTGGCCACAAGAAATACTACCAGGAGGTTCGGAAAGGTGATCCTTGCTCCCAGGGTATCGATGAAATACACGTCTCCCTTGAGACGGTAAAAGGTCTGTTTTTCTACAAACCAGGAAAGTGCGGCCCCAAAGACCTGACCGATCACAACGGCCAAGATCGCAATGGCACCCACCCTGAGCGCAAAGAGTCGTTTGATCGAACGGTGACTGGCTCCCAAGGTCTTTAGCACCGCGATCTCGGAGCTTTTGTCGATGATGATGGTGCTTACAGCAGAGATCACATTGATGCCTGCGATCAGCACCAGAAAGCTAAAAACGATGAATATGAGCCATTTTTCCATGGCTACCAGGCGCAGCAGACTCTCGGCATAAAGGTTCCAGGGAATGGGGATGAAATCCTGCCCCAGTTCTTCGCTATAGTCACGCGCAAACAAACCCGCTTTATCAGCGTCTTTCAGCCTCAGCTCAATCTTGCTATATCCTTCTGGTAAAAGCAGTAAAGCTCTGGCATCTTCCAAGGTAGAAATTACCAGGCTGCGATCACTTTCGTAATATCCGGAGCGATAGAGTGCGGCGATCTTGTAGTTATTTTGGGCAGTAAGAATGCCCAGAGGAGTGATGCGGTCAAAGCGCGGATAATTCAGCTCAATGCTGTCTCCGATGCCCAGCCCCAGCTCTTCAGCCAGGTAGTGGCCTACGATCACTTCACCACTTTGCAGCTTGCCCTCTCCCCCATTTACGTATTTCTGGTAAGGGAATTCCCGGTTAAAATCATAAGCGCGAAGGTTGATGGCCCTGATCTTGTCACCCTTTTGCGCCAACAGAGGACATTCCAGGCTGGGAATGGCCGAAAGGCTCTCTCTCTTCTGGGAAAGCCGGTCTATGATGCTGGCACTATCCACCTCTGAGATCAGATCCCCGTATGAGGATTGGATGCCGATATGGGCAAAACTATCCAACAGTAGACTTTTAAGATTGGATTCATAGCCCTGAAAAAGGTTGAGCCCTGCGGACAGAATTCCCACCGAGAGAATGATCCCCAAGACCATAAATACAAAAGTAAAGCGGAATAGATTCCGTTTTGGTGTTTTGAGGTAGCGTTTGATGAAGAACAGCTCGAGCTTATCCATCTGTATCCTTGGGCGGAATATTCAGAGTGGTTTCGATCGATAGCTGCAATTTCTCCGCAGGCTTGATCCGGTTTATGATCAGCTCTGAGATCAGACCCAGCGAGACGAATTGCAAGCCTCCAAGGATCAGCAGCATGCCCAAAAAGAGCAAAGGACGATTCGATAAAGGTACTCCATAGAAAATCTTCAAGACTGCCAGATACAGCGTGATAAGACTGCCCAGGACGGTAGAGATCAGGCCAATGCGGCCAAAAAGATACAGCGGACTCTTGGCATATTGAGTTACCATCTTGACCGTGAGCAAATCAAAGAAACCTCTGAGATAGCGTTCGATCCCGTATTTGCTTTTGCCAAATTGCCGGGCTCTGTGTTGTACCGCGATCTCCCCCACCTTATAGCCCAGAGCATCAGCCAAAGCCGGGATATAGCGGTGCATTTCACCATAAAGGCTCAGTTCTTTGACCAATTCTTTCCGGTATGCCTTAAAGCCGCAATTATAATCCTTGAGTTTCAGATGAAATGTGTGTGCGGTGACGCTATTAAAGACCTTGGAAGGAATCTTCTTGTGCAGGGGATCATGACGCTTTTTCTTCCAGCCAGAGACCAGATCATAGCCTTCTTCCAGCTTGGCCAGAAAGGCCGGAATCTCCACAGGATCATCCTGCAAGTCTGCATCCATGGTAAAGACCACTTCTCCCTGCGCCAGGTCAAAGCCCTTCTGCAGAGCGGCGGCTTTGCCAAAATTGCGTCGGAACTTGATCACTCTTACCTGAGGATCGGCGTCTGCCAGTCCTTTCATGATCTCGAAACTGCCATCAGTAGAGCCATCATCGATGAAGATGATTTCATAGCTGTGAATCCCAGTGTTTTGCACGATCTCATGATAAAGCTGATCCAGAGATTCTACTTCATTTAAGACTGGAATGACAAAAGACAATAACATATCAGCCCACTCCTTTCTAAATAAAGACGCTAACCAGAGACATCACTATTCCCGCAGTAAGGGGAATAGTGATATTATCATCCAAAGCAATGTTCAAGAGCTCTGCACCCGTAGCAGCCAAGGCACCCAATATGGCCAGCCAGGGACTGCCCAGCCACCATATTCCAAAGATCATGCAAGAAACAAAACAGGCCAGGCTTCCTTCCAAAGTCTTGCTGCCCCCCAAAAACTTACGTTTGCCAAAATTCATGCCTATCAGGGCTGCGAAGGTATCTCCAATGCTTAAGAAAGCAATGGATGCCGCAGCAATCCTGGGCTCAAAAAAGGCCACACAAAGCAAGCTGGCAAACAGCAGATAGGTGGCACCGGTGAGGTCTTTGAACTCATGTCTTCGGAGAATAGAGCCAAAGATGCGATAAAAGGTCTTACGAAAGCTTCTCTGCCAAAAGCGGTTAAATTCTATTACCAAAGAGATGATCAAAGCACTAAGCAGCAAGACAAACGCCATATGGCGATTGTAGCCCAATAAATAACGATAGCCAAATGGAATAACCAATGAGCTAAGGTGTATTGACTTTCTTGCGGCCTCACTGAGTCTTCCCATACTCTATGTCTCAGTCCAGAACTTTTAGAATCCTGAGTTGACTGGCGCCTCTCCACATGGCGATGCAATCGCGCTTCGCAGCTCGTGCAAGGCGCAGGCTGCTGCTATCCAAATTCCAGTTTCCACTGAGATCTGCAGCTTTTAGCTCTTTTATGCGCAAGACAGGTTCGGGGTTTTCCTGCCCCCAGGGCAAGAGCAATTCCAAGCTCTGCCAGGCGCTTTCATCCATCTCATCCAGTGTGCACTCTGTATCGAAGGGCAGCTCCGCATCCTCATCAGGGAGGGCGAAGTTTTCGCTGATATACTCATGAAAACATTCCACGAAACTATCGTAATCATCTGGCTCCATGGTGAAACCAGCGGCCTTGGGATGCCCGCCAAACTGGATCAGATGGGCTTTACAATGAATAAAGGAATCAACCATATTGAAGCCATCAGAGCAGCGACCTTCGCAGACAGTGAGCCCATTATGATGTTTGAGCATGATGGTGGGAATCTGCAGTCTATTAACTATATAGCTGGCAGCAGTGCCCAATAGCGAATAAGGGATCACCCCATCATCATCATAATAAACAAAGAAATTGCCCACAAAATCCGCCGCCAGGGTATCCAGATAATTAAATACCCGGTTCAGGTCACTTTCCCAAAGGTTCTTTTGTGCTTCCAGGCTTTCAAAAAGCTTCGCTTTGGCATCTGAGATCTGGATCATGAACCTTAAGGCTGTATGTTCTCCACCGGCTTCCCGGCCATTGGCAATGAGGCGTGAAGTGTAAGTAATAAAATTGAACACATCTGTGGGACTGCTGACGCGGCGGTAATTTCTGAGCAGGAATTGCACGGTATGATCCTGCACAGCGTCGAAGTTTTCCAGAACATAGCGCACGATGATCCGGTTCAGACCGATCATGGGAACTTTGTCCGCGATCGATCCTACGGCAGCCCAGAAATAGCTGGCCGGATCTATTTTGTGATTCCACTGTTTGGCCAGATAGCGAATCAGCATCAAAGCAACGCCCACTCCGGCCAACTGTTTGAAAGGATATTCACAATAAGACAATTGCGGATTTACGATGGCATAGGCCTCTGGGATTTTATCAGGCTGAATCAGGTGATGATCGGTAATTATCACATCACAACCCAGTTCATTAAGCTTTCTTACGCCATCAGCGGCGGAAATGCCGTTATCCACTGTGATGACCAGCTTGTGTCCACCTTTCCTTACATGATTGATAAAGTTCTCCTGAATACCGTGGACTTCCAGATTTCGGTTGGGAATATAGCAGCTGTGTTTTTGAAAACCGATGCTATTTAAGAAGTTATAAAGAATATAACTGCTGGTGACCCCATCGGGATCGTCGTGTCCAAAGATAATAACAGGTTCGTTTCTATAGATCGCTTCATGGATGCGCAAGGCAGCAGTTTCGATATTCGCCAGGAGTTGTTCATCCGGCAAGTCGTCCAGACTGGTTTCCAGGGTTTCGGGATCCAGATTTCTGGCTTCTAATACTCTGTGGTACAGACTTTGACCTTTTACCATTGCTCCATCACCTCTGCCTTGGGAATATCACGGGGAGCTTTGCGGTCTGGCGCTGTGGTTATGATATCAAAACCGGTAAAGCCAAACATCATCATGTAGCTCTTTTCCTGTAAGTGATTGGTCTCCAGCGTTCCCCTGGTCTGATATTGGAAAGCCAGATCCACGCGGTTGATTTCGTTTTTGAGCGGAATACTGAGCCCTGCACTGATAGTGTTTTCATCCAAATCTTCACCAGCACTGGGGAAAGACAATTGCCGATATGCATATCCGGCTCTCAGCGGCACTTTCTGCCACCAATGCTTTTTCCTACCCAGTTCAGGTTCGTAGGCCACACCTACTCCCGCTTTCCAGGCATCGCGCAAATCATCGGAAGTCGCGGAAGATCTCTCATAAGAAAAATCCGAAGCCACTTTCAGTTCTTTGATCATCATTCCGGTGTAGCTCGCAGTCATCATCAGTGGCAGTTTATATTCATAATCTACAGGAGGTTCTGAGCTATGGAAGCTATTACGCTTGGTTTCACCTTCGAGCGTGACAGGCAAGGTGGCATGCAGCCCAAAGGCTTGATCTTTCAGCGTTTGGATTGCACCGATAGTGATGGTGGAGTTTTTGAAACTACTCTTGAGTGATTCGGTGGTCGGCACTGTGTAATCTGCAGAAACCTGCTCAAAGGTGTGATAGTCATGACCAAAAAAGAAATTGCCGCTTAGCCCTACGTTGAGCCCACGGAATATGTAACTGTAAATCAGATCTGCATGATAAATGTACTTTTCGGTTTCCTGAAGTTCTATGGTGCTGTCTGCTCGCGCAAACTGATTTTTCACCACGCCGGTTGCAAAGGGGCTGAATTGAAAGCCAAAGCGATGTCTCTTAAAAGGAACAGACACACTGAAGTAAGGAAAATCCAGGGCGTCGTCCCGAAAACTGCTTTTCGCACCGTTGTATTCGGATTCATATTTGGTATAGCCAAAGATAAATCCTGTGCCAAAGATGGTCTTATTGCTCCTGCTGCATTGGGCAGGATTGCCGTAGCCACCATTGAAGCGAAACAGATCGCTGGCTCCGGTGTCCCCCATGCCCAGGCTGTAAATATCTTTGCCATAATAGCGGATGGGATAGCCATCATAAGAGAAAATCGAATTCCCAGCCCAAAGCAGAGCGGTCATCATTAAGAGACTGAATATTATAGCTTTCTTCATTTCTTTCTACCAGTTTTTAGAGTTTTTACGGGATCCGCTGGAATGCGGAAAAAGCGGTAAGCGTTATTATACGAGGCCTCCGCCACTTCTTTGGGTGTAATACCTTTGATTTCGGCAATCTTTTCTGCGATCAAATGTAGATGCAGAGGGCTATTGCGCTGTCCCCGATGCGGATGTGGAGGCAAATACGGACAATCTGTCTCGATCATGAATCTATCCATGGGCACCAGCCGCACCACATCTTCCAAATGGGACTTTGGGTATGTAATGCTACCGGTGAAGGACATCATCCATCCAGCATCCAAGACCTGCTGTGCAAAGACTATATCTCCGGAAAAGCAGTGAAATACCGCTTCCTTCACGCTTTCTTGCTTGAGAATGTTGTAACATTCCTGATGCGCCTGGCGATCGTGCACTATCACGGGCAGATCATATTCCACAGCCAGGTGTGCTTGATTCGCAAAGACTTCGCGCTGAACTGGGTATGGCGATAGATTGCGGAAAAAATCCAGACCTATCTCTCCTATCGCCACCACTTTCTTTTCGCGAGCCAGTTTCTTGACCAGTTCTGCGTCGAATTCGGTAGCTTCGTGGGGATGAAATCCCACTGTGGCAAATATGTGCGGATGCTTGTGTGCCAGCTCCAACGAGGACATCGCAGTTTCCTTGTTGAATGCAATATTTATAATGTACTCTATTCCACTTTTAAAGCATTTATTAATCAGGCTCTCCCGGTCGGAATCATAATCCGGAAGGTCCAGATGGGCATGAGTTTCAAAGAGCTTCATGATCAGTTTTTTATCCTTTTTTTACGTTTGTGCCAAAGTATATCGCCTTCTCTATCTTGTCAAAGGGAATTTTGCAAAGCCAGTATTCAGGTTCTCTGTCGCGATTCAAATCCGCCACTCATCTAAGGCTATATTATTGGTATTTCAGCTTATAGTCTTTTCAAGTTAGCTGTTCGAAATGCACTAAACAGATCTCTATTATCTTGCCGAAAGCGCCTCATAAAAAGCCGTGTTTTGGAGTATTGGGCCATCACCAGAGGGCATTATCGCTATTTCGACAAATGTTGATAACTGCAGGAACCACGCCCGTGCCTTGCTCTTGTGTCCGACGTGCCTTCGACTCGAGATGACTCGAGCCCTCGAGTGAATTCGAGGCGAAAGCGTGTTAAAACCAAATTGAAGGCAGAAGGTTGCCATGGCTTAGCCATCATGTAGAAGACAGGCGTTCATGCTTTCGGTAAGAACGTTTTCGCTGTGATAGATAGTGGCATGAAAACAGAAACGGGGTGCAAAACGAGCCTGCATAGTTATACTGATTAAGCTTTTACAGAGCCTGATCTACGGTAAGCTTGAAACTGAGCCGAGATGGCAATAGCGGCGGTTTCTGCCCGGGTGATCAGATGCGACAAACGAATATTAGGAAGATCTTTGAGCAGGTCAAATTCTTCATCACAGAAGCCCCCCTCCGGACCGATTATGAAGCATAAATCTTGTCCAGATTCCAGATCCTGCAACCACTGGCTTTCCTCACGCTCCGAACACAATACCGGAGTGTATCCTGCAGCCCTGATCTCAGTGATGGCTTTTTTGAGATCAAGAGCCGGATGCACTTTTGGCAACCAGGGATTGTCGCACTGTTTGATCGCAGCCAAAGCGATCTTTTCAAAGCGGGAAATAGTGTTTTTGCCCTCTTCCCGCACAGAGCGTTTGGTCTTGAGAGGAAAGAAGTCCAGCGCTCCGAGCTCCGTGCACTTTTCAATGGCCAGCTCATCATGATGGTTTTTGAGCAAAGCAAAAGCTATGGCAAAGCGAGGCTCAGGCAGCTCGTGGTACTCTGTAGAAAGAATCTCTATGGACGCGCTGTGCTTATCCAGCCTGAGCACCCTGGCCTCGGCCAGATAGCCATTCCCGCCATTGATCTGGATCTCCTGACCCATGGCCAGGCGCTTGACCCTGGTGAGATGGTGAAATTCCTCTGCTTCCAGAATGATGCTTTGGGTCTCTTGATCCAGCTTGGGATAGTATTGCGAGGGCATATTTAGCTAAAATAGTCCCTTAATTTTGAGAAGAATCCCCGGCCCGGTTTCAGATCGCGTTTGCTGTCAAATTCGCGCAGCTTCGTATAAAGCTCGGTCTCTTCCTTGCTGATTTTGCTGGGTGTGACCAGGATCACTTTCACGATCTCATCGCCTTTGCTATAGGTATTCAAACCCTGAATTCCCTGTCCTTTGAGCCGGAATAGCCGACCGCTTTGGGTGCCTGAGGGAACTTTCATTTTAACTTTACCGGTGAGGGTGGGCACCAGAATATCATCGCCCAAAACTGCCTGAGAAAGCGAGATAGGGTATTCGATCAGGATGTCATTGCCGTGGCGTTCAAAAAGATCGTCCTGCTTTTCATGGATGAGCACCAGGATGTCTCCGCGAGTCCCACCTCTGGGTCCCATGTTTCCTTGTCCTCTGAGGCGGATGTATTGGTTTTCCTCCACTCCGGAAGGGATTTTTACGGTGATTTCCTTGACTTTGCCCATGCGGCCTTCACCATAGCATTTGCTGCATTTGTTCTTGATGATCTTGCCTTCTCCGCGACAGGATGGGCATTCCGACACGGTTTGCATTTGTCCAAACAGGGATTGGCGTACCTGACGCACCTGACCTGTGCCCCGGCATTGTGGACAGCTTTCCACGTCTCCGTCTGCACTGCCGGTGCCATTGCACTTGTCGCAGGCTTCTTTGGTGCCGATCTTTATTTTCTTTTCTGTGCCTGTGGCAATTTCTTTTAGCGAGAGTGATAGCTCAATCTGCAAGTCCTCGCCGCGATTTGAGCTTCTGCCAGAACCGCGTGAACCGCCATAACCACCGCCGCCAAAGAGACTCTCAAAGATGGAAGAGAAGCTGTCTCCAAAGATGTCATTGAGATCACCACGCTGGGTGAAGTTTTCCCAGGAAAAGCCTCCTGCACCAAATTGGTTTTCTATTCCGGCATGTCCATATTGGTCATACAATTGCCGTTTTTCTTTGTCGCTGAGGATCTCGTAGGCTTCACTGGCTTCTTTGAATTTTTCTTCTGCTTCTTTGTTATCGGGATTCTTATCCGGATGAAACTGCATTGCCAGTTTGCGATAGGCTTTCTTTATCGCCGCTTCATCTGCGCTTTTTTCCACGCCCAGAACTTCATAATAGTCTCGTTTCGCCATCATTTCTCCTGTAAATATATTGCTGGTCGCATAGCTGTTGCCCGGCCCGGCTTCAGCTATAAACTTTCTGGATCAAAAAGTTCAAACAGCCTGTCTGCGGCTTTTCACCGACAGGCAAAGCTGTTTGAACCAATTTACATTGTTTATTTATCGTCTTTGTCGTCCATTACTTCAAATTCAGCATCGATAGGGCCATCATCGCGTTTGGGCTCTTCTTGTTGACTGGCAAAGTCATCAGGATTGAAATCGGCAGAATTGGGATCAAAACCCGGCCCACCCTGTTGTCCTTGCTCTTGCTGCATCTTAGCATAGATGATCTCACCTAGTTTCTGAGCTTTTTTGGAGAGACTCTCTTTAATCTGATCCATCTGAGCTTTGTCGCCTACTTTGTCAAGCTGTTCTTTGGCGCTCTTCAGTTCATCCTCGAGTTCTTTGCGATCGCCCTCGGGGAGTTTGTCGCCATGTTCGGCCAGGCTCTTTTCGGTGCTGAAGATCAAGGCGTCCAGCTCGTTTTTGGCGCTGACGAATTCCTGACGCTTCTTGTCTTCTTCGGCATGCAGTTCAGCATCTTTGATCATACGATCGATGTCTTCTGTACTGATGCTGCCAGCACGGTCGATATTGATGGATTGCTCTTTACCTGTGCCCTTGTCTTTGGCAGAGACATGCAATAAACCATTGGCATCGAGGTCAAAGGTGACTTCGATCTGCGGCATTCCACGCGGAGCGGAAGGGATTCCCACCAGGTCGAATCTACCCAGGCTCTTGTTATCAGGAGCCATAGGTCTTTCGCCCTGCAAGACATGGATGGTCACTGCGGTTTGATTGTCTGCCGCTGTGGAAAATACCTGGCTTTTCTTGGTGGGTATGGTCGTATTTCTGGGGATGAGTGTAGTCATCATACTACCCAGAGTTTCGATTCCCAAAGAAAGCGGGGTGATATCCAAAAGGAGCACATCGGAGACATTGTCGTCACCGGAAAGGATTGCTCCCTGGATTCCGGCTCCGATAGCCACTACTTCATCCGGATTCAAGCTGCGATTAGCTTTTTTGCCGAAGAATTTCTCTACAGCTTCGCCTACAGCCGGGATTCTGGTGCTGCCACCGACAAGTAGTACTTCCTGAATGTCGGCAGGGCTGAGTTTGGCATCCTTCAAAGCCTTTTTGCAGGGCTCCATAGAGCGGGCTACGAGGTCTTCGGTAAGGCGGTTAAATTCTGCCAGACTGAGGTCTATATTCAAGTGTTTGGGTCCTGTGGCGTCTGCGGTGATGAAGGGCAGATTGATATTGCTGCTCTGGGTTCCAGATAGCTCAATCTTGGCCTTTTCAGCAGCTTCGCGCAGGCGTTGCAGAGCCATCGGATCTTTGGAAAGGTCTATTCCTTCCTGTTTTTTGTATTGATCCAGGATCCAGTCTATTACACGTTTATCAAAGTCATCTCCACCCAGATGGGTATCGCCATGAGTAGAAAGTACTTCTACCACACCGCTGGAAATATCCAGGATCGAGATATCAAAGGTACCTCCACCCAAATCATACACTGCCACTTTCTGCTCTTTCTTGTTTTCCATGCCATAGGCCAAAGCGGCTGCAGTGGGCTCGTTGATGATGCGCTTCACTTCCAATCCGGCAATGCGTCCGGCGTCTTTGGTAGCTTGGCGTTGATCGTCGTTAAAGTAGGCCGGAACCGTGATCACGGCTTCGGAAACCGTGGTGCCCAGATAGGCCTCGGCAGTTTCTTTCATTTTGCCAATCACCATCGCGGCTATTTCCTGCGGAGTGAAGTCTTTATTCTGACTTTCAATATGTACCGCGGCTTGATTTTTGAGACCAGAAATCACTTTGTAGGGTACCTGTTTAATCTCTTCGCCCACTTCGCCGAAGGAACGTCCCATAAAGCGCTTGATCGAAAATACGGTGTTTTTGGGGTTGGTGACAGCCTGGCGCTTGGCCAATTGGCCTACCATTCTTTCACCTTTTTGTGTAAATCCTACTACAGAAGGAGTAGTTCTACCACCTTCTGCGTTTGGTATCACGACGGGTTTCCCGCCTTCTACTACGGACACACATGAGTTTGTGGTCCCTAGGTCTATTCCAATTATCTTTCCCATTCTAATCCTCCTGGGTATTCATTATATTGCCGTTTGAGACCGCTACACGTACCGGGCGTATCACACGCTCGTGCATCGTGTATCCATTTTGGATAATAGCGGCCACAATGTTTTCATCATATTCACTGGGAATGTGAGCCAAGGCTTCGTGGTATTCAGGGTCAAATTCCTGTCCCAAAGCTTCGATCTTCTTGATTCCCTCTTTTCCTAAAGCACTGGCCAATTGCTTCTCGATCAATCTCATCCCCTCCACAAAGGAGGCGTCAAGATCATCAGAATTGGCTTGCAATAAAGCTCGCTCAAAATTGTCCAGGACATCACAGATATGCAGTGCCAATTCTTTGGTGGCATGCCGAATCCAATCCGCCTTTTCAGCGTTTGTTCTCTTGCGGTAGTTTTCAAATTCCGCCATGGTTCGTAAGTACTTATCTTTATAATCTATTATCTCTTGAGCAATATCTGGCTCTTTCCCTGTTTCCACAGTTTTCGACATTATCTCAATATCTGCTTTCACTTGCTCTTCATTCTGGGGCTGCGATTGCATTTTCTTATCCTTTTGCTGTTTTTTACTCATTTCTACTCCACTTGGGCACGACCATTCCTTTCTTTGTGGTCTCTGTGATCGTATTCGTAATATCGCGGATCAAGGGTATCAGCTTGCGATACTCTGTCCTCAGAGGGGTAAGCACACCCAAATAGCCGGGAATGCCAAAAACTTCATACTTGCCATAGATCAAGGCAAAATCATGCCACTTGGGCTCTGTGAAATCCTCTCCCATCAGTATGTTTACCTTGCTTTTATCGTTTTTACGCATCGAATTCAGCAGTACATCCTGCCGTTGGATCAGGTTCATGAAATTCAGGATCGCTTCCTTAGAATCAAATTCCGGCTGCTCCAAAAACTTGATGCTACCATCATAATGAATAAAGAAGTCACTAATCTCAATGAAAGCTCTGTGCAATTCCACGAGAAAGTTACTTAAGAGATCACTATCATTTTGGGTGCGTTCGCGCATGTCCACCAATACTTTGTTAGCTATCTCATATACACGTTGTCCCACCAATTCATCATTGAGGTAACGCACCAGTTTCTTGAGCTGGGCTTCATTGATATCGTAATCGCATTTCATGATCACAGTCTTGTCCAAGCCGCTATCCAGGCTCACCAGGAAGAGCAGCTTTTGCTCACCGATCGAAAACACTTCCAAGCGGGAAAGATATCCGTTCGATACCTCTGGCTCCGCCACAAAAGATAGCTGATCCGTCTCATGTGCCAGCATCTGCATGATGAAATGTAGTGCTCGCGGGGTGTCTTTGTAATTCTGTACCAGCAGTTCCCGCAGGTTATCCATACGCTCGTAACGCACGTTTTTGTGCTCTGTTTCTATGTAGTCCAGATAGCTACGGTAACCACATATTGTGGGAATCCGTCCTGCTGAAGTATGGGGCTGGGAGATCAGACTCTGCTGCTCCAGCTTGAGCAAATCCAGCCTCAAAGTGGCTGAAGATACATCCGTGAGATACTTCTCGTTCAAAATCCGTGAGGAAACCGGCTCGCAACTCAGGATATACTCATCCACCAATGCTCCCAGTGTGTGGAACAAACGCGCTTGATTCTTCTTCATGCTTACCGCCTCGTTATTTATTTGTTAGCAGTCAAGCTCGTGATCTGCTAATCTGGTGACAAACTAATCGAGATAGCATAATTGTCAATCAAAAAGTGAGACTGCTAACTTTTGGATTGGCTGAGACCAGGCAAAGCTAATAAGAAGTTAAAGCTATCTCGTTGCTATTATTTGCGAAAAGCAGACTATTTATTCTGCTCTCTCCTGAGCTTTATGAAGCTGGAAACCTTATCAAGTCCTGCTTTAAGTCGCTTCTCCTCTCTAAACCTAAAACATTTTTAGTTCTGCCTGCCAGTTTCTGAAACATTTTAATGTTCTATATTTGGAACAAGTATTGCATCACAGTGAAGCTAAGGTCCCGGGAGACTCTCGCGACTATAATTGAAAGCAGCCTTCCGGCCAAAGGAGAACAAATTGAAACGCTACCTCAGCTTCTTAGTCTTTATGTCGTTAAGCTTGTTGCTTTGCGCACAGCCTATTGCTAATGTGAGAACCGCCCAGAACATTAGATATCGGGGCGATGTACTGCTAAGCTCAGCACATGAAAGCTGGGTTTTTTGGGAAGAGAGTTCTGGCTCCGATTATCAAATCCAGGGCCAGAAATACAATAACTCAGGCTATGCCGCATTTAGTTCTCCGATCACTGTTCCCACAGGGACAGGCTCTGTAAGATTAATGGAGGCCGTAGCCACCAGTGATAATGGGATCATCTTACTTTTGTTGCAGGATACACTGGAGCAAAGCGCGATCCTGAAAGTGCAGAAGATAAACTCCCAAGGACAAGCGCAATGGACGGATAGCGGAATATTGGTGACCGAGACTCTGGATTACAAATACTCTGCGGCAAAACTTTGCGCGAATAATCTGGGAGGCGCATTCCTGGTGTATCGGGGTGATTATAGCGTAAACGGATACATCCTGGCAGGGCTAAATTTCGATGGCAGCGGAACCAATATCTGGACGGCAGAGCAGATGAATTATGGTTCTGTAGGGTTTGACATCGGTCAGCTTCTGCTTACCGATGCTGGCGAATTGATTATCAATATTGAACGCTACACCGGCAACAGCTTTCGAAAAGTAGATTATAGCGGCACCATCATCGGTAGTGATCCGATGTTTAACCCCGCTGCGGTGGTTCCTGTGCATGCAAGGATGTTGAAAGGCAATGATGGCCATATTCTGATCTATTCCACAGATACTCAAGAAGGAAGCCCGCTCCTGATGCAAATGATGGATGCCAGTGGCAACTTAGTTTACAGCGGCCTGAAACAGCTCCCCCTGGGTTACGCCTATCATCACAATGGCAATATCAAGATTGCCGCAAGCTCAGATGGCGGATTCATCATAGCTTATCTTGGCAGCTTGAACGAATACGGATTTGAGCGCGAACTCAGAGTTCAGCGTCTTTCTGCCAATCTGGAACCCATCTGGGGGAGCGAAAATCCCTTGATCCTCTCCGATGCGCATTCCTTCATGTATCTTGATATGATAGTGGATGCTGCGAATGGCACCTGGCTCACAGTAGTGAGGATCTTGCCTGGCTACAGAGATATGCAGGTCGAGCTGCTGAAGCTTGATCCCACAGGCAATCCTGTCTTTAGTGCAGACACGATAAGCATTTCCAGGCAAGAAAAATTCGTTCCCCGTTTTACCTTGCTATCCGACAAGGCCATGATCTGCTGGGGAGATTACAACGGCAATCAGATCTCCATACTCCGGCAAATCTGTGCTGCCAATGGCGAGCTGCTCTTAGCGGCAGATGGAGCGCAGATCCGTTCCCTGCTTTCCGGATACCCAGATGTGTATGGAGTTTACAGTTTGGGTGATAAAACTATCTGCCTCATGCAAGACGATCGCGGACTGGCCTCGCAAATCTATTTCCAAATTTTGGATAGCAATTTGGATACATATCTACCGGAAAATGGCCAGGCTCTGGACCCCAGTGAAGACAGACAACAAACCATAGCTGCAGCAAAAGTAAGCCCCCAGAATACGCTCTTTGTGTTCTACAGCAAGCTCTATAACGAAATGGATTTTGAGCTGTATCTGCAAGAGATCGATGCGGCAGGTAATCGACTGTATCCAGATAGTGGCATTTTGCTGGGAATCGAAGAGTACTTCAGCACACCGGCAACTATCGGATTCGAGGAGGAATCCGCTTATGTTTACTGGAACTATCTCCTATTAGATGTGAATCCCTACAGAATGGCCATCAAGGGGCAAAGGATCGTGGCTGGCGCTATCCAGTGGGAAGTTGGCGGCCTGGAAATCTACAACCAGCCTCAGCAAGAAACGTCAAGGCTGGATGCCCAGGGCAGATATCTGCTATTCTCTACTTATCAGGTTTCGGGAAATCCCTATGATGTAAAAACCTTGCGCATAGATCCCACCGGCTCTGTAGCTGCGAATTGGCCTGCAGAAGGAGTATCCGTGATTGATGCAGGTCCTGGCTATAACCTGTACATACTTGCACAATCCGGAATTATCGAAGACGATCTTTACTGCTTTGTAAGTGGCATAGAAGATGGCGTATTGACTCTGAAAGCCCAAAAACTGAACACTTCAGGTTTGAGGCTTTGGGGTGATGCCGGTCTGCTAATCTACCAGACAGATGGAGATCTACCTATGATCAAAAATCTGCTATTCGATGATGAGATCAGCATTTTGTATGCTGACGAAACACTGGGCATTTTCCTGCAAAAGCTGGATACCCAAGGCAATACACTCTTTGAAGGAGATGGCCTAAGAATGCCCGGAAACTCATACATCTATCACGGCCAGCAATTGACCCAATTCGAAAACGGTGCTTACTCCTACTTTTGGATAGATGGCCCAGAGTATTACCAGCACGATCTGAAGCAGGTATATATCAATTCGGGTGGCAGCTTGCAGAATATCCAGCTCATTCATGAGGGCGATCTCGATGGATTATACTCTGCAATGTGCGATAACAAAGCGGTTTTATATTGGGCTGAAATGAATAGCGATATCTTCTCTTGGGAAAGCAAACTCATGCTCAACGTGTGCGCTACAGCTCTGGCTGAACCCGTCGCCAATGAGGATATCACCCAAGAGCCTGTGCCTATGGTAAGCCTCATGCAAAACTCTCCCAATCCCTTCACAGGCAGCACCAGGATATCTTACAAACTGCGTGAGGCCAGCCCAGTGAAGATTCAAATCTTCAATATCAAAGGGCAATTGGTGCACGAGCTTCCAGCAGAGCAAAAAGCTGCGGGGGAATACTCCTGGGGTTGGGATGGCAGAGATACCCGTGGCCAGAGATGTGCCGGTGGAATCTATCTGTACAAAATTAACTCAGGGAGCTATAGTGCCAGCAAAAAGATGGTTCTACTAAGGTGAAATACTTGCTAAAATTGAAAACATATTCTGCAGAATGAATAACTGATTTTCAGCAGATATAGTGGCTCTCTTCAGTGCCGAATGCCCGATCACTCAGCTTGAAGAGAGCCACTTTACTTTCTCTGCTATGTTGGGGCAGAAAGTAGCCCTCCCCTACCTGAAAGCTCAGCTCTATCTTGTTCGCTGAATTCGTAATTAACGGGGCGGGTTGCACTGCCTACTTAGACGCTTTGGGCAAAAAGAACAAGCCTCGCTCCATGCGCTGGGATTCGATCAGATCCTCATCCAACAATTCGCTGAGATACTTATTGAGTTCGTTTTTGTGCAGGCCCAGAATATCGCAGAGGTCTTGATCTGTGCAAGGTCTGCGTTTTATAGTATCCAGTATCTGTTGTGAGATGTCTTTCTGAAAGCTCTGGATGCTTTTTCTACTGGTAGCTTTGGCTACGATCTCCACTGGCAGAGGTCTCAGGAAAGAGGCTACATATTCGAGCCTTTCTGCAGACATGTGCTTTACCCATGGTTCGGGACCGGGGCGATCCAGAGAATTGAGCTGCACGAGATCAGGATTGATTTTGATGATAGCCTCTTTCAGCAAGCTTAGTTCCGCCTCGGTATCGTTTAGTCCAGGAACCAGAAATACTTCCAGATAAATCTTGCCACTAAATTCTTTACGCAATTGGATGAGCCCTTCAATGATCTTGTTAATATCAAGGCTGGCGCTCGGGCGATCGATTTTGCGGAAGATGAAATCTGATGCTGCATTCAGACTTGGCAAGATCAGCTCTATCCGGGATACTTCGGCTCTGAGTGCCGCGTCCCAAAACAGGGTGCCGTTGGTCAAAAGGGCTATTTTGTAGCCGGGATGCTGGTCTTTTAGATAGCTTACCACTCTGCCCAAGCCGCTGTTCAGAGTGGGCTCGCCCTGTCCTGAGAAGGTGATGTAGTCCAATTCTGGCTTTTGACTGAGATATTCCGCCAATTCTTGGATCACCTCATCGATTGGCACATATTCCTTTCTTTCGATGCTGAGGGTAGTGGTGAGCCCCACCTCGCAGAAAACGCAATTCAGCGTGCAAACTTTGTGGGGAACCAAATCCACTCCCAATGAGATGCCCAGGCGACGCGAGGGAACCGGGCCAAATAAATATTTCATATATACTCCGTGTGATTAAGGTCTTTATTATTTGTTTAAATACGATCCATCTGGCAATAGGCTGTCAGGATGGGCAATGCCGGCCTCTTCTTGCCGGAAGCGTTCACAGCTCTGCCAATCTCCCAAGCAGTATTGATCTGCCCAATGGAGATCTAAGCTCAATTCTTCGGTGAAACGCTTGATCGGACAGACCCGATACCATTTGCATTCTTCCCAGTGTAATAGCCTTTTATAGTATGCCACATTAGCGGGATAGTACTCAGGATGATGGATCAGTGATGTGGGATGGCTGAGGGGATAAATGATCAGCTCCCCTGCCGGAAAGGCCTTGCCGATCAGAGCAGGATAGTCTGCTTTGGTAAAGGGCTTCAGGCCTCTGCTTTCAAAGCTGTATTTGGTGGCATAATAGCCCAGGGGTGAGACTATTCTGGGTTGCACCAGACGGATTTCTGCTTCCAGGTAGATTGCGCAAGCTGCGATTTCCCACTGTTTGGGACGTCGGTTTTGCGGCAGGCGACATTTCAAGAGATTGGTAATATAGATATTTTCTCTCTTGATTCCGCAATCTGCAAACAGGCGATCCAGCATCTGGCCGGAGGGGCCGATGAAGATCTGGTTTTCTCTGTCCTCCAGCTCTCCTGGCGCTTGGGCTATGAGCATAATATCGGCTTGAGGATCGCCCTCACCCAGCAGCACATGAGTTCTGCTTTTGTGCAGTTCGCAGAGTTTGCAGTGCTTAAGATTTGGTAAATTCATAAGGTATAATCAGTGATTATCTCAGTTCTGTGGCGTTTTGGGACGCAGAACAACTGTCGGATTATAAATCACTATTTGGGCATTGCAGAGACTATTCCTGCTTGTGATCCGGTTTTTTTGAGGTCAGGGATCTGATGAGGCTCAAAAGCACTTGAGCGGCGACATCTATCAGAGTATTGCTGCTACTTCCTTGTTTTACTGGGTTTTGAGAATTGCCGGGTTTACCACAATCACCCAATCCTCTACCTCTAACTGAGCTATTTTGGGGTCCTGTTCCATCTCTTCTTGGCATGTTTACCTCCATGTTTAGGCTGACAGTTGCGTTATGCTTTAGCTGTCAGCAGGTTGTTTCATAACGTAAATTATTCTATCGCGTTGCAATTGGCACTTGAATAAGCATTTAGTCCAATTGTATATTGCAGCCATGTGAACATAAGTTCATTATCTCTTGGGCTTATTCCTTGTCAACTCTTTTCTTGGCTTTTTCGATAGTTAGGAACTAAGACTGATCAAATATGCTAACCACATCAGAATCATTAACTTGGTATTGCTCTATGGAAAAAGTGCGAAGGGAATCCTTGTGGACAGATCAAATGATGATCTTCCAAAAAATGTCTCTGCAGCTCTCGTTTTACCCAAAAACGTTAGACCATAAATTGATCAGCTTCCGAATAGCTTTTGAGAATTTACATTGCGTTGCTATCACAACAAACCCGGTAAGTCCCGTTTAAATGAACCTGGCCCCTCGATAGGGCAATTTGCTGGTGTGGACTGAATGTAGCATGAACAAGGGCACGATCTGATGACCGTGCCCCAATTCTCATTTTGATGATGCTTCAGAAATCTCTTTGACGGAAAGGCTTCAAAGCACCCTATGATCATATGACGCTATTTTAACATCATTACCTTTTTGACCACTGCATTGCTCCCAGTATCAATTCTGACAAAGTACAATCCAGAACTAACTGAGCTGTTACCATTATCCTTACCATCCCATATCACTTTATGGAAGCCTCTCATCATGTTATCATCTATCAGATCGCGTACTCTTTGTCCTCGAATGTTATAGACAGTAAGGCGCACCTTGCCTGCTTCCGGTACTGAGAATGCTATCGTGGTGGATGGATTGAAGGGATTTGGATAATTGCTCACCTCCAATTTGGTGGGAACCGGAGCGTTGTAGATTGACTCATCTTCTGATTTAGCCAATATCTTACCCCATAACTGCTCAACCGTATGTTTTGCATCTTTGAGGGTGGAGATCGAGATTCCATTTGATTGATATGACATTGTCGAATGGGCAGCCTTGCCTGAGTCGTCATAATACATATCCTGCATGGTATATGCTATATCGAGCAGACACAAGAGCGAATCCATTTCAGTAGTGGAAAGTAGCAAAAGGTCTTCATAACCTTGAATTGCCTCAGTGTACAGGCCATCCAGTCTATCAAGTATGGCATATTTAGCCTGAGCACCTTTTATCAGGACACTGTCGCTGCAGGCTACCATATAGGCATCATATATCCCGCGCAAATCATTTAACAAGTCTGGATATCCTGCATAAATGGAGTTTAGTCTTCCCAAGCTCTGCAAAGCATACAGACTATCCGGTTCATTTGTAGCTATGCTGGTATATAGCTGCCTGGCCAGTGCTTGATCTCCACTTTCTTCTGCCGCCAGAGCCTGCTTGAACAGGTTATCTCCTGAATGTATGAAGAATGTATTCGGCTCCGAGCTAAATGGTTCAAAATCCACTCTCCACGAAGGAGGATAAATTGAGGCTCGGATCTGCCGCGCATCAGTAGTTCCCCAATAATTATTTGTTGCCTTCATAGGCTCAAGCCCACCAGAGCTTTGGTAATATAGAGAATATCCTATTCCATCGGCATTGATATCATTGCTATTTTCGTCTAAGATCGGATATGAGTCGTTTAGAAGCCTTATTTCTGGACCTGAGCTACCATTGATTTCAGTATAAGAGATATTGCATTCTCTGACTATCGGCTCGGAGCTCCGGAGCATAATTAGCCCCACCGAAGCATTATTGTGAATATCATTCTTGAGAATCATGGTATTGCTATTGTAGATCAGCATAGCTATGTCATTTTGCGTTATCTCATTGTCGCTTATATACCCTAAGGAGCTGGCGATATAATTATTCATAATCACGATGCCAGTATTGTTTTGGAGGATCCTATTATTCACGATGATGAAAGGAGTTCTCATATCTATAGATATACCCTGATCGCAATTCTGGATTTCACTATTGGTAATTGTTACTGCACCTCTGGCCTGAATGCCAATCTTGGCTCTTTTGATGATAGCGTTGTTGCAAAAAAGGTAGGCATTCTGGTATGTAAGAATACCCAACCATTGTTGGTCGCTGGTATCCATAGTTATGGATCTCGAATTCCCACCATCTATAGATAGTAATCCACGATTGTGGATTGTCACTCCCTCAGAAACCAATACAGAGCTGTTCGGTCCTATTTCCATACTGGCACCACCTGCGATTGTGATATTGCCAGTGATCTCTATATCTCCCTGAATATTGAGGTCGGTATAAAGCTCAGTTTGCGGAATAGTTCCCTTAGCGATTACCAGATTATCATTAATCAGCCCTGCTGCTTCTAAATCAGCCCAAGCATAGTTCACATAGAAATACTGATCATCATAGGCTAAAGACTGAAGTATATCTGTTGAATAGAATCGATGATTTGGATCGCCTGAAGGAGGCACGGGATACATTGGCTCGACAGATGTTAGCATGACTGCAGTAAATTGTTCTGGATCAGCACCTGATCTATACACCCTAAATCTGGGATGTGAAATTGAGGTATCGTGACATACCACATCCAGCTTGTTTAGCATATATGATGCTGTGATTCCCTTGATGTCACTGTTGTACAAATGCAGAAGGTCAGTGCCATCGACTCGCAGATATTCGCCATTCAGTAAAACAATGGATCGATCTAAAGAAATAGACGGAGAATCTCTGTATTTAGTAGCCATAAACATTTTTCCATCTGTCTCTATAGCAATATCTAATATATCAATTGCATTTTCACCCCCATCAGTACATCCAATCAGTGTTAAGGTTTCCGTAGCTGGGACGCTGCTTGATATACTTGTAACAGCAGTACAATATATAGAATCAATTACGGTAACAGAATCAAGCACTCTGGGAGTACCACCTGATCTTGGGGCTAAAACTGTAATAAACTTTGGATTCTGAGCTGCAGTTGCGACTTGTTTACCCCGAATATGACTATTATAAGGCAAATATTGACAATTTGGAAAATTTAATAAATTCACAGAAGTTTCCTTAACGGTTCCCGAATAATATGGTGAAAAGGATCCGCAAGCAATTTCCAGGTAATCAAACCCGGAGCCCGAACTTTGCTTTACTGAGAACACATTGTTATCCAATACAACATCTGCAGCTGAACCTGGACTTACTCCAAAGTGCAACAGATTCCAGTAGTCATAGAAATTCTCTTCATCATGTGAAGTGACATCATCATAGATAACAAACAAGTCCTTATCTCTGACGAATGATCGCGATAGACTTGCTATTTCTACTTGTTGCTCCAGTGGTAGAGAGTTATTATCAGAGTTGCGATACCCAAGTTTTAGGCTAAGGATGTCTAAATCGGGACTCTTTTGGAAGTATTTCCTAAAACAAGGATCTTCAACCATCTCTTCTGGAGTCACAGTCTCTTTTTCGTAATAACGAAAAGCACTTAACGGCCGATAGTCACCACCCAAGTTGCTTAGTAAACTGCTCTGTACTGTCTCCGATGGATTTACGATGAGCATATTATGTGCATATGGTGATCGACAAAAAGTCCTTCCATCTTTCCAACCTGTACGGTAATAACCAGGATCAATAAGAAACTGCTTACCGTTATAGAAAAACGAATAGCTAGATTGATCAGCCTGACTATGATAGCCAGAAAAGCTGTTTTCATGAGTTATTTGCATGGTTGGTTTTGATCGGTACACTGCACTATCAACTGCGGGCACATCAGGCAATGCCGTAAGAACTGAAAACTCGGAATTCGACCATGACCCCTCACTGATCACATTTGGTATGTCATTGCAATTTAACATCTTGGGGAATTTATAAGGGTCTGAAAAGTACAAAACATAAAAGTAACTATCCATCCAACCTTGCAGTAATAGCGGCGTTGTTGTTAGCCAGTCCCTTTTTGTACGGATGTACCACGAGCATTTATTGTTAATGTTTTGGCTGTCGGTCGTGTTCTGATAGAAAGCATATGCAACGCAAGCGTTTATCTTACGTAAGTACTTAGAATCATTATATACCCAGTCTTCTCCTGTGGGCGACACTTTCTGCGTCAGGTCACTGATCCATGATACTATATATGGATTATCGAAGTAATTTACGCTACTAACTGATAACCTTTTTCTGGCCACAAAGTATGGGGACAAATGTTCCATGAGGAATCCCAAGTAGCCCAAACTCTCAAAATATGCTCCGCTATTTGAAGTATGAAAAGCCAACATGCCAGCTTTCTTATACTCATCTGAGAAGGTTAATGGTATTTCTGATGTAACCAGCATACTGTCAACATATGATACAATGTCTAACATTTCGTCTTCAATACTGGAGTCGGTCGCAGACAGCAACAATGAAGTCAATCCTAATGCGCCATACATCGATAATCTATACTGAATTAAGCTGAACCCAGGATACACAGGGTGGGGACTTTTCGGAAAATTGGACGCCCAATACCCGTGTTTGTATTTCAAATATGAACTGCTTGGAATATCGAATATGGACTCATAATATGTTTCGGTACTCATCATTAAATCTATGCACATTAACATGACGTTCTTCAATTTATCCAAGTTCCCATCATAAGGAGCGTAATAAGGATTGGATGTGTCCATGTTTTGATAATAATGATACAAACAATCATATAGCATCGAAGCGTTTATGGCAAGATAGCCCAACTTAAGTGCTCTATCTGTACATTCAACCAATGTGTCTGTAAAAGATGCTGACAATAGAGAGAGATCATCGGTAATTGAAGCAATTTTTAAGTTTATGGTTTCAAGATTTGTCAGTTGGGAACTTCCAAAAATTGCATTTTTCAATAGATATGCAGAATCCGGTGCGCCACGAAGCGTTGCATGGGAAGTTGGTGAGAATCCAACCCACCCAATTGTCCGTTCAGGTGTAAGCCCGGGAGATGCCTGCAACCGTAAGGTAAAGGGCAAAGCTCTCCTATGGCG
>JAJBAW010000008.1 GCA_020532545.1 Candidatus Cloacimonadota bacterium | reverse complement strand
GTCTTATTAGACATGGGTGTCTCCTTTTTTATTTTATTTAGGGGGAGACACTCTATTTTATAGAGGGAATTTTGTTAAGGATTTTCATTGTCGGTGGCGAAAGCTGGCTTTCAGTTAAGTTCAATCCAGCTTCGATTATTTCAGTGTTAGCGTTAATAACAGGCCGGATTGGACTTCAACAGCTGTCGGTAACGTTTCCTATTGCTATTGCCGCTTGAAGTCCAAAGTGCCGCTAAGCTTATGGTAAATTGATAGTTATATTAGGCACTTTGAACTCCAAGACTCACAGCTTTCATGTAAACGACACAGGAATATTCACTGTTTTGCATGATAAACGATCCAAGGGCGCCATGTAGATTCTGAGGAATGGATTGCGGGAAGGGTGCCTCGCCCACTTTTTTAGACTATTGAATCAGCTAAGTTATTGAAAAATAATCGAAACTTGTTGAACAGTCTCCTTATTTAGCAAAGCTATATAGTGCTTGCATACGGCAGTACAATAATTATCACTGGGTTTTAGCCCTCTACAGTCCGGTCTTGTCCTTGGACAAAGATCTTTGAGACCTCAAAATCCTCACTGAGGAAGCAGACTTGGCTCAGAGTATGCATTCCGATCTCAAAGCCTTGGGGCGGTTTGAGCAGGACGAAATCGGCATCTTTGTTGGCATTTAGTGAACCGATGCGATCCTGCAATTCCAGGATCCTGGCGCTGCCCAGAGTGATGCTGTAGAGCATTTGTGCAGGTAATACAGGCAGTTCGCTCTGGCGGAAATTCATCTGTTTGGCATGGTAAAGCATATTCAGGGTGGTGCCCGCTCCCACATCACTACCGAGGGCAAAGGCTATGCCCTTGTCTTCCATGCGTTTCAGGGGATATTCTCCACTTTTCAGATAGAAATTGGAATCCGGACAGTGGGCGATATTGGAGCCGCTTTGAGCAAGCAGATCCAGCTCGGTATCCGCAAGATGGATGGCGTGTCCCAGGATGGTGCGTGGGCCTAGAATGCCATAGTCAGCATAGACTTCGGTGTAGGTTTCCTGGCCGAAAAGCTGTTTTACCCACCTGGTTTCTTCTATGTTTTCGGAGAGATGGGTTTGGATAAAGGCTTTGTGTTCAGCCGCATATTTACCGGTTTCACGCATCAAGGTTTCGGAGCAAGTGGGGGCAAAACGGGGGCTGAAAATATAGCCCAGATTAGGGCTGTCCCACTTTTCAAAGAGCTCGATACTGTGCTTCAGGGCATAATCCGTGCTGTGCAGGATTCCCTCTGGAGAATTCATGTCCATCATCGTCATGCCGATTTTGGCGCGAATTCCCAGTTCGCGAGCCACTTCAAAGGCGATGTCAGCGGCCTGGCGGAATGGCGCTGTATAGATCACAGAAAAGGTGGTGCCGCGTTTCAGTAAAGCCCGATAAAAATCCTGACTTAATCCACGGGCATAATCGGGATCGCTGCTGCGCATTTCTTCGGGGAAGACGTGCTCTTTCAGCCAGGGCAAGAGAGCCGGTTCATACATTCCCCGAATGCGATATTGTGAAAGATGCACGTGCAGATCGATGAGACCGGGCAGGATGATGTGCTCCCGATAGTCTTCCCAGGCCCCTGAGAAGTTCGCAAACGGGGTGATGGCGTGGATCTTTTCAGCATCAAAGCTCAGGACATGGTCGGCTAGAAAATCCACCTCGGTAGGGGAGATCGGGTTAAAGATATTGCTGCGAAAGTGTTTCATGGTTTGGGCTCAAACAGTTCATAGCGCAGGAGCTGGCTCTGGCCCAGGCCAAAGTGCAATTCCGGAGCATTTTGGGTGCTGCTGCCCTTGGCGGAGCTGAGCTCACGGATCAGGCTGTAGGTATGGCCGCTACTATCTATGAGATAGAGCTTTACCCGGGCACCAAAAGCGGGGCTATTGGGATGCTGGGACGTGTCTTTATCGATAGGAATTAGCAGGGTGCTGCCTTTATCAAAAACAGGCTTGACATACAGAGCTTTATTGTCTGTATCAGTTACATTACACAGGATCTTAGTGCCGTTTCCACTGCCGACTACCAGATCGATAAGGCCGTCACGATTCAGGTCTCCCGCTGCGCAGGACCAGCCATTGTAAACTCTGGCCCCAGACAGGAAGGTGATATCGGTGAAAGTTCCATCGCCATTATTGTGATACAGATAGCTGCGGTCGTTTTCATAGACGCTGGTGATATAGAGGTCAAGAAAACCATCGTTATCGGCATCGAAAAACAGCGGCTCGGCATGCAGTTCATCATAGCTGATGCCGCTACCTTCTGTAATGTCCGTAAACAGCCAGTAGTAAAGGGTATCTGCGCCTACCACTCGATGAGTAAGGCCGTCATTGCGCAAGAGCATCGTTGTATCTGAGATATCCAAAAACCGGGGATGGGCCAGATTGGCGATGATCAAATCCAGATCGCCGTCGTTGTCGATATCTCCCCAATCCGCTCCGATGCTGTGGCCGTAATAGCCATTCTTATATTCTCCCGCCACGCCATAAAGTGCGGCTACATCGATAAAGAGAGAATCGGCCTGTTTGTAGAGAAAGTTGCGGTTGAGGCGATAGTTTGTCACCAGGATTTCCTGTTTCCCGTCGTTATCAAAATCTGCCGGAGCTACTCCGCGTCCGGCCAGACCGGGTTCGGTGGTGTATGCCGGTAGCAGGAAGCCTCTTTCCTGGCTTTTGTCACTGAAAAAGCCTCCCTCATTTTCCCAGAAGAAATCCGGGAAACCGCTCTGCTCCTGCCAGACTTCGTAATTTGCCATGTATAAAGAGGGAAAACCGTCGTGGTTGATATCCACCCAAGCCGCGCCCTCGGTGGGCATTTGATCATCAATATCGCCGGCTTTGGCATTCACTCTTACAAAAGTATGATCCGGATTTTGTTTCATGAGGGCGTCTCCCACACCATCTGAATTGTGAGAGAGGCTCACGTAGTCCAGGAGACCGTCTCGGTTAAAATCTGCCCAGATACCGCCATTGCCATGTAAAAACACGGATGTATCAGGGTGTGCTGTGAAATTGAAAGAACCGAGATTGCGATAGATATTGCGACCATTGAAGAGGATATCGAGCTGGCCATCGTTGTCATAATCTGCCAAAGCTACGCGTGTATAGCGCTGGTCATCAAAAGCGTGCGTATCCTCAAAGATGATGCCGTCATAATCAAAGACTTTCCGAAGATGCTCCAGGGGGCCTTGGTTGATTCTTCTTTTTTCCAGGATCTTGGTGATCATGGCTAAGGCTTGGGGATCATATTGTTTGCGGGGCGTGCCGTAGATCAGGCACTGGCCAAAATCTTTGATGGCCTCTTTTTGATACTTGGACTGGCGATACATGGCGTTTAGCTTGCCGCGCCAAAAATACAGTTCAGCCAATTCACCTTGATCGTTGGTGGCGAAAGAGACCTTGTCGATCATATCAAAGAGCTTTAATTGCTCTTTATTGGGCTTTTTGAACAGGCGGATCAGTTCATCTTCATCGCCGTATAAAGGGCCGCCCTTGGCTTTGGGTTTGTAGAGGGAAAGCTCGTAATAATACTGGGTTTTCACTTTTTGCAATTGAACCCGGTTGGTCCAGGTTTCCTTGGAATAGGAATCGTGCAGCACAATGGCGCTATCTGCTAAACTTGCAGTGGATAGGGCTTTGAGAGCTTTGCTTAAGAACTTTTGATTGGTGCCGGCATCGGCTTGCTGCTTTCGATTGGAAGGGCTGGCCAGAAAAAGGGCTGCAATATAGGCGTGAGCGGGGGATTTATCCTTTTGTTCATTGATCACGTTTTGAATCTGGTCAAAGTCTTTGAGCTGGGAAAGATGGTATAAATGGTAATAAAAAGCGGCTTGGTGCCATTGGGATTTCGGATAGACTTCGTAGAAAGAGGCGATCAATTCCAGAGCTTCGTAGCTGCTTTCCAGAGTGGAAATTTCGTCCAGGAAGCTTTTGGCATTGGCTTCGATCACAGCGTTGTATGCGCTGAGGCTTTGGATTTTTTCCATATCCAATTCTTCACTGATACCGCTGTAATAGGCATAGACCAGTGAATCTGCCGGGTTCTTAAAACTGGCAGAAAGCAGGAGGGTTTTGATCTGCTGAGCGGTGGAATCCTCTGGCACAACGCTTTGCAGGATCAGCCATTGCAGGGCATCTTCCAGAGAGCCGGTTTCCAGGGCGAGACGAAAGTGTAGCCTTGCGGCCAAATCCACCTTTTTTGTTCTCTGCGCATATTCCAGCAAGGCTTTTTGATCGTCCAGAACGGGGCTGTCGGCCAAGAGCAAGAAGTCGTTCTCATAGTGCTGAATCAGCTCAAATTGCTCCCGGTTCAGCAAGAAACGCAGGTCATCAGCATTCACCTTTGGGGCTGCAAAAGCAGTGCTGGCACTCAGGCAGAGGGTGATCAGGGTAAATAGTAATAAGGTTTTTTTCATCTTAATCCAAACTCTTGATCAGATCTTCTATCTCATCTTTTGTGAAGGTATAGACTGCGCTGCAATAGTGACAAACGGGAGAGATATCTTCACGCAGGTCTTGCAATTCCGCTTTGCCCAAAAGCAGGAGACCACGGGCAAAACGTTCTTTGCTGCAATCGCATTGAAAGCGGATGGGAGTGCTCTTGCTGATCTGCCAGGACAGGCCTTTCAGCACAAACTTTTCCAGAATTTCTTTGATAGTCATGCCCATATCCATGAGGTCAGAGACATTGGGGGTGTTTTTCATGTTCTCTTCGATCTGCAGGGCGAGTTCTTTATCTGCCTGGGGCAGGGCCTGGATCATGATTCCGCCTGCGGCCCGAATGCGGGCTTCCTGATCTATTAAAACGCCCAGATTCACTGCTGAGGGCAGTTGCTCGCTTTGGTGATAGTAGTAGGCCAGATCGCTGCCAATCTCGCCATCCTGCAGCTCAATCTTGCCTTGATAGGGGGCTTTGAGTCCGCTTTGACGAATTACCGTGAAGGTTCCTTTGCCCAAGGCTTTGCCTACCTGGAAGTTGTCCTGATTTTCCGGCAGCCAGAGCTGGGGCACAAAAGCATAGCCTTTGAGCATACCTTCTTTGTTTGCAATAACTATGCCGCCCTTTAGGGGACCTTTCGCATCAATACGGATAGAGATCTCGCCCTGCGGGGCTTTGAGTTCGCCACTCATCAGAGCTACAGCCGTAATCAGACGTCCCATCAAGATTGAGGGCAGCGGGTACAGATCGTGTATGTCTCTGATCTGCTGAACTATCGCTGTGGTCTCACAGGCAAAAAGGCGAAATTGATTATCTTCTATGCTGCCGCGCAGCAGGGCTTCATTAGGGTTGTTCATCATAAATCCAATCTGTGTTGATTACGGTTTTGGGGTAATAAACCTGCAGAATGTCTGCATATTCAAGGCCTTGTCTGGCCATCCTGAGGGCTCCCACTTGGCACATGCCCACTCCGTGTCCGGAGCCGCGGCCTATAATTGTTATTGTGGCTGGCGGGTAAATGATGGGTCTGCCAGCCGCTCCCTCAAAGTAGAAATATGAGGAGGGTAGTGCCTCAAAAGCCTGGCGGATTTTGTATTCTCCGCTTAAAATGATATCTTTGTTACCCTTGATCTTTAGCTTCAGGATGCGTCCGGAGCGCCCACGCTCCAGGATCTCAATGCTATTAATCTTGGAAAGTCCGAGGTTTTTGGCCAGATCTTTACTGCTAATCTGCCTTTCCCAATGGAGTGTGGCGCTTTCCCAAGTGCTCATGCCATCGGTCTTGGGTTTGATTTTCAGCCAATTGGCCGCTCCTGCTTCGGTGGAAAGATCATATTGATCTGCTTCGGTAATGCAGGTAGAGCCGCTGAGATGCGGGATATAATTGCCTTTCCAGACCGCTTGTGAGGATTCCGTTTTGCCTCCGCAACTGCTGTGGTAAGTGGCATCAGCTACTTGCTCAGGGGTGGTCATGATCTCAGCAGCGGTGTACATTACGGCAGTTTCGATGGCTTCATTGCGCCGGTATTTGCCTTTGTAAACCTGGCAGTGGGTACTATTGCACAGATCGTAGCCGTCTTTGGTGTGGCGGTTGTACAAGAGCAGATTCACGGCATGGCTTCTGGCTGCCACAGCTTGGGCTTTGAGGGCTTCCATGGGGCTGTAATTGCCGATTTCATTGGGAATGACCCCGGCGATGTATTCCTCTATGGGCACGATCTGATTCAGCACCAATTTGTCTTCGACCACTTTGAGCCTAAACTCCCCTTCATAGGGCACCCCATCTACCCAAAGCTGACCTGATATGATCTTCAGCGGGCTTTCAAAATAGTAAATCTTTCTGCTGGCATCTTTGAAAGATATGGTGGCGTTTACCACGGGAATGAGTTGAATTCTCTGGGGAAAAATGCCCAGCGCTTCAGCATATTTCTGGGCCCGGGCGCTGGTGCTGAAGCTTTCCGGCCTATAGTAGATGCATTCCTTTCTGAGGACCAGATGGTCGTCTTCCCAAACAAAGTATTCTCTTTGCACAGCGTCTTTGGGGTCAGTGGCGCAGATCTTTTCGATCTTGTCGATGATGCCATAGCGATTTTCCTGATCCGAGACCGGCAGCGCTATCTCTAGTTTCCCTTGCAGATTATTCTGAAAGAGCTCAGTCTCATCGCTGATTTTCACGGAGCTGCTTTCTATGTTAAGGCTCGATCCTGTGGCAAGATTCACCTCAAGATAGAGGTGGCCATCCCTGAACTCAGCAGCAAAAAGCAAGCTGGTGATAAAGAGCAGGATCAGAAGGCTTTTTCGCATCATTGTACAGGGGAGCCAGGGGATCCCCCATCAGCTAAAACCACGTGCAGGCCGTCATCATCGTGCGCGGCCAGGATCATGCCATTGGAGACAACCCCTCTGATCTTGCGGGGCTCCAGATTTACGAGCATGGTTACCGTTTTGCCGATCAGATCTTCAGCTTTGTAGCTCTGAGCAATGCCGGCCACCAATTCCCGCTGTTCAAAACCCAGATCTACCTTCAGGTGCAAGAGCTTATCTGTCTTGGGCACGGGCTTTGCCTCCAGGATCTTGGCCAGGCGCAGATCAAGAGCGGAGAACTGCTCAAAGCTGATCTGTTCTTTCACCGGTTCATAGGTCTTTTGGGGCTTGTCCTGGGCTTTGGCGTGCAGCTTGTCAAGCTGGGCCTGGATGGCTTCATCTTCGATCTTTTTAAGAAGGGGCTTGAACTCACCTAGAGTAAAATCTCTCTGCACAAAGGCATCGTCCCAAGACTGCAAGTCCGGCAGGGACATCATCTGTCTCAGTGCCTTCATGTGCCTGGGCAAGATGGGGGAGAGGGCTACCGAGATGCGCTGCAGCAGTGAGGCACATACCCAAAGGGTTTGTTTCACCTTCTCTCTATCTGTTTTGATATTGAGCCAGGGCTTTTGCTCTTCAAAATAGCGGTTGCCGGATCTGGCCATATCCATGATCAGTCTGGTATTGCGTTTCACCTGATAATCTTCGTAGGAGGATGCGATCTCAGCCATGGTGCTATCTGCCTGAGTGAGCACCGCTTGGGCGGCTTCATCCAGGCTCACCTGTTCGATGAGGGAATTAAAGTTCAAAGCGGCAAAGCTGAAGACCCGGTGTCCCAGGTTGCCCAGCACGTTGTTGAGTTCGCCATTGATTTTAAGCTGGAAGTCCTTGAAGTTGAAATCTGCATCCTGACGCTCTGGCGCATTGGCAGCCAGATAGTAACGCAGATATTCACCGTCAAAATCCTGTACAAACTCATCCACCCAGATCGCCCAATTGCGGCTGGTGGAGATCTTCTCACCTTCCAGATTCATAAACTCATTGGCGGGAATATCATGCGGCAGGCAGTAAGGGGTGTTTTGCCCCATCAGCACGGCCGGCCAGATCAAGGCGTGGAAGATGATATTATCTTTGCCGATGAAGTGAACCATGTGAGTCTCCGGATCCAGCCAATAGTCCTTCCAGAGCTCTGGCTTGCCCATCTTTTTGGCCCATTCCACGGTGGATGAGATATAGCCGATGGGAGCTTCAAACCACACATAGAGCACCTTCCCTTCTGTTTCGGGCAAAGGCACTGGTACTCCCCAGCTAAGGTCCCGGGTGATGGAGCGCTCGATGAGGCCTTGCTCCAGGAGATTGAGCATAAAGTTGCGCACATTCTCTTTCCAATAGTCCTTCTGAGCAATCCAAGCCTTGAGTTGATCGGTAAAGTGGGCTAATTGGATGAACCAGTGCTTGGTCTCGCGGATCTCCGGTTCATTGCCACAGATCTTGCATTTTGGGCTTTTCAGCAAGGTGGTCTCATAGGTCTGTCCGCATTTGTCGCATTGATCGCCGCGGGCTCCGGGACTGTCACATTTTGGGCAGATCCCTTCTACATAACGGTCTGGCAGATAGCGGGCATCGTGCTGGCAATAGAATTGCATGGTGGTTTTGGCCACGATATGGCTATTGGCATAAAGATCGGAAAAGAACTCTTGTGCGAGCTCATAATGCTCAGGCCGGGCGGTGCCGGAAAAGTTGTCAAATTCTATGCCGATGCCGTCAAAAGCGGCTTTGATGCTATCATGATAGCGGTTTACCACGTCAATGGGCTGGACCCCTTCTTTGTCTGCAGAGATCGAGATGGGGGTGCCGTGTTCATCTGTGCCGCAGATGTAGATTACGTCTTCGCCTCTCAGGCGCAGATAGCGTACGAAGATGTCAGCGGGCAGATAAGCTCCAGCCACATGACCCACATGCAGCTTGCCATTGGCATAGGGCAGAGCGCTGGTAACGATGTATTTCATTTGTTCTCCAAAAATTCCTGATGTAAGAGGGCGAGAGTTTTTGCCACCTGCTGGGTAGGCAACATAAGTTCCAGACTCCGTTCACCGTGTGTAATGCGTTTGACTTCATTGTCTTCGGTTAGTTTCATTACCCTGGCCATAAAGGCAGGATCTGCCGCCAATCCAAGTCCTACCAGGATCACAAAGCCCAAATCCCGATCTTTGGAAACTTCTTCATAGCCGGATTCTGCCAAGAGATAATCGATCTCAGGCTCATATTTGGCCTCGATATACAGCTCCAGCACATCATCTTGCCTGCTTATCTTAAAGATCTCATTCTTCCAATTATTCAGCAGCAGCAGGGCTTTTGCATCAGGGGGAATCAGGTAACGCAAAATGTTTTCTTTGTGGGCGATGGCATTTATTTGAAGTTCTTCCATAGCTATATCCTCGGTGCTTTCGTCGTTTTTGATCATAGTTCCCGGCGCAAAGGTATGAGATGATTTGACTTCCACCGGAACTTTGTATTTGCAGGCAAATTCCACTGCTCTGGGATGCAAGACCTTGGAGCCATTATAGGCTAAGGCCAGCATATTTAAAAAGCTGATTTCAGGCAGCAGCTTTGCCTTGGGCACTATTCTGGGATCTGCGCTATAGACTCCTGCCACATCAGTATAGATCTCACAACGTTCTGCCCCCAGATAGCAAGCCAGGGCTACTGCAGAGGTATCAGAACCCCCACGTCCGAGGGTGGTTATTTCCTTGCCCGTGCTCACTCCTTGGAATCCAGCCACGATCACGACTTTGTCTTTTGCCAATTCTTCATGGATGCGGAAAGCATTGACTTTCAGTATCTTGGCGTTGCCATGATGGTCATCGGTGATGATCCCGCTTTGCGAGCCGGTAAAGGATATGGAGGGAATCCCCTCTTCCAGAAGCGAAAGTGAAAGCAGCGACATAGAGATGCGTTCACCAGCGGTGAGCAGCATATCCATCTCTCTGCGGGAGGGATGTTTGGTGATCTCATAGGCGAGGCTAAAAAGGTCGTCTGTAGTCTTGGCCATGGCAGAAACCACCAGGACCAATTGATCGCCCCGATGATAATCCCGGGCCAGTCTTTTGGCGATGGCTTGAATCTGCGGTACGCTGCCTACCGAACTGCCACCAAACTTCTTTACGATAATCGCCATCTAAGCCTTGATCGCAGCTCGCAATAGATTTACAAAAAGAGGGTGCGGGCGATGGGGGCGGGATTTGAATTCAGGGTGAAATTGCACCCCAATGTAAAAATCATTAGCCGGATACTCCAGGATCTCCACCATGAGATTGTCCTCGGACACTCCGCTGAGGCTCAGCCCTGCATCCATCAGGCGTTGCCGGTAGTCATTGTTAAACTCATAGCGGTGCCGGTGTCTTTCACTAATTTCCAGAGCGTCATAGGCTTTGTGAGCCAGGCTACCCTCGCTCAGCTTGCATGTGTATGCACCCAAACGCATAGAGCCGCCTGTCAGCTTTCTATAAAGCTGCTTTTCCATGAGGTGAATCACGGGATCGGGTGAGCCCAAGTCAAATTCGGTGCTATGTGCCTGCTCCATCTTGCAGACGTTGCGGGCAAATTCCACCGCCATTACCTGCATTCCCAGACAGATGCCCAAGAGCGGGATGTTTTTGGTCCGCGCGTATTTGGCGATGGCGATCTTGCCATCAATGCCGCGAATGCCAAAACCTCCGGGGATGAGTATGCAGTCTATGCCGGAAAGCTCTTTGTCCAGATCACCGTTGCCAAATATCCGTTCGGTATCCACCCAGGTGATGATGATCTTTTTCTTCAGCCTGGCAGCGGCATGATACAGTGCTTCCACGATGCTTTTGTAGGCATCCTGATGCTTGACGTATTTTCCGCATACTGCTATCTTCACAGTGCCTTCGCTTTTTTCACGATCGTCCAGAAACTCTTGCCAGTGCGAGAGATCGATGGCGCAGCTTTCCATCTTGAAATGCCGGCAGATGATCTCAGGAAGATTGGCTCTTTGGTAGTTCATGGGGATTTCATAGACGCATTTCACGTCGATCGCATTGATCACACACTCTTTGCGCACATTGGTGAAAAGCGAGATCTTGGCATAGATCTCTTCGCCAAAGGGCTTTTCACTGCGGCAGAGCAGGATATCAGGTTGAATTCCGATTTCCCTGAGTTTGTAGGTACTATGCTGAGAAGGTTTGGTTTTCAGCTCACCGGCTGTCTTGATATAGGGCACATAGGTGAGCAGGATGTTCAGCGTGTTTTCATTGCCCAGATCGAGATGCAACTGGCGAATAGCCTCCAAAAATGGCAGACCTTCGATATCGCCCACGGTGCCTCCGACCTCGGAGATCACAAAATCATTGCCTTCGGCCTGAGCCGTGATGCGACGCTTGATTTCATCCGTAACATGGGGAATTACCTGGACAGTTTTGCCCAGGTAAATTCCCTTTCGTTCATTTGTTATCACGCTTTCATAGACTTGGCCGGCGCTGCAACTGCTTGCACGACTTAGGGCTTGATCTACAAAGCGTTCATAATGTCCCAAGTCCAGATCGGTCTCGGCTCCATCATCTGTGACAAAAACCTCTCCATGTTGGAAGGGGCTCATGGTCCCGGGATCCACATTCAGGTAGGGATCAAATTTTTGCAGTACTACCTTGTAGCCCATGGATTTTAGCAACAGCCCTATTGAGGCTGTAGCTATCCCTTTGCCCAAAGAGGATAGCACCCCACCCATTACGAAGATGTATTTTGCCACTTATTTTACTCCTTTTAGACCATGGATTTACATGCGTCCAAGGATTCCTTGATGGCTTGTGCGCTATAAGCCAGATCTTCATCTGTATGTCTGTAGCAGATATAACCGTGGTGATATGGCTGCAAGAAGACCTTGCGGCGAATCAGCTCGGTATAGAACTTTACTCTCATCTTTTTGTAGAGGCCATTGTCATCCTTGAGGAAGGTGATGAAAGGCATCCAGGGGCCGCCGCTGAATTCTACGGGCAGCGTGGATTCATCGATCACTTTTTGCACATCAGCAGCAAATTTATTGCCCTTGGCGGTGATGACTTCGAGTACCTTGTCTCTTTGCAAAATCTCGATGGTCTTGAGCGCTGCTACGATGCTATCGCTATTCGGGAAGAAGGTGGAGGAGAGGAAGACATCTTTGGTCAAAACCTGCATGACTTCCTTTTTGCCTACCAAAGCGGCTACGGCATAACCGTTGGCCATGGCTTTTCCCACCGTGGTGAGATCAGGAGTGACTCCGAAATATTCCTGGGCACCACCGAGAGCTACTCTGAAACCGGTGCGAATTTCATCAAAAATGAGCACGCAGTGATACTTGTCTGCTAGCTCACGCACAGCCTCAAGATATCCTGGCTTGGGCATTTCCACAGGTGCACCCAGAGGGTGACCTACGGGGGTGATGATGATGGCGGCCATATCGTCTTTATTCGCTTTCAGGATGGCTTCCAGATTGTCGATGTCGTTGTAATGGAATTCCAGGACGTCTTCATAGAGCTTTTCCGGTATTCCACCCTTGACTTCCACGCACCAGTCGTGCCAGCCGTGATAACCGCAACGGGCGACCTTTTTCTTGCCGGTATAGGCGCGGGCTACGCGTATGCCAATGGTGGTGGCATCAGAGCCGGTTTTCACCAAAGCTACCATCTCGCATGAGGGGATCACTTCTTTGAGTTTGAGCACCAGGTCGTTCTGGATCGGCTGAGTCAGAGAGAAGCAAAAGCCTTTCTCACTTATCTGTTTATATACTGCTTTATCGATTTCTTCTTCGCGGTAACCGATGATGATCGGGCCATAAGCGCAAAGATAGTCTATATATTCGTTGCCATCGACGTCGGTGATGCGTCCACCTTTGCCGTGTTCAAAATAAATCGGGTATTCGCCCTGAACGAAGTTGTAAGGACGACGGATTCCGGCCACTGCACCAGGAACTGTTTTTAACGCTTCCTCATACATTGCCATGCTTTTATCGAGTGTTAGTTTTTTTGACATGTTTATTTCATCTCCCATAAACTTGCTATTCCCATTCCTCCACCGATGCACAGAGAGGCCAAGCCTTTCTTGTTTCCACGGCGTTTCATTTCATGTAAAAGAGTAACAATGATGCGGGCTCCGCTGGCACCGATGGGATGGCCCAGCGCGATGGCTCCACCATTGACGTTTACGATATCGAGGTTCAGTTTTCCCAAACCCTCTTCTTCCAGACCTTTGAATACTGAAAGTGACTGAGCAGCAAAAGCTTCGTTCAGCTCTGCCAATTCCACATCACCCAACGACCAGCCGCTCTTTTTGAGAACTTTCTTGATGGCAGGTACAGGACCAAAGCCCATGATGGCAGGATCCACACCGGCTGAAGCACTTTGCACAAACCAGGCCAGAGGAGTCAGACCCAGCTCTTTGGCTTTGTCTTCACTCATGATGAGCAGCATTGCGGCGCTGTCGTTGATTCCGCTGCTGCTGGCGGCTGTGACTGTACCATCTTTTTTGAAGGCAGGGCGCAATTTGGCCAGACCTTCTGCGGTCACGCCGGCGCGGGGCATTTCGTCTGTGTCTACTACCACCGGATCGCCCTTGCGTTGAGGGATGGAGATCGGCACAATCTCATCTTTAAAGCGGCCACTTTTTTGGGCGGCTTCAGTCTTGTTTTGAGACTTTGCAGAGAATTCATCCTGCTCCTGTCTGGTTAAATGATACTTTTCTGCCAGATTTTCGGCAGTCAAGCCCATGTGATAGTCGTTGAAGATGTCGGACAAACCAGCGCGGATCATCAAATCCACCATGGTTTTGTCTCCCATGCGGGCACCCCAGCGGGCGTCTGGAAGTGCATAAGGGATCTGGCTCATGTTTTCAGTGCCACCGGCGACCACGATTTCTGCCTCTTCACAGGCGATCATCATGGCAGCTAGAGCGATAGCTTTCATGCCGCTTCCGCAAACTTTGTTCACGGTATAGGCGGGTACAGAATCCGGGATTCCAGCATGAATGCTGATCTGACGGGCTACATTTTGCCCAAGGCCTGCTCCGCAGACATTGCCGACGATCACTTCGTCGATGTTCTCCGGCTTGACGCCGGTTTCAGCAAAGATTGCTTGCAAGGTGTGCACCCCGAGTTGGATTGCGGACACGTCTTTAAAGACTCCGCCAAAGTTTCCGATAGGGCTGCGTTTTGCGCATACTACTACTGGTTGTTTCATCTTTCCTCCAGATTTTCTATGATTTATTCATTTGTATTCCATTTAAACAAACGCCTGATTTTAGTCAATGGCAAAGTTGGAGTTGGGGGTTTTAGCATTATATCGTTTTGAGGTTTTACAGTATGGGCGGACTCCTGTTCGGCATAGACTGGGATTTACGCTTTTATTTTTAACGCTTTTTGGATTCAGGGCAAAGCTGAGTTCAGCTATAACCTTACTGCTATGCAAGATAATCCTCAATTCGCAGAGGGATAAATCACACCAGTTTAGCTACTATTTAATAATCGTGATCTTGGTGGTTGCTACCATTCGGTCTGCCCTCACCTTCACGATATAGGTTCCAGAAGCAAGGGGTCTGTTCCTATCATCCTTGCCATTCCATACAGTGGAATAGAACTCCCCATTTTGTTTTACATCACCTGCTAAGCCAGCCTTGTGAATAAGGCTGTTGTAGCTTTCGGTAAGCCGCATGGTCTTTACCTTCTGCCCGCGCACATTAAAGATATCAAGAACTGGCTCTGCAGCAGGCTTTCCAGGTAAGGTGAATTCGATAAACACTCCCGCTGCCTTGCTGGTATTGAAGAGTGGATTGGGATAGGCCGATATCAAAATCCTATCTGGGGGAGGGGGCAATTCCGGATCATCTATCCCCACATAAGGCTTAGAACCGTATTCATAGCAGCCCATATCTATCCTGCCATTCCAAACACGGTCGTTACCTGCCAGATCCATGGGTGCAAGGTTCATTCCTGCAAGATCAGGAGTGCCGCTATCTATGCAGGGTGATAGCGAACTAAGCTGATAGTATTCCGGCTGATCTATGCTAAGATTTGTATCCACGGTGCCCAGAAACAAGGGATCGGAATTCATGATATTATCAGTAAGAGTGACCAGGTCGGGCAAAGAGCTGCCTACAGTTCCCGATCGGAAAAGGCTATTGCTGATGCTGGCCTCATAACTCAACCCAGTATTGCTGATATAGTTATTTAAATAAAGCTCGTAAGGCGTTCCAGGGTTATATGAGACCAGATTCCTGATCTCGGCACCGCCTATAATGCTGGTGAGGGAGGCATTGGCTGAGTTATTGGCAAAAGTGCAGTTGTTGATCTGCATTGGCTGAAACCGATTTTGCATGTAAATCGGATTATCCACCCAACTGCAGTCATACATCGTGTTGTTGATGATCAACACATTGCTCATATCCAGATTGAAGTCCTCGAATCCAGGATAGATGTTAGTATAGAAAAAAGGCCAGGCATCTTGGGCATAGTTGTTCGCTATTATAGAATTGCGGAGGATTAAATCGCAAGAACTAAAATTAAGGCCTAATTTATTATATTCCCAATCGGTAATTGTATTATACGCAGAGATAAAGTTATTTATCAGTAAGTTGTCGCATTCAAAGCCCTTGATCGTCATCAGGTCTTTATGATAAGTCGTATTCCCGGCAATGATGTTTTCTATAATAATATTGTCACAATAACCAATGGTTAATCCGGATGACAGAGATCCATAGTTATTTTCAAATTTCAGATCACGAAGATAAATGTCTGACCCATACAAGACTCCCAGAGGAAAGGTATAGGAAGACCTGCAGTTAACAATCTTCATATTGGCTATCTCAATATCATCTGCATACCAAGCATTCAAGGCTGTGCGCAGGAATTCACAATCCAGTACTGTATCATCCATTCCCGCACCTATTACCCTTACGTGCGATTTTACTCCAGCAGGAAAGAGTTGGTTGTTGCAGGAATTAGAATAAGTTCCTTCTGCTAAATATATCGTTCTGGGGCTTGCGGAGTTGGAGGCAATTCTCTGCATGGCGTAAACGATGGATTGCATCGGAGATTCGGCCGAGAGACCTGTATTTGCATCATCACCATCGGGAGAGACATAGAGATCACTATCTATCTGAGTTATGTAGCCTTGCTGGATGTTCAAGCTTACATTGCAATTTCTGTATCCTATAAAATATCCATCCGGTTCAGATAAAACACTACTTCCTCGCAGTAAGTTGACACTGTAACTATTTTGCGTCTCATAATGAAAGGTGAAGCTAATGTCCATGCCCCTGGTTGCTGAGTTATTGTAAACTGAGCATAGTGCAACAGGATCAAAAATCAAAGCATCGGATTCATCAAACGCAATTCCTCCACCTAATGTTAAGGCTTGGTTGTCAAATATCTTTACGTTCGACAATGATAGATTTGAATGCCTACTAACAGATATGCCTCCACCGGACTGAGCGATGCAATTTCTAATAATGCAGTCGTTAACGATGACTTGAGAATAGAGCTTTAGATATATACCACCCCCCGCATAACTCAGGTCACCGCTATAGTTACCTTGTTCATTATTCACCAGGGTAATACCTGAGATGGTGAGTGTCTCACCATTTACTACCCGGATGCAAGTGTTAAGATTGCCATCAATTACAGTATTTTCAATGTATGATTGCAGAGGATCAGTTGCAAAAAGACTGACCAGTGATATGCTCTGCCCTAACAGATTTATATTCTCTACATATCTACCCGGATAAACCAAAACCACATCACCATTCACTGAAGCATCTACGGCTTCCTGTATACTCAAGTATTGCTGCGTGCCATCCAGAGACACAGTTCGAGTTGTGCACATAACTAATACAGGTAACAAACAGATCAGAAAGATAAATAAATTTTTCAAGAGTACTCCTTTTATAAATTGCATGGGGCGAGTAAACCCGCCCCAAACAAGTTTCTACTATTTCATCAAAAGCATCTTGTGAACCAAGGTGCTTTTAGGAGTGGTCATTCTGTAGAAATATACTCCTGAAGCTACAGGCTTTCCTTTACTGTCAGTTCCATTCCATATTATGGAATGTTGTCCGGCAATAAAGCTATCATTAACAAGTGCTTTCATCTTCTGCCCTTTGATGTTGAACACATCAATTGTAACAGGGCCTGGCTTTGCAAGGTCAAACCTGATTGTCGTTTCAGGATTGAAGGGGTTAGGGTAATTATGGAATAACTGCGTTATTGAGGGCACAGGAGGTTCTTCTGTTTTACCTATCCTGATCTGAAGGAATTCTTTGCATTCTGACACCGCTATTTTTCTGCTTTCAAATCTGCCAGATAGATTGCAAGGTGTGCACCCCAAGCTGGATCGCGGATACATCTTTAAAGACTCCGCCAAAATTTCCGATAGGGCTGCGTTTTGCGCATACTACTACTGGTTGTTTCATCTTTCCTCCAGATTTTCTATGATTATTTCTTTTGTATTCCACATAAACAAAGGCGGCATTTTAGTCAATGGCAAAGTTGGAGATGAGGGTTTTAGGGTTTTAGCGTTTTATCGTAGTGGCGGACTCCTGTTCCGCCTACAGCACAATAGAACGCGGATCGGGCGGATTGGCTGGATTGATTGGATTAAAAGAGGTTTTAGGGTTTTAGGGTTTTATCGTTTTATCGTAGTGGCGGACTCCTGCTCCGCCGACATACCAGTATTCATTGTATTTTGAGTTTTTCCAAGCTTTTATGTGCTATGCGCCGGTATCAAACGAATTTCACCCTTTGGCCCTGATCTTGCTTTTGATTTGCCTTTGATTCGAGGTCACTTGAGATTTCGAGTCATTTCGACTCGAAACTTCTTTAAAAGCAAGCTGATAGCAGGGGCATTCGGTGATGTAGCCCAAGGCTTCGGCACTTTGTCCAATTGGTCGTTTGGGCCTGCCCAGGGCCCCTATATTATGCTCAAGGCCCCTACATTATGCCAATTATCCACAGCTTAATTGTCGTTGATCAGATCATAGCAAAAATGATCAAAGCCGCTGGAGAGCGCTGCTCCAGGCAGGCTTGCCATCACTATGTCTGCTTCTCCCACCAGTGTGATTCCCTGTTCTTCATGAGGAATGATGACGCAATCTGCCTTACCCAGCATCAGGCCTTGCGCTCCTATGCGAAGTTCTGCTCTTCCTTGCAGGCCGAGCAGGATTTTGGGGCCGGGAATAGTGGGGAGTTTCATCTGCCCTTGAAGCTGCACGCGATACAGGGCAAAATCTGCGATGGTGGTTGGGTACTCCAAAAGCTGGTTTGCCCTCGGCAAGGGAGAGATTATTTTTGGTATATATGCCTCCGTCCGCATGATTCTGAGCAGTTCTGCAGTATCGATATGTTTGGGAGTGAGTCCAGCCCGCAGCACATTGTCGCTATTGGCCATGATCTCGATGCCAGCGCCTCTGAGGTAGGCATGTACTATTCCGGCCTCAAGGCTGATGGCTTGGTAAGGTTTGAGCTGGATCAGATTCATCAGTAGGGGAGAGATCACGCTGTTATCTTCGGGATAGAGATTGATAAGTTCGTGCATCCAATGGATCTCCTGACCCCATTTACCTTCGGCAGGAAGCTTTGAAAGAATAGCCTTCAGATCTGCCTGAGGCGGGCTGCTAATGATCTCTTCATAGAGCAGGGCGAGGCTCGTGCCACTGGGTTCTTCTGCAAGGCGCGGGAAGTTTTGGAAAATCCCATCTATTCCGCAGTGCTGAAAAGCTTCCACAATCTGAGAATGCATCCGAAAACCGCAGAGTGCATAAAAATCAGTTAGAGCCATGAGCAGTTCGGGCTTATGATTGTCATCTTGATAGTTGCGGGTGGGGTCGCTGAGTGCAATGCCCAACCCATTTTCACGGGCAAAGCCCATTTCAGCCTGGCTTTTGGAAGGGTGCACCTGGATGGAGAGGGCCTGTTCTGCGGCGAGGATCTTCATTAAGAAAGGTAGTTTATAATGTTGTGATCCAATCCAGTAGGCTGGATCTGTACTTATGACTTCATTCAGTTTGCGTCCATCTACCAGGGAGGGAGCTTTGGGATGAGCGCCATACCAGGCTTCGGCCAGCGGGCCGGATTCATTGGTCTGCAAAAAGGTTTGGATAAAGCTGTGGGAGCCCCAAAGATAGGGCTGCAGGGCGGGTCTCAAGTATTTCATCTTGTCTCCTTAGAATTGGAAGTAGATAAAGGGTTGCATATCTGCGCTTTTTGCCTGGAACAGGATCCAGATCACCAGGGCCAAAGCCAGGGATTTGACAGGCCAGGGCATTTTGCCCAAAAATCTTTCATAGGCCTGTTGCCAGGAATCTGGTTGCCAGTGCGCCAGGAAACCAATGACGATAAGATAGGCGATAATCTGGTATTCATTGAACCACTGTTTGAACAAAGCCAGGTTGAAGGCGGTAAAAATGCGGTTAATCATGAGCCAGGCACTGGCAAAGGTGCGGCTGCGGAAGAAGATCCAGGCAAAACAGACGAAATGGAAGGTGACTATCACTCCGATCACCTTCATTACCTTGGTATGGGCTATCCTCAGGCCCAGCCAGGCTTTGTCGAAGATCAAAGCCACTCCGTGCAGGCCGCCCCAAAACACGAAATTCCAGCTCGCACCGTGCCAGAGGCCGCCTAAGAGCATGGTGATCCCCAGATTCAGATATTGCCGGCTCTTGCCTTTGCGATTTCCACCCAAGGGGATGTAAATATAGTCCCTCAGCCAGGTGGACAGCGAAATATGCCAGCGGCGCCAGAAATCCGTAACGCTATGCGCCCTATAGGGACTAAGGAAGTTGATGGGCAGGCTAAAGCCCATCAAAGCTGCCAAACCTATGGCGATATCGGAGTACCCGCTGAAATCACAGTAAATCTGCAGTGCGTAAGCATAGACTCCGAAGAGATTTTCCATCCCGGAAAAAAGCGCAGGATTCTCAAAGATGCGATCCACAAAATTGACCGATAGGTAGTCTGCGATCACGCCTTTCTTAAGTAAGCCGGCGAAGATCAGCACCAAGGCCCTGGCGATGGTATCCTCATCCAATTCCAGCTTTTTATGAATCTGCGGGATAAAGTAAGAGGCTCGCACGATGGGGCCGGCGACAAGTTGCGGGAAGAAAGAGACGAAAAAGGCAAAATCCGTGAAGCTGCGAATGGGATCCAGCTTTTTGTAGTATATATCCAGGGTGTAGCTCCAGGTCTGGAAGGTGAAAAAGCTGATACCAACCGGTAAAAAGATGTCCATCATGGGGATAGAGCCGCCGAAAATCTGATTCACGATCTCAAGGATAAAGTTCGTGTATTTGAAATAGCCCAGAGTCCCCAGATTCCAGAATAGACTGAGCCCCAGCCAGGCTCGCCGGCTATTTTTGCTGTCGCTTTTGTGGATTGCCGCACCCAAGGCAAAATTGACCAAAGCTGTGATGAGCAAAAGCACAACGAAGATGCCGCTGGTCTTAAAATAGAAGTAAAGCGAGACGGACAGCAGATACCAGACTCTGATGCGGGTGTGGTTTACCACCAGAGGATAGATCAGGAGCACGAGAATAAAGAAAAAGAGGAAAAATGTGCTATTGAAAAGCAGAGGACTCGCCTGATTGTAATTGAGCGATTCCAGCACGCTTTGCCAGATTTGGCTCATCTGGATTCCCCGTTTTCGCTATAAGCTTTGTAGCCTTTGACCAGGCTTTGATAAAAAAGATGTCCTTGCAACATATAGCCCTTGGGGGTGTAGTGCAAAAGGTCACGCGCAGCCATCTTGCTCTGGCGCCAGGTATTGATGCTGCCAGCTCCGCCCATCACAGATCTGAGCTCCCACCAGGCCAGATCGTGCTGCGCAGCATATTCGCGGATACTGGCTTCGACGCTGCTGATCGCGGTATTGGGCTTGCCACCTTTGTATGAATCCGGTGGGAGGGTAAAGAGTATGGCGCTGTTGGGATTAGCGGCCTGTAGATTCTTCATAAAGAGCTTGAGATTGGCCTTCATCACATCGTCACGATAGCGTCCCTGAGCGTCGTTTGTGCCCAGAGATATGATGATCAGATCCGGCTCCAAGATGCCGATCTGCTGGAAGAATTGCTGCTCATTTGCCATATTGTAAAAGCCCGCTCCGTTTATGCCCATGCTGTGGTAGAGGAGGCCTCTTTCCTGGCGCTCCAGGCTCAGGCCATAAAGGCGCTGCATGCTGCCGGGGAGCTTTACTTCAGCCTCGCTTTTCATATCGGCGAAGCTAAGCAGATGGCTGCTGCAAGCCCGATTGTCTTCACGGGCAGTCTCCAGGAAGCCGGGTTCAGCGCTGAAATCTGCATTACCATCGGTAAAAACTCTGATTTGGTCGAATTTGCTGTCAATTTGGAAGAAGGAATTGGTCTTGACCCTCAGTGTGGCCGGGTTTGTGACTTCCAGAGTATATCCGCTGAGGCTGCGGGGTTTGGAAATGCTGCCAAAGCGGCTGCTGGAGGAGATTTGATAATCATCAGGTTGGTTTGTCCCTGCCAGTTTATGTGGGAAGATTAGTCCCCGGCCGGCATTGCCAAAGTACTTTTGAAGTGCGCTGCGGGCAGTTCCGCAAAAGAAACCGCTCTGGATATGCGAATCTCCGATCTGGTATATTACCACCTGTTCACGTCTTCCAGCCCTTAGTTCCAGGAGTTTGCGGTAAAAATCTGTGAGAGCGGGACTTTCGTTGGTAAGGTGATTGTGTTCAGGATGGATAAAGCTATATTCTTTGATATAACTATCGCTATCCAGCAGGAGATAATAGCTCTGAATAAATTCCTCCAGGGTGTCCATGTCTTCGGGATATTCGTCTTCGGTAAAAAGCAGGGCCTGCTGTCTATCAGACTTGCTAAGCGCCAAAAGCAGAGTCAGGCTGACCAGCAGTAGCAAAACCATGGGAATCTGGCGCCGGCTCACGACTCTCCTTTGAGGAATTTGAGCAGCAATTCAGCCACATAATCTGCTCCCCGCCGGGTGAAGTGAGTGTAATCCTTCCCAGCCAGAGGAGGATTTTGGTTCACCAGTCCCAGCATGGAATTGTAGCCGCCCATCGCTTCATAGAGATTCCAAAAGGCGCAGCCGGTTTCTTTGGCAAATTCGCTTTGGGTCTTCACCAAAATGGGGATATCCGGTGAAGTCTGGTATTTCGTGCCCACTTTGATGCTGCGATCATGCGCGCTGACGATCAGGATCGGCACTTTGGGCATGGCGGTTTGGATATATTCGATGGTCCGGATCATGGCGCGTTTGTAATTCTCATAATCTGTATTCTTGGGATTGGAGACGTTTTCTCCATACTGCAAGACCACCAGATCGTAATTCAAGTTTTGGTGAAAAGCCCGCAGAATCTCAGCATGGATGCGCTGAAAGTACATCCCGGAATAGCCGCGGATGGGGAAATTATCCACATAGATGCCGCGATCTTCATCGAAAGACAGGCCATAAAGGTGCAGGGGGTCTTTATTGGAAAAGCTCAGGCGGATGCGCTTAATTGGTGTGCCGGGGCTGATATTCAATGCTTGCAGGGAGTTCCCGGCCTTGAGCTGTCTGGTGACGGGGGGAGCTGAATCATAGGATATCCGCACTATAGAGCTGTCTGTGGCATGGCTATAATAGAGCTTGATGCCTTCAAAATATGCGGCCCCACCAGCAATATCTACCGCTCGGTATTCCACCCAAGGATCGTCTTGCACATAGAATTTGGCGATCCTGGTTTCTACAGGTTTCGCTGGTGCAGTGGCCAGACTATCACTTACGAAAAGGCTATCCGGGCTCTCGATATTATCCGGGCTGTCGGTCTCGATCTTCTTCTGTTCCATGTAGTAAGACCGGGGAATGAAGGTATAGCCTGTGATGCCCAGAGAAACATCGCCTTTATCACGAGTCATGAACGAGATGGTTTCCCAATTGCGGGAGAATTCGTGGCGGATGGTTTGCTTGAAACCGGACACTATGGAGGTGATCGGCATCATGCCCACGCCTGTGCCACCGTAGATGTCTTGCAGGGTGGACCTTAGTGGAGCGGTGATGAGATCGCCCTCGATGATGGAATCGCTGAAATAGGCGATCCTGAGCTTCCTGGGTGCAGAGCCCGAAGTCTCTTCGATAAAAGCCGTTTTCCCGGTCAGTGGTTTCATCGCTCCCAGCTTGTTCAAAAAAGGACGCAGAGGGCTGGGCGTATCGGCGATCTTCTTTTGCTGGGCAGCCGGAGGATCCGTGTCTTTATCTGAATTGAGCAGCGCGGAAAACCAGGGCATCTTGCGAATGGTGAAAACATCATTGTTCCAAACGGGCAATACCCAGGCCACTACGCCGGTAAGTATTGCTGCCACAGCGATGATAAGTACAGGCTTTAGAAAATCTTTGTTCATAGCGTGCGCTAAGGTCTTTCCTTCATTGTGAAAATACTGCGTTTATAGCCATTTAGTAGCCTTTCAAAGTGTCCCGGCTTTTAGATACAAGCCGGGACTTCTTCTAATATTCTAAGTTTTACAGAGCCGCTTTGATACGCTTGATCAGAGCAGCGGTATCCATTTCAAAGGCTTCGTAAACTTCCTGGGAAGTTCCGGATATTGGATAAGCTTCGACTCCGATGCGGGTGAGCCGGGTGCGATGTTTCACATCCAGGATAGCCTCTGCGATACTGGATCCGAGTCCGCCATGGATGCTGTGATCTTCGATGCTGATGATAGGGCCGCGCTTGGCTGCCTCTGCAATCATTTTGGCATCGAGGGCAAGAGGGCTGGACACATAGATCAGCTCGATGGAGGAGCCTTCTGCGCGCAGGGCATCGACAGCCTCTACCGCTCTGCCTGCAGGCGTTCCGCACACAAATACAGTTGCTTTTTTGCCTGTACGCAGCACATCAGCCTTACCATATTCAAAGCTGTAATCCTCACCAAAGAAAAGCTCATTTTCAGAGTCTTTGATGATCGGGAGTTTGGAGCGTCCCATGGCGACAACATAGTTTCCGGGTTTATCGATCAACCAGCGTATGATACGATCTGTCTGATTCGCATCTGCCGGACAGATGATCCTGGTATCAAAGAGATTGCGCACCAAGGATATATAATCTACACATTGGTGAGTCTTGCCATCTTCGCCCACATCGATACCCACGTGGGTAAGCACGGTCTTAAGATTGGCGTGGTTGATATCGTTCAGCCTTTGCATATTATAGGTTTCATCTATGCCAAAGACTCCAAAACCAGCCCAAAAGCATTGAATCCCTGTGATAGAAATAGCTCCGCTCATCACTGCGGCGTGGTGTTCCATGATTCCGCTTTGCAAAAACCGCTCTGGAAATTCTTTCTCGAAAGCGGTGGTTTTTACGCTGACGGCCAGATCGCAATCCACTACCACGATGGGCGTAGTGCTTTCGCGATTGATCTTTCCCAGATCCACTATGGCATTTCCCCAGGCGCTGCGACAATCACTTTCAGCGCTGTACAAAATGGGTTTTCCAGGCTGCAGATCGAAGGTGCTATGAAATTCTGGGTGCTGATGCTGCAGATTGGCTTTGAATTCTGCCCGCATTTTCTGATATTTGGGCAGTTCGGAGGGCATATCTATCTCTTTTAGAGCTTCTTCACATTTCTCTATAGACAGAGTAGAGCCATGGTATTTGGCTTTGTTTTCCATAAAGCTCACGCCTTTACCCATAGTGGTATGAGCAAGGATCATTACAGGCTTTTCTGCAGATTTTGCTTCTTCCAGAGTATTCAAAATCTGAGGGATGTCATGCCCGTTTACTTCCATCACCTGCCAGCCGTCTGATTCCCAGTTCTGGCGAATGCTTTGCGGCATTACATCATGAATAGAGCCCGAGATCTGCAATTGGTTATAGTCAATAATTGCTGTGAGGTTGGTCAGTTTAAATTTACTGGCAAAGCGGCGGGCTTCGGAAAGCTGCCCTTTTTGCTGTTCGCCATCGCCCATAATCACATAAGTGTGATAATCCATAGCTCTGATTCTGGCAGAGATGGCAAAGCCTGTGGCTGCCGAGAGTCCTTGTCCCAGATTGCCACTGCTCCATTCTATCCCCGGCACTTCGCGTTCCACATGGCCTTCAAAGATACTGCCACATTTCCTGAACTGCGCAATGGCATCATCCAGAGGGAAATAGCCCATGATCCCCAAAGCGCTATAGGCCGCAGGGGAAATATGGCCGATGGAAAACACCATGCGATCCCGCTGGGCCCAATCTGGGTTCTTGGGATCATGACGCATAGTATTATATATGGATAAAATCACGTCGATACTGGACATAGATCCACCCGGGTGGCCGCTGCCAGATAAGGTGGTCATCTGCAAAATCGCCTGTCTGGCGGTCTTTGCTTGTTGAGTGATTAGGGGAATTAACTCTGTCTTTGTCACTTTATTTACCTCATGTATATCATTATCTTTTCTCTTGCTGAATTGGCTTTTAAAAAACAATCAGCACCTAAAGTCAGCCTACAAATATGCCACAAAGGTCAAGGAAAAAATCTTGGAGTTTGTTTTCAAGATGCCAAAATGCTGCTCTAGCACGGTTCCTGAATCTGTTCTTTAATTGTCTGGATGTTTATATGTTTAGCTTAAGGAAGGTCAGTCTTTGTCGCTATACCTTTTTGATGCCCAGGTTTAGGAAGCCCGATGTCAGGCCCAGAATATGCACTTTTGCATCGTCCAAGATGCCGGCTGCAGCGCTGGGGAAGAACTTCAGTAGGGTGTCTGTAATATCTATGTCCAATATATTGTCATTTATACTGATCTGTGGCGTTTTGCTCTTCAGCAGGCCCAGCAGTTTTTTGATGATACCACCTGCCGTACCAAGGAGTTCAACGTGTACGGTAGATTTCCTTTTACCGAGATCGATTCCGAGGATTCTGGCATCCACACTGAGGTTTTTCATCAGAAAGATACTGGTCTGAACGTGTATCCTGATCATGTCATTCAAGATTTCCACCGCAACTTTCTGGACTGGTGTCGGTAGTTCCTTCAGCGCCAGGGCCTCATTGATCATGCTTTGCGAAATCTTTGTTTTCAGCTCCAGTTCAAAGGGATGTGATAAGAGTGATTCGATACTCATAATTATCCTTCCTAGTTATAGACTTGTGCCGCTTCTTACTAAAGCGCCAATACTGCCGGGTATCAGCAAATCGACAATTCAGCCTGCCCAAGGCTGAGATGAAGAGTATCGGCTTGCCAAAGGCACAAGTCTTTTGTAGTCAACAATCTTCGACCCCAAAGATTGCCAGCATTTCTGAAGTCAATTACTTTTCGACTTCATCCTCTTCGTCTTCGTCATCGTCATCATCATCTTCGAATTCTTCGTCTTCTTCACCTTCAAGGTACATTGCTTCGAGTTTTGCCTTGAACAGACTGGTGATCAGATCATATTCTTCGTCGTCTTCGATGATGCTGAGTTCCATGACTTCATCCATTTCCACAAAACGCAGGACGTCATAGTCCATGGAATTCACTTCGGAAAGAGCAATGTAGCTTATTCCTTCGTGCTCCAGGGTCTCCAGTGCGACGAAGTCTTTCTCGCTGCCATCTTCCATCTCGAGAGTGATGACGCTGTCGAGTTCATCGTCCATGTCTTCATGGGCTTCGTTTTTTAGGTTTGGGTCAATATGTTTCTCAGTCATGATAATCTCCCTTAGTTTTTTGCCATTATTTAAAATGCTCAGAATCTGGCAAGCTAAAAATGAGGGGGAGCTTAGGAGTGCGGGAGTTCTGAGGTTTGGGGGTGCGGGAGTTCTGAGGTTTGGGGCTGCGGGAGTTGTGGGGGAAAAGTTGTTGACAGACAAATGACCGGAAGGATAATTGGATCTGCTGTAAATATTTATCAAGCTAAAGAGGAGAAATAATGTGTAACTCATCTTACTTTCTTACTGCGTTTACGATTTCGCTTGGCACGTATTGCGCGATCTGGCTGGTCTGCTACATGATATATAGGCTGCGTAAGCTGCATCTGTACCAGGGCTTTTACCCCCACAAAATCATCTCCGGTAGCGAGCTTCTCACGAAATCTGAGATGCTTCATGAGATAAAACAGCTATATTTGCAGGGGATCATCCAAAACCTTTATCTGGGGGAAGACTACATTAGCTTCGAAGACAAGGGCTATCTCTGGACTTGGAACATCTATTACCTCAAATTCTCAAAGCTGGATGAACTGCATTATAGAGGGGCATTCCGGGTTTACCAATACCAAAAAAAGAACCTTGAGACGATGAGGGCTTATCTGAGTAAGGTAGGATAGCTAACAGGAATCGGATAAATTTGACCATCCAGATCATTCGCCGTAGCCTTGCTTGAGCTAGGAACTTGTTTTTTTAAAGCAAGTCTGTCAGTGGGGACGGAAGGCAAGATATAACTATGTACAGCAGTTTGATAAAAAGCTTCGCTGAAATCTCAGCATAGCCAGTGGATCCGATTGCGGCACTGCTGGATTGGATGCGTCCCGCGTCCAGTTGAAGAATCCGATAGCAGAGTTTCTGGATTGGATGCGTCTCGCGTCCAGTGGCTGCCTCCGCCTCCTGCCGTCACAATCTCCCCTCTTCCTTAAAAGAATCCAGGTGGCGGTTTTAACCGCCACGCCCAAAGTTTTTGTCCAAGACAAGACTCCTTCCTGGCCTTTGAAGGCCAGGCACCCGCAGCTCTATGAACCAATATACCCCCAGCTATAATGGCGGATTATCTATTGAGGGATCAGGTGCCGTCCTGCGACTATCTGAACTGCCGTCCCTCGGACTCGGGTTGTGAACCTTACGCCCTGTTCTATCTGAAATAGCGTCCCTACAGGACTCGGGTTGTGAGCCTTATGCCGTATTCTATCTGAAATGGCATGCCCGCGGCATTCATATGTTATGTTGCTGTTGGTTTTCTATCTGAAATTCCGTGCCTCATGAATGGTATGCCCTTTTGTGGTTATCGCATCTTCTCGAATCAGCTTCAGCTAATGCGTGAAATGTGCAAGATCTGCATCTGAGAGAATGATTTACAAAGATAGGACACACACCGGCACCGTAGCACTGTCTTCAGACGGTGCGTGAGGCGGCAGTATCTGCATTTGAAAGAACGCTTTACACGGCTGGGACACGCACCGTCTGAAGACAGTGCTACGGCCGGCTAAAGCCAGCGTTACGTACTCCACTTGCCTCACAAGCTAAAAATGATTGACAGGATTACGCCCGGTTTGAACTTTGAAAACATAAAAATAATAAACACCCTGGAGGTAATATGAAATACCGCGTTCTCGCGATCAATCCTGGCTCCACATCCACCAAAATAGCTGTGCATGAAGGGCATACCCCTCTTTTTGAAAAGACTCTGCGTCATGACCCGGCAGAGCTTGAGCCTTTTGCCGGCATCATCGAACAATATGACTTTCGTAAAGCTCTGGTAATGAAAGCTATGCGCGAAAATAACGTTGACCCCAAAAGCCTGCATGCAGTGGTGGGCAGAGGCGGACTTCTGCGCTCTGTAAAGGGCGGCACGATGAAGATCAGCCCTTCCATGATGCGCGATTTGAAAGATACCGCTCTGTGGGGGAGGATTCATGCCTCGAATCTGGGAGCCTTTATCGCCAATGCAATCTCGGAAGAGTTGCATATCCCGGGATTTATCGTAGATCCTGTGGTGGTGGATGAATTTGAGGATATCGCCAGAATCTCCGGCATTCCTGAGATCGAGCGCAAAAGCCTGTTTCACGCTCTGAACATACGCTATATCGCCAGATTGATGGCCAAAGAAGTGTGTAAAGACATCTCCCAGGTAAATCTCATCGGTGTGCACATGGGTGGCGGCATCTCTGTGGCAGCGATCAAAGGCGGGAAAGTGGTGGATGTAAATAACGCCCTTTTGGGCATGGGACCCTTCTCCCCGCAAAGAGCCGGAGCCTTGCCCATCGGTGATCTGATTGACATGGCTTACAGCGGAGAATACACGAAGAAAGAGCTGAATACATATCTCACCAAAACTGCTGGCCTCATGGCATATCTGGGCACAGATAGCGGAATCGAAGTAGATGAACGCATCCAGAAAGGCGATAAAAAAGCCAAATTGATCCTGGAAGCCATGTGCTATCAGGTGTCCAAGGAAATTGGCGCCTCAGCAGCAGCGCTCAGTGGAAAAGTAGATGGTATCTTCCTCTCCGGCGGCTTGGTTTACAACAGTTTCATCGTGGATGAGATTACAGACCGCTGCTCCTTCATCGCCAAAGTTTATCTGTACCCCGGCGAAAAAGAGATGGAAGCCCTGTGTCAGGGTGGAATCCGGGTTCTACAAGGCCTGGAAGAAGCCATGGATTATCCTTATTAAGACGCGGATATAGCTTATATAGATGCAAATCAGCATGATTTCCAAGGGGAGCGTGGCGACAATGCCAAGCTCCCCTATCTGCAAAAAGGGCCAGATGCCTAAAGCCCTGTTGCTCCTGGCTATTTTGCTTATCCTGGGTGCTAGCTCTCTTTTTGCCACGGATTGGACTGTATTGGTCTATATGGCAGCGGATAACGACCTTTCCTCTTTTGCTGTAGAGGATATTATACAGATGGAGAGAGCTATTCAGGCCAAGGATCTCAAGCTCGTGGTGCAGGTGGATTTGCCGGTGTCTGGTGCCACGCGTTACTTGATCAAGGAAAACCAATCCCCTTGGATCGCATCCACCGCCATCCAGGAACTAGGCACCATCGATAGCGGAGATCCGGGCGAACTCAAAAACTTTATCCGCTGGGGCTTTGCTCGCTATCCTTCTCAGCATAAAATGTTGATTATCTGGTCTCATGCCGATAGCTGGTATAAGAATCCCAAGTATATCGCTCCGGATCAAGGCACTGGCAATATAATCGGTGTAGCCAATGGTGAGCTGGCCTCTGCTCTGAGTGCTGGGCCCAAGCTGGATATACTGCTTTTTGATGCCTGCAGTATGCAGAGCATAGAGATTGTGCACACTTTGAGGCACTATGCCGATATCATCGTCGGCTCCGCAGATCAGGTTCCCGTACAAGGCTTTCCCTATTCTGAGATCGTGCCTGTATTGGCAGGCGATCCAGAGCTTTTAGCTGCGAAATTGCCCAAACTTTATACAGATTCATATTTACCCGGAAGCGCGAACAACCCTTCCATATACCATTACACCACAACCTGTTCGGCAGTCAAGACGGATAAGGCCGATGACTTTTATCAAGCCTTCAAAGACTTTTCAAGGGCTTTGAGGCCTGTAGCCGGGGACTTGGCCGCCATCCGGGAAGAGCTTTTTGAGATGAATTCCGGTTATGCCGATGTGGATATTACCCAATTCTTGACCAGGATTCATGAGGCGGGACTCATCGACAGTAGCCCCTTATTGACCCTGCTCAAAGAGATGATTTTGGCCTCATCATACACTCTGGCCTGGCCGGAGTCCAATCTTTCCAGCCTCGCCCTCTGGTACCCGGATATTCGTTACAATCTTGATGCGGCCTGGAAGACCTACATGAAAATGGAATTTGGCAAAACGGGCTGGTTGAGCTTGGTTAATCTGGCTTTGGGGGAAGACATCACCCCACCCGCAAGGCCTGAATTGATCCGGCAATTTGCCCGCTTCGGCAAGCTCTATCTGCAGCTCAAAGCGCCAGTGGATGTGGATTCACTGTATTACCGTCTGGAAAGTGGCGAGTTGAACTTTGAGATCTATCCCAGAGCCTACGCGGAAGAATTTGAGCTCTCTTTCGATTTTGCTGCAAACGGCAGCTACAAGATCTATGCTATCGATCGCTCGAATAATGTATCATCCGCCTTGGCAGGGGACTATAGCTACGAGTCTCCAGAGCCTGCTCTGCTGATTTATCCCAATCCCATCCGAGATCTGAGGCTGGCCTTTTTGGAGTGGTACTCTGAAGAGAGGAGTGACAAGTCAGTGAGCCTGAAACTGTACAACATCAAAGGGCAAAGGCTGATCAACTATCACTTTAATGTGCCCAGCCAAAGTCCTGGAATGCTCAAGCTGGACCTTGTGCCAGGCTTTGATAAACTTGCGCAGGGGATCTACCTGCTGGAGCTGAATAGTGGCAGCAAGAAAATGCGCAAAAAGCTTACTATCTTATACTAAATCAGGCACTTGTAAGACTTGTGTATAAGCTGTGGATAAGTTTTGTGACAGAAAGGAAATAGATGGTTATAACATTGATTATCAGCAATATAGACAGAAGGGTTTATCCACAAAGGAATGTGGACAAGTCTGTAGTTAACTGAAAATTAAGGAGCTATAGAATGCATCCAGAACAAGAGATTTCAAAGCAGAAAATCAGCTATCTTGCGAAGTTGAAACAAAAGAAATACCGGCAAGAACAGAAGCTGGTGGTGGTCGAAGGTCAGCGTCTTATCGATCAATTGCTTGTCTTTGGCGTAAGGCCTGCTGAACTCTATTATGTGAAGCGTCCGCTTACAGGGATTGCTGGAATTACCAGCTATGAATTAACCCCACATCAAATGCAGCGGATCTGTGAAAGCGAAAATCCAGCCGATCTGGCCGGGCTTTTTCACCTTCCAGAGGAGCGTCGGCAAAAGCACAAAAGAGCTCTGTACCTGGACCGAATTTCGGACCCGGGAAATCTGGGCACCATCTTCCGCACCGCTGCCGCTTTTGGGATCGATGGCATCCTGCTCTCCGAAGATTGCTGCGAAATCGCTAGCCCCAAGGTGATACGCGCTTCGCTGGGAGCGGTATATAAGCTGCCTTTCCACTATGTGAGCCCGGAAGATCTGAGCGCCGAACAAGCCAGACTGATAGCCTTGGATATGGGTGGAACCATTGGTCTTTCCCGGCACGTTCCTTCCCCAGAGAATGAAATCTACATCCTGGGTAGCGAAGCTCATGGCATCGATCCAGAGCTGCTGGGGAAAGCCGATACCACGCTGAGGATAGACATGGCAGGAGAGATGGAATCGCTGAATGTGGCGATGACTGCGGCGATACTGTGCTATCAACTAAGTCTGAGCTGATATCCGCCTGACATCTTCCAGATACATTTAGGGTGGAACAGAAGCTGCCCCACCCTAAAACCTTAAAACGCTAAAACGCTAAAACGTTAAAACCCTATACCTTCAAGGCCTGCAAAGTGTTCTGACAGATCTCATCGCTTTTAGCCTGCGAGGAGCTCTCTACATATACTCTGATGATCGGTTCTGTGCCAGATTTGCGTACATGTATCCAATGATCTGCCTTCGTGCCTTTGATGCCATCCTGGGTATCAATCTCGTATCCTTCCAGGATCTTGGGCACTTTAGCCATGGCAGCTTGCATATCGGAGGGTCTCAGTTCCAGTTTATCTTTGGCAAAATAGTATTTGGGCAATTCTGCCACCAGTTCGGAGATGCTTTTGCCACTTTCTGCCAAAAGTCCCAGAATTAGCGCCATCCCAGCCGGAGCATCGCGGGTATAATGCACATCCGGGCAGATAATGCCGCCATTGCCTTCTCCACCGATGGGGGAGGATATCTCTTGCATCTTTTTGCCGACGTTGATTTCGCCAACTTTGGTGCGATGGACTTTGACGCCAAACTTTTTGGCGATATCATCCGAAAGCATTGAAGTAGAGAGATTCACCACGATGTCACCCTTTCTTTTAGGCAGCACAAAAAGTTCGCAGAGCACGATGCTGAGCTCTTCTCCGATGCATTTGCCCTTATCGGATACGATGGAAAGCCGGTCCACATCGGGATCTGTGGCAAAACCAAGATCAGCCTGATGCTGTTGCACAGCTTCTTCGAGCTGGCCTAAATTCTTATTCAGAGGCTCGGCAGGATGTGCAAAGATGCCGGTGGGTTCGCTATTGATGCTGATCACTTCGCAGCCCAAAGCCTTAAGCAAGGTCTCGGAAGTGAAAGCACCAGCTCCATTTACACTATCCAGCACCACTTTGAAATTGCGGGAGCGGATCTTAGCAATATCCAAATACTCAATGGCTAAAACTTTATCCAAATGCCGCTGAATGGCGTAGTTGTCCAGAGTAAACTTGCCGATCTCTGCCCAGTTTGCCCAGGGGATATCCTGATCCACAGAGGACAAGAATTCTGCGGCCTTTTGCGGAGCCAAAAACATGCCATCGCTATCCACAAACTTCATCGCATTCCACTCTGGCGGATTATGTGAAGCGGTAATAGCGATGCCACCGATGGCGTCACTTTCTTCTACTGCCAAGAGAATTGTGGGCGTGGAGGCAATGCCCAGATAGACTACATCCAGACCGATGCTCATCAGAGTGCTGGCCACGATATGCATCATAGCTTCTCCTGTGGTGCGGCTATCTCTGCCGATGATAATTTTGCCTTTGCCATGCGCTTTCTTTTGCATGAGGCCAAAGCTGCTTACGTATTTTTGCACGATGGGTGGGGTGAGACTCTCACCAAATATTCCTCTCACACCGCTTACGCTGGCCATGAGTTTGCTCATTATTTTCTCCTTATTATGAAAAGGGATGCGAAAACCGCCAGGTTTCCGCATCCTATTATTGTACAGGGTATCCTGTAAATATACTTAGTTACATGCCGAATTCGGCGCGGCGATCGATGATCTCAGCGTTTTCACGCATTTCTTGATACCAGCGATTCCAGGCCTTGCTTTCGAGACTCTCGCGGATCCTTTTCTGCTCATCATTATTTTTCTCAAAAGCTACCAGGTCAGGTCTTTCCCGGATGGTGGCCTTAAAGATGTAGCTGCCTTTGGGATCATGGATCAGCTTTGTGGTCTGGCCGGCTTCCAGGGCGAGTGCTTGATCGGCAAACATTTCGGATACTCCGATGCCAGGGGTGTTGTTACCGCGTTTGTAATTCTGAACTTCGGTAACTTTCCAGCCCTCAGCTTCGGCTTTGGCAAAGTACTCCGCAGGGGTGTATTTGGCTACAAATTCGTCTGCTTTCACTTTGGCTTTGGCGATCTTCATCTCGCGCTCCAGTTCGTACTTGATGCGCAATTTTACTTTCTCAAAGTCTTCGTAATATACCTTGGCGTTGTCCACTACTTTGGCAACGATGATATTCTGTTGCTGATCCCGGACAAGCTCAGAAACTTGGTTCTTCTTGGCTTTGATCATCCAGGCTAAAAGTTGGGAGTTTTGGCCAATTCCAGGGATGTATTGAGCATCGTGGGCCACCCAGTCGCTGTCTTTAGGTTCCATTTCAAAAGCTTTGGCCACATCTTCGATGTTCTTTTTCTTGAGCATCTTCTGAGCTTCCAGGGCTTTTTCTTCTAATTCACCCTTGGTGGTTTCGCTGGCTTCCACTTTGAAGAGGATATGGCTGGCTTCCACTTTGGATACTTCAGGATTGCGATCAACCCATTTGTCCAAGCGGATGATGTGCCAACCAAAGTCAGATTTCACCGGCTGGGATATTGCACCTTCTTCGAGGGCAAAGGCGGCTTTTTCAAATTCGGGAACCATCTGGCCTTTGCCAAATTCTCCCAGGGATCCACCGTTTTGGCCAGAGCCGGGATCTTCGGAATATTCGCGGGCCAGTTCGCCAAAATCTTCTCCCTTCATAATGCGTTCCCTGATCATGACAGCAGTGCGCTTGGCTTCTGCAAAATCCTTATCAGATGGGGCTACATTAAATGAGAGATACATCACACGGGTAGCGGGGCCTTTTTTATATTCTTCTTCTTTGTGTGCTTCATAGTATTCACTGATCTTGTCATCGCTGACTGTGACATCGGTGATGGTATTGTAATCAAAGAACAAAATCTCACCGGAGACCTTGTCATTTTCTTTTTTATACTCTGCTTTCAGGCTGTCGATGGTGATACCGGCTTTAGCTTGGATCTTTTCTTGCAGACGTTTACGAGGAAGGTAACTGCTTACGTAATCCTCCATCATCAAGAAGAAATCCGGAGCATTTTTCAAGGCCGCAAGGTACTTGCCTTTGTCGAATCTGCCATTGGTTTGCAGCGATTCGTTTTGCATCAGCTCCTGCGGGGGGTTGTTTTGCATCTCTGTCAAGATATCACTATCGGTAACTTTGATCTTATGTTTTTTGATCTGTTTGTCCCAGAGGATACCATCTACCAGTTCCTGCCAGGCAGAGCCTTCCAGGGAACGGCGGGTGTTGTCGTCAATAGGTTGATTTGGATTGCTTTCGCTGTATCTGGCATACACTTCTTGCAGTTTGGATTGATACATCTCCAAGGAGATCTTCTTTCCTTCCACTTTGCCCAGATAAGGCTTCGGTCTTAAAATCTCCGTTATGCCCATTGCTCCCATCCCCAGGATGAAAATCACGGCCACGAAATAAATGATGATCTTTTGTCTCTTTCTGAGATCTTCGAGCATTCTATCCTCCACTTTGGATCATAATATTCTTATTCAGAGAGCCACTATTCTTATCTTGCGTTTTTATACAAGGAATATTTTTACTTTAGCGGTGGTTGGCTATGTCAAACAAGGTTTATCAATTGCTTAAGCTCTTAATAATCAATAGGATCAGCCTAATTATGAAAAACATCGGCTTTTTTCAGCTTGACAAAATAACTCAGATCAAAAGATTGACGAAACTAAACGACACCTCCTTTGGGGCATTAGCTCAGCTGGGAGAGCGCTTGACTGGCAGTCAAGAGGTCAGCGGTTCGATCCCGCTATGCTCCACCACATATCAGCGGCCTGCATACATCAGTATGTGGCCGCTTTTTTTGTATTGATGAACTTTGAATATTAGATTTACTTCAGGTAGGAGTGCCTGCCCTATCCGTTGCCCTGGAGATGACGTGGAGATAGCAGGAAAAAATCCTCTGATCTGCACATCAACTCCAGCACAGGCTATGCGGAAGGGCCACGGGATGAAAAAGCTAAAATACAGAAGCTAGCTTATGATTAGATGCGGGAATCCTGTGTTACTGCCTGATAATTGCTTGATAGACATGGAAAGAAGCGGGACATACCTTCCGCTTAAATAGAGGTATGGCATTTGAAAAGGATTTACATGAAGAATAGATACATCCTCATCCTCTGGATCATCAGCCTTTGGGCTACGCTGCCGGCTGCACAATTGCCCATCCCTTTGGCGCCCTCACGGCCAGATACTACTTTTGTGCACGATGTCCAATTGGTGGACCCGTGGAACTGGCTGAAGAGTAGAGACGATCCCGCCCTGGGGCAGGTGCTAAAAGCTGAGAGCAGATACACTAAAGCAGCCCTAAAACCCGCTCGCAGTCTCTCCAAAAAGCTCTTCAAGGAATTCCTCAGCCGGATTCCAAAACTGGAAGAAAGCGCCCCTTACCCTTATGAAGGATACCTTTATTTCAGTCGCCAACATAAGAAACAGGCCTACCCCAGTCATTGGCGCAGAGCTGGCTCCGGAAAAGACGAACTGCTTTTGGATGAAAATGTGCTGGCCAAAGGGGAGGAATTCTTTGCCCTGGGTTTTAGCCAGATCAGCCCGGATGGGAAAACAATGGCATATTCTGCCGATTTCAGTGGCAATGAAAGATACCAGCTTTTCTTCAAAGACCTGCACAGCGGAAAAACGAAAGCTACCGATCTGCAGGACATCTCAGAATTTATCTGGTGTCGTGATGGCCGCCATGCCCTGATCACCAGAGTAAACGAACGCTGGCAAACAAACCTGTGCCAACTGCTTGATCTCAAAACCTTTAAAACCGAAACCCTCGTGCAATTGGAAGATGCCCAATTTGATCTTTCTTTGTATAGTTGCAGGGATAGAAACTATACCGTCCTGCTTTCTGAGAGCAAAAACACCAATCAGGCCTGGCACATGGACACCCGTTCTCCCGGTTCAGGTTTTCATTTGATCGCTCCAGCTCGCACAGGCGTAACGTATTATCCTGATATTCTGGCAGGGCAGCTCTATCTCCAAACTGATCTGTGGTGCCCGGACGGATCCATAGCAAGGTGCTCTTTATCAGAACCCGGTATGGAAAGTTGGACAGAAATCATCCCTGGTGTAGAGGGCAGTCCGCTTTCCTCTTTTTGGCTGCAAGATGGATGTTTGGCGTTTATTCGCAGGAAAGAAGGAAGCAAGGTGCTGCGCGTGTATAGCTTGGATACAGTTCAGGAGATTTCCAGTTTTATTCCAGAGCAGGCCTCCGATCTTGGTTTTTGGGGAGGCACTCTGGCAGATGAACCCTATCTATATTACTCTGTGGAAAGTTATCTGCATCCGACGCGAATCTTCCGCTATGACCTTGCCAATGGAACGCAGACCCTGCATTATGCCTACCCTTTGCCCAAAGGCTACGACCCTGAAAATTACATCTGCACCACGGCAAATGTTACTGCTCAGGATGGCAGTTTGATTCCGCTGATTATCATCCACAGGAGCGATCTGGACCTCAGCAGCCCCCATCCTCTGTGGTTGGAAGGATACGGCGCTTATGGGGACATTGAAGATCCTTTCTTTTGGGCGAATCGTCTTTCCTTATTGGATAGGGAATTTATCTATGCCATAGCAGGAATCAGAGGTGGGGGAGAATTGGGACAAACTTGGTATGAAGACGGCAAGCTGCAAAACAAAATGAATAGCTTTACGGATTTCATCGCATGTCTCACTTATCTACAGCAAAAAGGCTTTACCACTCCGGCTCAAACTGTGATCGAAGGGGGCAGTGCCGGTGGACTCTTGATGGGAGCAGTCACAAATCTTGCTCCCCGGGCGATGCGCATGGTGATTGCCAGCGTGCCCTTTGTGGATTTGATCAATACTATGCTGGATGATAGTTTGCCTCTCACAAGCCAGGAATATCTGGAATGGGGCGATCCTCATGACCAGGCTGCTTTTGCCTATATGTTGAGCTACAGTCCCTATGACAATGTTCGTCCAGCAGATTTGCCGGAAATGCTGATCAGCAGTGGCTGGCAGGATACCCGGGTGAGCTATTGGGAAGGCTTGAAATGGGCTCAAAAGCTACGCCAGAATAATCTCGGGACCTCCAAGGTCTTGTACCGGCTCTATGAAAATGAAGGGCATACCGGCTCTGGCGATCGCAGACAGAGTCTGAAGAGCACCGCGGAGACTATGGCTTACGTCTTATATATACTCTCACAGTAATTTGTAAATCCATTTAACGCTGCGCAACAAAATCCCCCGATTTCGCCGAAGCAAAACCGGGGGAGATTAGTTTTTAACGATAAAGTATGTAATCAGGGGCTTGTTCAGCCGCCGAACATTTCCATCAATCCTCCCATCATACCTATCATGGTACTAAGGAAAAGTATGTTCAAGACAATGAGAATACCAATAAAGATCAAAGTCGCGATAGCCCAGTTTTTGCGATTGGGGTTTTCTGTAGAGCTAACCGCCCACACTATCAGCATAATGAGGTTTACGATGGGTATGGCTACGAGGATCATGGTAACGATCCAATTCCCGATGGTCATTACCGGAGCCATATTTTGCTGAGGACTCAGATTGCTCTGACTTGTAAAAGAACGTGGTTCTTGTTCCATGCTGGAACCTCCTTGATTTAATTTGATTCAATATTTTCTGATCCTGCTTTATGTGTCAAGAACAAACAAAAGCATTGACAGCTACAAGGAAGCAGAAATCATGGTTTAACGCTACAAGAATTCTATGAAAATGAGATAAACACACGAGGAAAAACATGAAAGAATACTCAATGAAGAAGTTACGCAATCTAATGTTAGTCGGTTCCAGCGGAGCTGGCAAGACTACTTTGGCAGAACAAATCTTTAATCAAACCAATACTACCAATAGACTTGGTAAAATTGATGAAGGCAATACCGTACTCGATTTTGACCCGGAAGAAATCGCGAAAAAGATGTCTTTGGGGCTAGCCATCGGCTACGTAGATTATAAAGATCACAGGATCAACATCCTGGACGCCCCCGGTTATCCGGATTTTGTTGGCGATACCGTGGTTGCCCTTCCCGCAGTGGAAAGCGTGGTAATCGTGGCAAATGCTTCCAGCGGTTTTGAAGTGGGCCTTGAGCTCGCTTTGGAGCAGTTAGAGGGCAAAAACAAAGCCAAGATCGTCTTGGTAAACCGCATGGACAACGAACACGCGGACTATGAGAAGACTCTGGAATCCATCCACGAGAATAGCGATCTCAGACCCGTGAAAGTCCACATTCCCATTGGCAAAGAAGGAGCCTTTGAAGGCGTGGTGGATGTAGTCATGCAAAAAGCTTACACAGCCGCCGGCGAAGTAGATGTTCCTGCCAATATGAAAGATCAGATGGAAGATGCCAGACTGCAGCTCATGGAAGCTGTGGCCGAGACTGATGAAGCTTTGCTCAACGAGTTTTTGGAAAACATGGAATTGGAACAAGGTCGCTTGATGGAAGGGCTCAGAAAATGCATTGCCACAGGCGATATTGTCCCGGCTTTTGTCTGCAGCGCTGGAACCGGTGTGGGTGTAATGGCTTTTGTAGATGCGATTATCGCTTATCTGCCTTCTCCTGCAGATTGTCCCAAGATCGAACTAGTGGAAGACGGTGAGCCCAAAGAATTCATCGCCAGCCCTGATGGCGAACTTTTGGGTTATATCTTCAAGCTTTATGCAGATCCCAGCATGGGCGACTTTGCCTTTGTCAGGCTCTTCTCAGGCTCACTCAAAACCGGTAATGAATTTTACAACCCGGAAAAAGATGCCAAAGACAAAGCTGGCAATACTTTCTACATGTTCGGAAAAAACCGTCATGACTGCTCTGAACTCAGAGCTGGCGAGATCGGCTCTTTGGTAAAGCTGAAAAATGCCCGTGTGATGAGCAGCATCGTGGCTCTGAATGCCCGCCATGCCATCAAGCCGGTAGTGCTGCCTGCAGCCACCACCTGGCAGGCCATCAAAGCCGTAAACCAATCCGATGAAGACAAGATTGGCAGCAGCCTCCAAAGGGTGATCGCAGAAGACTCTACCATCCGTTACGAGCTCAATGCGGAAACTCATGAGAACGTGCTTTCCGGCATGGGAGACCAGCAATTGCAATTGGTCTTGAAAAAGCTGAAAAACCGTTACAAAGTAGAAGCTGAACTCAAAACCCCGCGCATTCCCTACAAAGAGACTATCGTTGGCAGTGCGGAAAGCCAGTATAAGCACAAAAAACAATCCGGTGGCCGCGGCCAATACGGAGAAGTATATTTCAGAATCAAACCCACCGAGCGTGGAGAAGGATTCCAATTCATCAATGCCATCGTGGGCGGTGTGATTCCCTCAAACTTTGTCCCTGCCATCGAAAAAGGCCTCTTGGAGACCCTGGAAAAGGGTATCATCGCAGGTTACAAAGTGGTGGACGTGGCTGTGGAAGTATATTACGGCAGTTACCACGATGTGGATAGCTCCGAAATGGCTTTCAAGATCGCCGCATCAGTGGCCCTCAAAGAAGGCTTCAAGAAATGCAAACCCATCCTGCTGGAACCCATTTACGATATCGTAATCATCGTTCCCAGCGAATATATGGGCGATGTGATGGGCGATATCGCCACTCGCAGAGGCCGGATCATGGGTATGGAACAGCGTGGCAAGAAGCAATACCTTTCTGCTCAGATGCCTCTGGTGGAGATGTATGGATATTATACTGCGCTGAAATCATTTACTCAAGGCCGAGGACGCTTTACACAAGAATTCTCTCACTACGAGAGAGTCCCGGAAGATATTACTCAGAAGGTGGTAGCCGCCTGGCAAGACAACGAAGTTAATTAAATAAAGAGGTAAGTATGTCAGGACATAACAAGTGGAGCTCGATCAAGCACAAAAAAGGTGCAGCCGACGCTAAGCGGGGCAAGATATTTACCCGTTTGGTCAAAGAAATTATTCTGGCAGCAAAAAATGGTGGCGGCGACGTCGATACTAACCCTCGGCTGAGAACCGCCATTCTCACGGCCAAAGCAGCCAATATGCCGCGCGAAAACATCGAACGCGCTATCCTGCGCGGCACAGGTGAGATCGAAGGTGTCTCTTATGAAGAGATTACCTATGAAGGCTACGGCCAGGCTGGAGTGGGCATCGTGATAGACGTGATGACCGATAACAGAAACCGTACTGTGGCAGAATTGCGTCATACCCTGTCAAAATATGGCGGGAATCTGGCTGAATCCGGTGCGGTATCCTGGAATTTTGATTTTAAAGGCTATTTAAATGTTCCTGTGGCCGGCCTCAATGAAGACGAATTTATGATGCAAGCCTTGGAAGCTGGTGCAGAAGACGTGCAAATGGGGGAAGAATATTTTGAAATATATACTTCTCCCACAGAATTTCACACTGTTCTGGCCAATTTCGAAGCGGCCGGATTTCCAGTGGAAAATGCCGAGCTTACCAGAGTGCCAAAAACCACCGTCAACGCCGATGAAGTAGCCTCGAAACTGCTCAGGTTGATTGATATGCTGGAAGAGCTGGATGATGTCCAAAAGGTTTATTCCAATTTTGAGCTGTCCGACGAGGTAATGGCAGAGCTTTCATCTGAGGAATGATATTCTGTGATGATCTTGGGGATAGATCCTGGTAGCCGCTATTGCGGTTATGGGCTCATCCAATATGAAAAAAGCAAAGTGATAGCTGCGGGCTGTGATCTGATCGATGTAACTCGTCAGCCGGATCTGGGTCAGCGTCTTTGTCAGCTCTACGAGTCTATCGTAGGGGTCATCAAAGAGTACAAACCGGATTATGCGGCGATCGAAACGATGTTCTTTCAGAAACACATAAAAAGCATCTTTGTTTTGGGTCATGCCCGGGGAGTAATCCTTTTGGCCTTGGCCCAGCAAGGAATTCCTTTCGTGGAATACAGCCCCCGTGAAGTCAAAAAAGCGGTGGTTGGCAATGGAAATGCCACCAAGGAGCAAGTGCGCTATATGATCAATAAACTATATCCGCTCAGCGAGACCAAGCTGCGCGATGATGCCTATGACGCCCTGGCCATAGCCACCACACACTTTAACCGCATCAAATGGGAAAAAGTCACATGATCGAATACATCAAAGGCATTCTCACTCAGAAAAGCCCCGTAATAGCGGTGATCGAAACTATGGGCATAGGCTGGGAGCTCAAGATACCCGTTTCTACCTACGAAAGCCTGCCACCGGTGGGCAGTGAGTGTTCGCTATACTGCTTCCTCAGTATTTCGCAGGACGATGTGCGCATCCACGGTTTTGCCACACTTGGCGAACGCGAACTCTTTACCCAGCTCACCAAAGTCAGCGGCATCGGCCCCAGAACTGCTATCTCCATTCTCTCCACCCTGAGCATACCCGCCTTTGTGCGAAGTATCCAAAGTGGGGAAGAGGGGCTGCTCACAAAAGTTCCCGGCATCGGGAAAAAGAGCGCTCAACGCCTGATCGTGGAACTGGGAGACAAGGTCCACAAATTGATGGACTATGTGGATGCCTCTCAAATCGCCATGGTCCATGCACCGCTGCAAGAAGTGGAAAGTGCCTTGATGGCCTTGGGATTCAATGCAGGCTTGATCCAGCGGGAATTGAAACTCCTGGGTCCTGAAGAACGCGAATTTCCCGAGGAGAAATTGATCAAAGAAGTGATTAAAAGACTATATCAGAGGGCAAAATGAGTTTTAGATCTGAAGCATATACTACCATCCTGAGAGTGTTTAAAGACGGAGATTTTTCCGATACCCTGCTCACTCGCAGAGCCAAAAAGCTGAAAGCGAACAACGAAGACGTCGCCCTGTATTATACCACGGTGAAGGGTGTGGTCAAAATGCGCCAAAAGCTGGACTTTATCCTCTCGCACTACACGGACGCCCAGAAGTATGAATCCACCGATCTCAAGATCAAGATCATGCTCTATCTGGGATTGTACCAGATCATCTATCTGGATAGCATTCCACCCCATGCGGCCGTGAATGAAACAGTGGAATTGGCCAAAACAGTTCTTTCCGAAGGCGTGGCAGATTTTGTAAATGCTATTCTCAGGGCCTATCTCAGGGAGGACAAGACCAAGTATCCAGAGGATCCCATGCTCAGGATTGCCTATGAGCATTCCTATCCTCCGGATTTGATTAAGACCTGGATTGAGCTCTTTGGTGAAGAATCCACAGAGTATCTGGCTATGTATTTCAACGAGAATCCGGTCTTGCATATCCGGGTAAATTCCCTGGCTACCACTCCTGAAAAACTGCAGAAGTATTTTACCCGCAGAGGGATCGAGATTCAACCCTGTGAGGCCAGCAAGATGATGTTTACCACCAAACAGGCTCCTGAGGTTCTGAATGAAGTTGCCTTTTCAGAAGGCTATTTCTCGGTGCAGGATACCTCGGCGGCTATGGTTATTGAACTATTGGACCCCCAGCCAGAGCAATCTGTGCTGGACTTTTTCGCCGCTCCGGGAGGGAAATGCACCTACATTGCAGAACGGATGAACAACACCGGAGAAGTGATTGCGGTGGATAGGATACCTCAAAAGATGAAGCTGCTGAAACAAGCTGCAGACCGCTTGCAAATATCCAATATCAAGCAGATCACCACAGATGCGTTGACCTATGGCCCCGTGGCCCCGGCTTATCACAGAGTCCTGGTGGATGCACCCTGCTCCGGCTGGGGTGTCTTCTCCCGCAAGGCAGATCTCAGATGGCAGGCACACAACGACATTCCCGGGCTGATCAAATTGCAAGCCAAAGCCTTGGATCATGCAGCGCTTTTTGTGAAGCTGGAAGGCTATTTGGTTTATTCCACTTGCACTATGAATCCCCAGGAAAACGAAGCTCAGATCGAGCGCTTTCTGGCGCATAATCCCAATTTCAAACTGATCCCGGCTCAGAAATACATCCCCAAAGCCTATACCGAAAAGGGCTTTATGAAGACTATCCCCTTCAAACACCACATGGACGGGGCTTTTGCCGCCAAAATGCAAAAGATAAAGTGAGGAAAAAGTGAACAAACCGGACCTGAAAAAATGGGGATATATGTTCGGAATAGGACTGGGCATTATCTTCGTAACTGCGTTCATTTTTAGCCAACTGCTGCTTCCTCTGGCTTTTGGTCGCCCCAAAAAGGTAGAAACCCCATTCCTGGTGGGCATGGGATTGGCCGAGGCCAAAAAAGTGCTTAACGATGCGAAACTGCACGTGGTGGTCAAGGATTCACTATATAGCGAAGTGATCAAGATGGATCATGTGCTCAGTCAAGCTCCCGCACCGGGAACCCGGACCAGACAGGAAGGTACCATCTATGTGGCGATCAGCAAGGGCAGCAAAATGGTGACAGTGCCGGATCTGCGGGGCAACCGCTTTCAGCATGCCATGGTGATGCTCAGGAATTATGATCTCAGAAGCAGCATCGTAGATTCTACCTATAGCGATGAGTATGAGCAAAACGAGGTCATTCGCTCTCAACCTGCTGCCGGCACGAAGCTTGAAAAAAGATCCATGATCCGGCTCACGCTGAGTCGCGGACCAGAGCCCAAGGCCGATAGCCTGGGTTTTGAAGATTCTCCCTTCACAGATTAAGACAGAGAAAACCCCCATTCGTCGGTGACAAACGGGGGCAAAGTAGCAGATAGTCTCTTAGAAGGCTTTCTTCAACAAATCGAAATCAACCTTTTCGGCCAAAGTCTTCATCGCATCTTCATTGGGCAGATATTCGCCATTCACGATCACCGAAATCTTCTCGCTCACTTTGATAGTCAAAGAGCCAGATTTATCGTCTTTATCATATTCCATAGTGGCATTATAGCCTTTTACGCGGATGGTCTTGGTTCCGAGATCAGTCATGCCGCCAAACATTGCTGCCAAACCCATCAGGCCAGCAGCCTGGCCGGGCAATCCACCTACTGCGATGGTCAGACTAATCTCAGCGTCGCCCTTGGTATAATTTCCCACAGCAGAGACGGAATTTGCGCTGCCAATGATGGCTCCCGCTTGTCCCAGAGATTGTGCTTTCTTGTCTTTCAAGGAATATCCAGCAGGGGCATCTGGGATATACTTCAGCAGGTCTTCAGACAGAATCTCGCTGATCTTCGCCTGGGCGTAATCCAGTTCTTCCTGAGCCTTTACATATTGACCGCTTTCGATCAGGGATTTGGCCGTATTCAGGCTTCCAAGGGCTTCAGACTTTGCGTTTTGGGCAAAGAGCGCGAGGCTAAAGACTGTGACTAATAGTAAAACTATGGTCCTTTTCATTGTGAACTCCTATGCTTTTAATTATAATCTATTCAAACCTGCAAATATGTCAAGATAAATCGAAGCAAAGGCGTCTGCATGGAAAGGTTAATTGTCACAGGGATTATGCTGGTGGGATGGATTATCGGGCTCAGGTCTCGATTCAAGTTTCTTGACCCTGGTGCTTTGAAGAGATGGTTAATTTCGGACATGCGATCCCTAGCAGGAATTGCATGTCCGAACCTGATAGTTTCTCTCTGTAAACTGGATACTACTCTTCAAAGAAATTGTAGTAATTAACTAAAGCACTTTTCCATGCATTGTGCTTGTAAAGGTACTGCTGGTACAACTTGTCACTCACCAAACGGCATTTATCTACAGTATAATAGTTAGGTGTTCCTTTCAGGCTAATTACTACATTTACAGGTGTTTCATCTTGACCCAGATAGTATCTTCCGATCAAAAATGCGTTTGCCCAAAGTGATTTCTTAGTAGGGTTTTGCCAATCTTTTTCATCTCCGTTTGGGATGGCGTACTCGGCAGTACTCAATAAATCCAAATATGCCATAATTGCAGAAGGATCAGATATGCCACGAGGAATATAATTTGAGGAGGAATTATAGTCGCGCGGATCTATGATTTTGATGTAATTTGGCAGAGCCGGGGACATGAGAAGTGTGTGGCTCAAGTATGTCTGGGCAAAATCAGCGATTCTGTCACTTTTTAGTTTTTCTACTCTGGGAACCACTTCATTAGTAGTGGGCAGAGCTGAAAAAGCTATTTGCAATAAGGGTATGTATCTGCTCAAAATATCTAATTGATAGCTATCAATAAATGTTTCATTTTGCCAAATAACTTGATCGCGTTCAGAGTATATTTCGCAGGTCAGACTATGCTTGTAGGTATCATATTCGACATTGATGTTCTGAGAATAGTTCGTATTACTCGCTGATGCTGCTGCCATTGAGAGTGCAAATATGACCCCCAATCCTGAGTATCCTAATGAAGAGTCATAATAACCTGCGTTACTGCTTGAGTATAAACTGCTCATTAGAACTTTCTGTCTGGTGACCTCTGTCTGGTATTTTACCTTCATTCTGTACTTGGGATTTTGTTCGCTTACGATAAATCCTCTGCGTGTAAGAAGTTCGTTAACTGTCGCGGCTATTTCATCGTTAACCAACTGATCAGAGCCTAAAAGCGGCGTGGACTTGCACTCTACAGAAACCGATATTTTTGATGCGGGTAAAATCTTTTCGCTTGATAATGATCTATTCCAAGGAAGGCCAACTGATTGTGGCACTTGGGCACACCCTACTATAAACAACAGATTAAACAAAACCAGATACATGAGATATTTTCTCATTTCAGACCTCTCAATTTATTCTTTACTTAGTTCTGCTTCAAATTCTTAAGAAGCTTTAAACTCATTTCCGTACAGTTTCTTTGTAGAAGACATTCTGTAATAATTACAGCAAAAGAAGTAACTCTTTTTACACTATTTCAAACCCCAATTTGTCGTCAAGAGCTTTCTTATTCTTATAGAAAAAGCTGGGAATAGTACCCGATTGAAAAGCAGCATCTTGCTATCAGCTATTTGAAATAGTAGTAGAATCCCCCGGATGGTATGTACATGGTGATATCGTCTTTGTTATTATAGGTCATGGGCAGTTCCACGCTTACATGAAAACGGTCGGAAAACTCGAATTCAAATCCCGGTCCAGCCCCGATGGTCCAGCGGTCATCCCGAACCCATTTGTTGTCATCAGGAGCATAGTAGCGCTTGACCTTGCGCATGGTATAAGCCATTCCGGTCATTACATAAAACTTGTACCGATCGGAATCGTGAAGTTCCCAAAGGTAATTCGCACCCAGGGAGACCGAGTTTTTACGCGCAGTATGGTATTCGTTATGAGTAAAATCGCTGTTATGATAGTTCGGATCGCGTTGCCCGGTAGCATAAGCTGCAAAAGTCACCTGATAGGCGCTCGACTTTCCCCACTTTCTGATGCTATAACCATTGCCGGTGGATGTGCCAAAATGCAGACCCATGGCAGTATCGTATGCATCCATCGCTAACAAATGTGCGCTGGCACATACCATGAGGACGATCAGTATCTTTTTAACCATGTCTTCAGCTCCTTTATTCTATATTTCTCATGAAAGCAATCGATGGAATATTTGTCAAGCGGATTCTTAGATTCAGCTATATTATGCAAGAGGATGGCAGGTTTGGATATGCTGCTGCGTGCTTATCTTACTTAAAACCTTATCTACAACTGCATATATATAAGGAAGCTAGCAAATATCCGAAGGCTCTGATCTGCAGACCCGGGAACGGTGATGCTGCGACGTCATGAACATGTGATTTGAAATTGACTTGATCTCTGTAAACAGTAACACGATATCACATTATCAAAAAGTTGAAATGCCTGTATGAAAAATCTACTTGACACAATCCTACAGAATATATTCCTATACTTCTTTAGCATTAGAATATGGGATGTAGAATATGAAACAGATTGTAATGATTGTTTTTCACAGCAATTTCAAACACAGACAGAATTTGTCTACCCTTGCCACTAGACTTGTGGGTTTAAACACAAGCAAAATAATGAATCAATAAAGGAGAAGAAATGAAAAAGAGTTTATTTCTGCTTTTGATCCTCACCCTGGCTGCAGCACTCGCTGCTTTTTCAGGATCATTTAGCAACTCAGATACCCCCTTCACTCAAGGTTTAATGGAGTTTAGTGGAGAACCAGAGTGTGCTAAAACTGCTATCAAACAAGTTAATCCTGCTGAGGAACTTCAGCCCAGAGATTTGAGGCTGAATCCTCCCTCTAACCTGACCGCTGTAGTAGTGAATTCCAATGATGTCCAACTTAACTGGAATGCTCCGGCTACCGAGGTGGCAGGATTTTCTGATGGCTTCGAGAGCTACCCGGACTGGGCGCTGAACTTCGCTCCCTGGACACTGATCGATGTTGATCAAAGCGGTACTTTCGGGATACAAGGCCATACCTGGCCCAATGTCTTTGCACCTCAGTCTTTTATTGTATTTAATCCCGGTGCTACCACCCCGCCATTTTCTGGGTCAATGACAGCTCATAGCGGTAACAAAATGTTAGCAAGCTTTTCCTCTACCACACCGCCCAATGACGACTGGCTGATCTCTCCGACTATGGTTGTCCAACCCGGAGATTTTCTCAAATTCTATGCTAGATCACTCAACGATACCTATCTTTTAAATCAGTTTAGTGTGGCCATATCTAATGGTAGCATAATTCCCTCGCAGTTCAATGTAATTAGTGGCACGCTCCCGATTGATGCACCGCTGGACTGGACATTGTTCAGCTATGACCTCAGTTCTTACGTGGGCCTAACAATCCGTTTTGCTATCCACAACAATTCGAACAGGGGATTCTTTCTCAGCTTGGATGACTTTAGGATAGGTCCGGAAGAGTTCTTTGACAGCTTTGAGGCTTATACAGATTTCTCTTTAAATTTCCCCCCATGGACATGTGTAGACGTAGATCAGAGTGGCACTTACGGACATGTCTCATACGAATTTCCAAACCAATTCAGTCCAATGGCTTATATTATATTCAATCCTAATAATACAGTTCCACCTACCGACACGGTGGTCGCCCACAGCGGAGACAAGATGGCTGCTTCTTTTGCAACTACCTCTCCACCCAGCAATGACTGGCTGATCTCTGAGCCTATTGTTATAGGATCTGATTATTTCCTTGATTTTTATGCAGAGACTTACAAAAGTCTCGTCCACTCCCTAGCTCGCTTCAAGGTGGGAATTTCCCTGGGTGGAACCAATCCAGCGGATTTCACTATCATCAGCGGGCCTGACTTTCTGGAAGCGTTGCAGCACTGGACACAGTACACCTTTGATCTGAGCAGTTATACTGGGCTAACCATTCGTTTCGGCATACAATGTGTGTCAACGAACAGTTTTATCTTTTTGGTGGACGATGTGCATGTTGGTCCATATTCAGTTCCGAATCCTCAACCGGTAAATTCCCAGCTGGCAGCAGAACTCCTTCGCAGCACCGGAATTTCCCGGTCAGCTACCACTCTGCCCGATCCTCCGACCCGCGAACTGTTGGGATACAAGATTTACCGCAATGGAGCATTAGTCGGCACAGTAACAAATTTCTCCACTGTTAGTTACAATGATATGAATTTACTGCCTGGACTCTATAGCTATACAGTGACGGCATATTATACATCAGGGGAATCTAATCCGGCTGGTCCCGCCTCTACAACGGTTTATCCACCGGTCAATCCACCCAATAACCTAACTGTAGCAGTTAACGGTGATGATGTTATATTGGATTGGGATGCTCCCGACCTACCGCCTCAGCCTCCTTTTACTGATGGCTTTGAGTCTTACCCAAATTTTTCTCTTTCATTCGCTCCCTGGACCCTGGTGGACGTTGATATGAGTCCGACCTATAACATCGCAGGAACCACCTGGCCAAATGCCTTTGCCGCACAATCCTATATCATATTCAATCAAAGTGCTACAACACCCCCTATTACTTCGGTGCCTGCTCATGGCGGAGCCAAAGTTGCGGCCTGCTTTGCAGCGACCACCCCTCCCAACAACGACTGGATGATGTCTCAGCTCTTTATGCCCAATCCTGGAAACCACTTGAATTTCTGGGCCAGGTCCTACAGTGCACAATATGGCTTGGAACGCTTCAAGGTTGGTATCTCCACAGGAGGAGTGCTTCCATCTAACTATACGATAATTAGTGGAGCCAACTATTTACAGGCACCAGTGGATTGGACTCTTTATAGTTATGACCTCAGTGCCTATGCGGGCCAGCAGATCCGGTTCGGTATCCAATGTGTCTCAGACGACGCTTTCGTTTTCCTGTTGGATGATGTTACCACCGGGGGCAGAAATGCCTTAAGCGCACTGAATCAGCTAGCGCCTCAGGAATCAATGGACCCGCCTCTACGCAACCTACTAGGCTACAAAATCTACCGCGATGGAAACTTGATCCAGGCCATCACAAATACTGCCACCACAACTTTCACGGACGCTAACCGACCTGCGGGTACGTACACCTACGGAGTTTCCGCAAATTATGACAATGGCGAGTCCGCTCCCGAAACAGTGACTGTAACAGTGGACATTCAGCTCGGACCGGTGGTTTTTGAGGATAGCTTTGAGTCTTATGCTAATTTCACTACTCTCTTCGCACCTTGGACCATGATCGATGTTGACAACGTGGAAACTTACGGCTATCCGAACAATAGTTTTCCTGGGTCTGGGAATCCGATGGCATATGTTATTATGAATCCAAGCGCTACTAATCCACCTCTTACCTTCGTCTCTGCCTTTAGTGGATCCAAGATGGCAGCATCATTTGTGTCTTCGGTGCCACCCAATAACGACTGGATGATCTCGCCCAGTGTGCACCTTGGAACCGGAAGTGCCATGAGATTTTATGCTAGATCACACTCTGCAGATAACAGTCTGGAGCGTTTCCGGGTCGGAGTTTCCACCTCTAATGGCATCAGTACGGACAGCTTCCAATATATCTCTGGTGGAAGTTACGTTACTGCTCCGGCAAATTGGACGGCATTTGCCTACGACCTTAGCGCTTATAACAACCAGTCAGTAAGGATCGGCATACGCTGCGTTTCCAATGATGCCTCCACCTTTTATGTAGATGACTTTTCCATACACAGCACAGGCGGGTATGTGGGCAATCCCGAATCCTCCACTCCACCGCTTGCCACAGAACTTCACGGTAATTTCCCTAATCCCTTCAACCCCGAAACAACCATCCGTTTCACCTTGGAAAATGCTTCCAATGTGGCGCTAGAAATCTACAATCTGAAGGGACAATTGGTAAAAACCCTCCTGAACGGTCCAAGCCAGTCTGGATCTCACAGCGTTGTCTGGAACGGCAGGGATTCCGCTGGGCATGCTGTATCCAGCGGTATGTATTACTGCAGAGTAACTACCGGAAATTATACTGGCACAAAAAAGATGATTATGATCAAGTAGGAAATCTCAAGGCAGGCATTACGCCTGCCTTTTTTTGCTATATATTCGGACGATCTTACCTCTAACAATAACAAGGTCATGTAGCACATTATTTAATGTCTAACATCGATATGATTTTGACTTAGAATACCTGCGATTTTCAAGTTATGGGAATTCAGCTTCTGCTAAGGCGGGTATTATTAATGGTACTAAGTCTATAAACTATAAGATTAAAGTGGAATAAGGAGATAATCTATGAAACGTTTATCATTATTACTCATGATAGTTTGCGGTATTGCCTTGGTTTCAATGAACCTGCATGCCAGCGAAGTGACTATTGGCACAGGCAATCAGGCAGCTAAGAAACCATTAAATATGCATAGTATGAATTCATTGTATGAGTGTGTATATTATCAAGATGAATTGCAAATAATCAACGGAACTATAACCGGAGTTGCTTTTTACAACGACTTCATAACAGATCTTCCGAATATGCCCGTCAAGATCTGGCTGGGCACAACTACCCAAACAGATCTAAGCGCAGGATGGGTCCCTTCTACACAGCTGATACAGGTTTTTTCTGGAAGCGTCAATTTCCCCTCGGGGATAAATACGATCAATATTCCCTTTACCACGTCGCTTCTTTACAATGGGGGAGCTTTGGTAATGATGGTGGAACGTCCGATGGATACGAATTCCTACGCGGACGCGGACCAATTCTTATGCCAGACGATTGGTACGACCCGAGCTCTCGACGCTTTTGGAAACATAACAGACTTTGATCCCTCCGCTCCTCCCATCAACGCAACACTCTCAGGCCAATTCCCCAAGACAACATTTTTCTACACAGGTCAGAGCACTGCTAATGACCTCGCCTGCTTAAGCGTGACTGGCAACACAACGCCAGGCCTGGGGTCATCCACAGATTATGTGATCAGTATTGACAATAACGGTACTGCATCACAGAGCAGCTATCAGGTAAAACTGATGAAAGAAGGTGGAATTGTGCTGGGATCAGTAGCTGGCACCGTGATCGCCCCAAACGAGTCTCAAACCTTCACTATTCCATGGATTCCCAACGCAATCGGTCCTACCTACATCTATGGCAAGGTCGTACTGCCGGGTGACGAGATCCCCTCAAATAACGAAAGTCAGCACCTGAACATTGTAGTTCGACCTCAAATTTTCGAGGAAGTTACAGTTGGAGCTGGCGGAAGCACCGGGCGCATACCAATGGATTTTTATTGGAAGAACTCGCTGTTTGAGACAATATATCTTTCCTCGGAACTCAACACCGGAGGACTGCTCTCCGAAATCCAGTTCTATAACAACTTTTCTACCACTATACCCGCAAAGCCAACCAAGATCTGGGTAGGAGAAACCACGCAGACTGATCTGTCTGCCGGCTGGATCCCTTCCTCGCAGCTGAGCCTGGTCTTTAATGGCACGGTTGATTATCCCAGCGGTGCCAATCTTATCCCAATCCACCTTACGACTCTATATGCATATAGCGGAGGGAACCTTGTGGTGATGATTGAACGGCCGATGGATACTTCTTTCTATTCTGCTACAGATTTGTTCGTTACTCAAAGCGGTACAATCCCTGCCCGCACCCGCTTTGTATATGGTGATGCACCAGATTTTGATCCCAGCGCTCCTCCTGCTGTCACACCTGAAGCTATATTCCCCAAGACCACCTTCAAATTCATCGTCAATGGACTTGGTTCGCTTAGTGGCACGGTTTACGCAGGAACAACCCCTCTACCAGGAGCCACCGTCACAATTGACGATACCAATCTTAACTTTACCACCACAGCAAACGGAACCTACAGCTTCCCGTTTTTGGGGGAAGGTCTACACCAAGTCAGTGCTACCATTCACGGTTACAATGTGGTAACCCATCCGGTAAGCATTGTGGAAGACCAGGCCGCTACCCAAGACTTCACTCTCTTGCCCTTAGGTCAAGTCTCTGTTTCCGGACGCATCGTTGGTAGCAACCAACCCACTGAGGGAATTTCTAACGCAACGATCAGGCTCAATGGTTTTGAAGCCTACACTGCAACCACCAGTGCTACCGGTAATTTCATGATACCCAACGTATATATCAATCAAACTTACACTTATGAGGTAATGGTAACCGGATATCATAGAGGCACGGGCCAGGTAGTAGTGGACAACACAAACCTTAATATGGGCCTTGTCATTTTGAACGAAATTGCCTTCCCTCCCCTACAGGTTGTGGCTACCGAATCTGCTGATTTCAGCAATGTTGCTGTTACTTGGAGTGAGCCGGGCCCTATTGGACCAACATGGCTCCATTATGACAGTGGCGCAAATTATAACAGCATCGGCACAGGCGGCATTGCAGACTTTGATGTCGCTATCCGGTTTCCTGCCAATGCCCTGATGGGATATGCAGGTTACTGTCTGCAAGCAGTGAAAGTCTGGCTGGCTGAACCTGGTATTTTCTCAGTCCGTGTCTGGACGGGAGGAACGGCTACAACTCCAGGAACCATGGTTATTGACCAGCTCTTCACGCCCACTCTGAACACTTACAATACAGTTCTTCTGGATAGCCCCATATTTATATCCGGAAGCGAGGAGATTTGGATAGGCTATCACTTAAACGTAATCAGCGGTTATCCTGCCGGTTGTGATGCAGGACCTGCTCTCGAAGGCTTTGGTAATATGATGAATCTGGGGGGACCCTGGACAACCCTGTCAAATAATGCCCCTGGCCTGAATTACAACTGGAACATCCAAGGGTATGTCGGTTTTGGCACGCCTTCTAAGATTAGCAAACTACAGCCTCTTGCTTTTAAGGAAAACACTCATATTTTAGGCACTCTAGCTGCCAAAGATATGGGAAAGACCATCAATACAGCTGCAGTCAATAAACCAATTGAGCTTAGAAACGATCGCGCCTTAGAGGGCTATAAGATATATCGCCTGCTTGCTGCAGATGCCGACAACGAAGCGTTGTGGACACTGCTTACCCCTACGAGCATCACTCCCCTCAATTTTACTGACAATGCCTGGGTAAATCTGCCTCCTGGTGTCTATAATTATGCTGTGAAAGCAGTGTATACAAATGACGTACTTTCCATTGGTTTCATCTCGAACAATATCCACAAAGGTGTTATGGGTTTGCTTACCGGAACTGTTAGCAATTTTGTTACCAACGAACCAATTGAAGGGGCAGTTGTGAATGCCGGCGCGTACACCGGAACGTCCAATGTGGATGGTGTGTATAGTTTTCCTGTTTATACTGGCACATACACGGTGACCGCCTCCAAGTTCGGTTTCCATCCCTATTCCCAGCCTAACGTAGTGATCGTGGGACAGCAAACGACAACTCAGAACATTCAGATGATCGCCCAGAGCGGTAACATAGCTGGTACAATCTACAACACGTCAAATACTGTCATCATTGGTGCCACTGTAAGCTGTGGCAATGTAACCACTACCACCAACGCCAATGGAGCCTATAACATGCAGGTGCGAGTAGGAACGGTAACAGTGACTGCAAGTCATCCGAATTACTCCTCTGTGACCCAGTCTGGAGTGCTTGTGGTGAACGGACAGACTACTACTGTGGATTTCCATCTAGTTGCTAGCGAAACCCTCTTAGAGGAGGGTTTTGAGACCTACGATAATTTCGCCTTGCTGTTTGCTCCATGGACCTGCGTGGACGTTGATCTAAGCGGTACCTACAACATCTCCGGGGTCACTTTCCCGAATTCTGCCTCACCGATGGCTTACATTATCTTTGTACCATCAGCCACTACTCCTAACCTCACAGCAATCGCGCCTCATGGTGGAATCAAGATGGCGGCCTGCTTTGCAGCGACTATCCCTCCCAACAATGACTGGTTAATCACACCAGCTCTGATCAATCCTACCCAGATTAGCTTCTGGGCAAGGTCTCACGTATCCACATATGGCCTAGAGAGATTCAATGTTGGTGTTTCCACTACCGGGACAGATCCTGAGGATTTCACCATCATCAGCGGTGCTAGCTATATTCAGGCTCCATTGGATTGGACTCAATACACGTATTCACTAGCTGGATATACAGGAAATGTGTATGTTGGTATCCAGTGTGTGTCCGATGATGCTTTCACCCTCTTCGTGGACGATGTTACCTCTAGTGGCAAAGTTGCCAATGATGATCCCAATGCGCCGATCAGTATCACTGAACTTCACAATAACTATCCGAATCCTTTTAATCCGGAAACTACTATCAGTTATAGTGTCAAGGCAGCTGATAAAGTGTCTCTCCAGATCTACAATGTGAAGGGACAGTTGGTGAAAACCCTTGTAAACGAAGTAAAAAATATTGGTAAATACTCTATTGTCTGGAACAGTATAGGTGATAGCGGCCAAAAAGTAACCAGCGGAGTATATTTTTGCCGCATGACCAGCGGCTCCTATTCATCTTCCCGTAAAATGATCCTAATGAAGTAAGATACCCGATAACAATCTAAACTTACATCCTGCCGTCGGTTTCACTAGAGACCGACGGCTATTTTATCCTATTGCCTCTTCACTTGCATTTTGAGTTCCTCATCCATCCTCATATTATACAATCACTATCCGGTTGGGACAACCCCTACAGGGCACGGCTAGAGCCTAACCTGATTCTGAGTTTAATCATATGGGCGTAATTCAGTTTCTCCCAATGAGCTTCTAAGTAGTTTTGATCTCTTTTCCTTTTGCATCCCATTTTTCCCCTTTTGTGTAAATCGCTTTCAAAAGTGACACAATCTGTCACTTGTCAAAACAAAAATAGAGCAAGCTAAGTGCTTGCTCTATATGACATATTATAAGCCATTATGACTTAATAAAAGTACAAACTTATTTAAAGTAGTAGTAGAATCCCCCAGAGGGTATGTACATCGTGATATCATCCTTGTCGTTATAAGTCATGGGCAGCTCTATGCTCACATGAAAACGGTCGGAAAACTCAAATTCGAATCCCGGCCCGGCACCTACAGTCCAGCGGTCAGCGCTTCTCCAAATGCCGTCTTCCCGGATCCTGCGCACAGTGTAGGACATTCCTGTCATCACATAAAATTTGTAACGCTCGGAATCGTGAAGGCCCCAAAGGTAATTCGCTCCCAAAGAGACCGAGTTTTTCCGCGTGATGCTGTAGGGATGATGTTTTCTGGTGGTGTAAGCAGCAAAAGTCACCTGGTATGCGTTTGACTCTCCCCATTTACGGATGCTGTAACCATTGCCGGTAGATGTGCCAAAATGCACGCCCATGGCAGTATCGTATTTATCCATAGCTACCAAATGTGCACTAAGGCACACAAAGAGGACGATCAGAATCTTCTTGAACATATCTGGAGCTCCTATTTTTCCTATTTTTCGCATGAAAGCAATTGGGGAATATTTGTCAAGCTGATTTTTGTATTTAGCAATTTTATTGTAGAAGATGGTGGCCGGACATCGATCTTTGGGGAATTGGATAGCCTCTGCCTATGGCTTGCTGTCTGAAGTGTCGTCCTCACCGGACTAATAGGGAACATGCTCCGTCCCTAGCAGTTAACTGCTGGGCTACAGGCATTCGTCTTGCGTCCTACCGGACTTTATCGGCATTTTTCCATTCTCTGTTCGCCTTCCGCCCTGCCGGACTTATTGGCTTTTTTCCATTCTCTTTTGGCCTTCCTTCCTACCAAAACTCACAGGCATTTTTCCCATTCTCTATTCATTCCATCCCAAGCTCAAAACGACCTCCAAAATTCTCAATTTTCAATTCCCCATTCTCAATTATCCTTCCCCCATTTTCAATTAATTCTTGACATTCTCGCCCATCAAGAGATTTGTATTCCCAGAACACATATAAAGGGGAACCCATTTGCGCAGAGTCGATATCATCATCTTGTCCGTGTGTGCCTTACTGGTAACCGTCAGTGTCAGCCTGCTATTGCTCTCGCTTACCAAAGCCGAAGGCAGCCAGGCATTAGAAAGCGATCCCATCAACGTTAGCCACGATCCTATTCAGGCTGACAGCCTGCGTGAGGCTCTGCCTGTGCTGAATTTTGGCAAGCGCATGGTGGTGATGAGCGCCAAGGCCACATACACTATAGACGGGCAATTGGTCAGCAAAAAACGCTATCTGCACGGCTTTATGAACGAACTTGCTCCTTACGATTTTGCCCTGGTTTGGGGAGATATGCCACTGTATCTGAAGCAGATGACGTTCCGGCAGACCTCTCGCTTCTGTCTGTTCAATATGAAGAAGAACGCCACTATAGATCCCCAATATGTGCAATTTCACATGTCAAACAACCATCTGATTCCGGCCACTAAAAACATCAAAAAAGCCATGCAGAAAGCCAGAAAAGGTGAGCTGATCCGCATTGAAGGGCATCTCGTGGATGTAGAGGCCAGCAGGAATGGCAGGATGATCGCCGCTTGGGGCAGCAGCGTATCGCGTGAAGATATCGGCAATGGCGCGTGTGAACTGATCTATGTTACGCGTCTCAGAATAGGTGACACGATCTACGAATAGCCCTTTTTAGCCGATACCCGAGCTATTGGATCAAATAGCTATAAACCAGCCGGTACAATAGCGTATTACAGATTTCCTTTACCGCATCTCTTTCGGCATTGCGCTGGCCATTTTCGCGGCTGTTTCCGCCACTTTTCAGATTCTTCTGTTCCAGATAATTCACTGTGGCACCGGTCTTTGGATCCAGCAAGGTAAGATGGATATCGGCAAAGGTGGTATAGTAATTCAGCCTGGACAGGTAGTCCCCATCTTTGGGGAAGATTCTGATCTGGATGATGTACTGGGAATCCTCCGCTTTTGAGCTCTGCGCCAGATTGAGATTGGCCAGAGCGCCACCCACGGATTCACTCTGTCCGCTTTGATAACCGGAGATGTAGGCATAATCCAGATAAACCTGGGGCCGGGAAACCTTTAGCTTCAGCCTTTGGGGGACGAAGTGCAGGTTCTGCCAGATACCCAGAGCCGTGGAGTTTTGAAAATGCGCATCGTAATGATGCTGGTCAAAGCATAGATCGATATATTGAGTGGCTGCAAAGCTATCTATCCTGTTGATTGTGATCGAAAAATTGCCCTGGTTATCGCTAAAAGCTGAAGCCGGGATTTTGATAGTATCAGAGCTGAAACTCAGCGGGATTTTGGGGGCTGGAGTCTCTTGATCGACCAGGAAGGTGGTCCCACCGATGAGGATGGGCTTGGAATCCTTGGCGGTCACTTCCAGATAGGCACTATCCCAGACGTATTGCAGCTTCAGAGGTAGATCGTAAAGCCGCGCAAAGATCTCTGTGCCCAGATCCTGCCCCCCATAGATCAGCGGCATGTCCAGGAATTCTGCGACACCGTCCAGAGCTGAGATCAGCAGCAAAATACCTGAGGCGGGAGAGTTTTGATTAAGATCGTATTTCCCCAAAAGATCAGCGGCTTTGGCCAGGGCTCTGTCTCGCAGAACTGCGCGCTCGGCATAGTAATCTGCTTTGCTGAGGCGATAGAGCACATAGTATTTTTGACCGTCTTCATAGCTGCGCACAGGGCTGAGGTTCTTCAGACGGGCGGATGTACTGCTGCGAATCTGGGAGAGATACTCTGTGTGCGAGATGCCGTATCTTTCGCTATCGTTGATATTTACATCGCTCTCGATCTTGGTGCTGATCTGCATGGCAATCTCCCGGGCGGCATAATCCCGGGCCAGTTCTTTGTAATCCGGCTGACGCGTGCTTACCACGCTGAGGGCGCTAAAATACTGCGGATTATGCTCAAAGCCATCGATCCAGGCAGGCAAGGTACTATTTGTGCTGCAAGAGCAGAGCAGGATCAAGATCGCCAGTAGCTGTAGATATTTCATTTGATATATTCGAAAAAGTAAGAGGCGATATCTCTGCTGAGCACATTCAGGGTTTCATTGACCATTTCTTTGGCTGTGGGGGCAGAGGGCTCACCCTTTTGGGCAAGATTCTTTTGGCTGGGGCTGAGCGCGCGGACATCGCCACTGATGACTTCGCCCCATTCCGCTTCAAAGTTCTGAGATCCGCTCAGGCTTTTCTGCAGCATAATTCTCCCGGTAGATACATCCACCACGGAAAAGGAAGCTAAAATCTGCAAGCCAGATCTTTTGGTATATTTGCGAAAGTGGCAGCTCACTTCTTTATTAGTCGATTGCTCCTGGCTCTCATCCTCGATATCGACATTGGCGGTTTCGTGCACATCAAGAGCTGTGATCCGGGGTGAGATATAGTCCACTTGCAATATTCTGCCGCTCAAGATCTCCTGTGCCCCTAAAAGCAGCCCAATGCGGGCGGCGCTGGATTCATTCACGAGTCCTGAAGTGCTCAGTTCCTGCTCCTGCATCACTTGATCCATCTGCGCCCGGGTGATGATCTCCACAAATTCGCAATTGTCCTGATCATAAATAATGTAACTGAGCACCAGATCGGCAAGGATATCGGCAATGGCTCCATAGCGGCCATGAGCGCCGGATTTATCTTCAAAAGCGGTGATGGCGACGCGGGTAATGGCATTTTGCCGGGCAGTTTCATAGCGGGAGGCGCTATCTTTGAAATCCGGAACCAGATTCAAGGCAGATTGGAAGAAACCTGCGGCTTTTTTCTGCGAGCTGCGGCTGCTGTCTATCCTGCTCTGACGGATGCCTTTTTGATAATAGTTTTCGGCGGCATTTGTTCTGGCCTCATTGATAGCGGAGCTGTAATCCCTGGAGTCAAATATCAGGCGGACACCACTATGGGGATCGCTGAGAGGGGGTAGCTTGCGCACTGAGCGATGCAGCTTTTCCAGAGCTGTATATTCATCCAGAATGAACTCCCATTTATCATTGTTTTCGCTGTCTTTCAGCGCGGATATCTCATCCAGATGTCTTTGATTGGCTTTGGGATAAGCCTCCTGCAGGGTATAAATGGCTTTATCATAATCCGGCTTCAGCAAGAGCGATTCGGCTGCCAGCATGGTGGCTCTATCGTAATCTCCCCTTTCTAAAAAGTTCAGGGCTTTTTTGTGTAAGTTTTTATTCTTGGAGCATCCAGCAAAGCCAGAGACCAGTAAAAGCATTATTATGACAAGCAGCAGGGCCTGGTTCTTCATCGTAAACCTCAATTTTGTACAGTAAAAATTCATTGTGAATACTCCTATCTCAAAGCTGTCAGTCTGTCAAGCGGGAAAATCCAGGGGCAGATTCTCCCATTTATTGTGCCCTCAGTATTAGTCTATGCTGGTGAATCGTTTAAGGGCATGCGGTTCACCGATTTTTCCCGACATTGATACCCCGTATGCAGTATAGCTCACATGATCCTTGAAAGAATATAGGTGGCGGTTTTTAACCGCCACGCTAGGGGGCTGCCATTTGCTACAAGACGTTTTCCTGGCCTTTGAAGGCCAGGCACTCGCAGCCATATCTTTATATTTACTCAGATCATGAAGATGGCTTCGAAATGGAAGTCCAATATCCCTAAGCATCGAATGATAAAGATTTCAGATCGCTACCCAATACAGATAATATATGAAAGAGGAAATAGAGCTGCGGGTGTCCTGCCTTCAGAGGCGGGGAAAGATTCTTGGGACAGGTTATAGCTCATAGCGCAAGGGTTAAAACCCTTGCCTGGAGTCTTTTAAGGCAGGTTGGTATATTCCTGGCAAAGAACTCACATCATCCTTGAAAGAATATAAGTGGTGGTTTTTAACCGCCACATCACAGGCTGCCATTTGCTACAAGACGTTTTCATAGCCTATAGTATTTTAAGGCGTTCATTCAGGGCCTCTTTCCAGGCAGCCATAAAAATGCGGATACGGATGTAGCAAAACCCTTGCCCATAGTCTTTCAAGGCAAGTAGAAAATATGGATATGGAATTGGTGTTTTTTCTGAAAGAGAACCTAACCCCACATTTATCTACGAGGCTTTGGGCACAACAAATTCCTCTTTTTGAGCTAAAGCGAAGAATGACTTGACAGATATTCAACCGCATAATTTATGTAGATTGAGAATCTGATTCCGGTTTTACATAGGAGTTGACCATGATAACACGTACAATTGAGGCCCTGCTACCCGAACTTTGCAAAGGTTTTCCGATCATTACCATCACGGGTCCCAGACAGTCCGGCAAGACCACTTTGGCTAAAATGGCCTATCCCAGCCATAAATATCTGGACTTGGAAAACCTTATTACCCGCAGAATCGCCAATGAGGATCCAGCAGCCTTGATCGATGATCCCAAGGCAAACTACATCCTGGATGAATTCCAGTATGCCCCCAGCATCTTATCTTTTCTCAAAGAATTGGTGGATATCAATCAGATTGAGGGTCAATTTGTACTTACGGGCTCCAATCAATTTTCCCTGATGCGGGATGTATCGCAATCCTTAGCGGGACGGACGGCGGTTTTGGAGTTGCTTCCCTTTAGCAGCCAAGAAGCCTACCCCGAAGTTGATCTAGACTTAAACACGGTGATCTATCGTGGTTTTTATCCCAGACTGGTTGCTCAGCAGATGAATCCAGGAGTGTTTTACGATTCCTATATCCAGACCTACCTGCAAAGGGATGTAAGGCAGCTTATGAATGTGCAGAATATAGAGGCCTTTGGCAGATTCCTTTCTTTATGTGCAGGCAGAACGGGTGGCATTCTGAACAAGGTATCGCTGGCCAATGATACCGGGGTAGATACAAAAACCGTGAGCAATTGGTTAAGCGTGCTCCAGGCCAGTTATATCATCTATTTGCTTCCCTCCTGGCATGGCAATGTATCCAAACGCCTCATCAAAAGTCCCAAACTGTATTTCTATGATACCGGGCTTGCCTGCAGGTTGCTAGAAATCAGGGATGCCGATGATCTGGCCAGTCACCCTCTGCGGGGCAATCTCTTCGAAACTCTCATTGTCTGTGAAGCGCTGAAGTTTTATCATAACCGTGGGATTAATCCTCCCCTCAGTTTCTTTCGCGAATCAAACGGGACCGAGGTCGATCTCATTGTGGAAAAAGCCGGAAGAGCATATCCCATTGAAATCAAATCTGCTGCCATGATCAACCACTCTTTCTATAGCAATCTGGGCAAGTTCAGAGCCTTGGTCTCCGGTGCAGGTGAAGGCCGGCTGGTATATTCCGGACAGCAGAGCTGGCGGGACAGAACTTACCGGAATGTGGGCTGGAGAGATTTTTACCAGGAATTGCAGATGATCGAGATAGGGGATGAAAGATGAAACTATTCCAACTGATTCATATAGTCACAGCAATTGGGCAGATCAAACGGATTTACACGGATAAAGAGTATAAGGGTTGATAGATAGGGCGGGGGAAGCTGCTGGATTCGATACGCCTCGTGTCGAGATAGGGCAAAGGCCTTGGGAAAGGTGGAACCAGCTTGCTGAGAAGGTTGCCTGCTCAGCAAACTGGTTGGGACCGCTGTCTGAAGATAGCGCTACGGCCGGCTGAAGCCAGCGAAACTGCCGGATGAATCCAGCGTTACCCCCCCTAATAGCTCTTGCATATCTTTTTTGTAACAGCAGCATGGCCGGGCACACGTAGCAGATAAATGCCACTGGGACAGTTCTGCCCTTGTTTGTCTTTCCCATCCCACTGGGTTTCGCCTTTGCTGAGCTGGACAGAGCGTACTAATTGCCCCTTGATATTGTAGATCTCGATGCGATTTTCACCAACTACTGCCCCATCATCCTGTGTGAGTTTGATATCGAGCTGATCTTTCATCGGATTTGGATAGGCGATGATGGGAGCTGAAGCTACCACTTGGACTTCGTCCAAGTTTGGCACTTGCCCATTTGGTAAAAGTTTTGCCACTGCAATATCATAATAATTGATAGTCCCAACAAAGTAAATGCAAGCTTCTGAATCGATTTTTAAAATATCTAAATTATGCTTAGGAGAATGGTAGGCAAATTGCAGGGTTATCTCATCATAATTTTCAATCCAGTTGTTTTCGAGCTTATGATCATATTTTGCTAATATGGCCTTATCGAATGGATACCCCCCTCCCAACAAAACAAAATGATCTGCTCCAAATGCCACCGAGCAAATGCTGAACAAATCGGAGCCAATATTATAGGAATGTATATTCCCCACTGCATCAATAGTGCTTAGAATCGTGCTCTGATTTTCGTCTATCGTAAACACCATCAATGAATCGGAATTACAAAACATCGACATACCATGCCATAGATCAAAGCCACTAATGTCGTAGCGGCTCTGGATGGCTCCATCCAGATCTGCATGCAGGATACTCAGATCATCAGAACCAAGAGAGCAGGCAATATAGACAGAATTATCGTCTTTTTGCACCAGGCCTCTACCGGTGGTTGAGTCTGCAGAATACCTCAAATCTGTCGGATAATAATTTGCGGCCAAAGAATCTCCCAGTGCGCTCATCCGAAAAAAGGCAGCATGATATACAGCCGCTGAAGTCTTGCTTATTCTCCCGCAGGCCAATATTTCACCATTGGGCAGGCGCATGGCTTTGCTGAAATAGCTATGCCAGACCGCGAACGATTTTTGCTCATTCGTAATAACTGTCCCGTTTGTGTCTATAGACCCGGTGAAATAATTTTGTGGCTTGTACATAATGAAATGCACCCTATCGTCACTATCTATCCCGGTACCTATGATGTAATCATAATCACTCCAGCGGGAATGAACCGAAGTTTGCTCTGCCTCGCTAGCTCGATTGTTTTCATCACGAAAGGAATAAGGCCCCCTCTGCCACAATAAATTACCTTGAGGGTCAAGTTTTATGATCAATGCTCCGTAATTCCACCACCCCTCCCAATCCATATAGCCTGCATTACAGAGGATCACGATACTGTTATCAGAACAAAGATAAGTATTTTTTGGGATAAAATACTCCAATTCATCTATCGATATTGTGCTGATGTATCCAGATTTTGCATAGCAGACTATGCAGGCCAGCAGGCTGAGTAGTATAATAAGAATCTTTTTCATGGGTTCTCCTAATAAGTTTTACATATTCTTCTGGTTTGTGAGCTGCACTTATCCGTGTGGAGCAGGTAAATGCCAGGGGGCATTTTCAAAGGAAGATGCGATAGTGTGTAATACCTGCATAGGGCTTTGGTCCATGGCTACGCCCACGCCAATCAGGATGAATCCTGCTAATGACAGCTTTCGCATAAGAACTCCTTGAGTATTGTGATACTCCTTGTATTCAGTCTCTGGATCTATAGAGCATAAATAGAGAGGTCTCAAAAGTTTGTTGCAAATTTCAAGCCATATTATTAAATTTATTTGAGAGCATGATAGTTCTCATTTTTTCACGCAATCTTAAGCTTAAACAAGCTTAGTGCAACTTTCTCTATAGTTGCTTTTGCAGTCAAGCTCTATTTTTAGATTAGCGTTTTGTGATGGATTGAAGCTCTGTGGAATCGGCTGGCAGAATCTCAGTATCTGTGTACTATTTAGTTCAATTTTGTTTAGGCCCCAATCCTGGCTTTTACATTAGTAATTGCAGTATAGTCCGGTAGGACGAAAGGCGAATGCCAATAGCCCAGCAGATGACTGCTGGGGAGCGGTGTATTGCCACATTGAGTCCGGAGCGTAGCGCAGGACGACAGCTGATAGGCGGATAAGTACCGTCCTGCGCTACGCTCCGGACTCAGGAATCCATCTGCCAGCCGCCCCAGCAGTTACCTGCTGGGCTAAGGCGATAAACGCTGTCGTGCTCCGCACTCTCATAGTATGGTCTTTCTGCTGCTTTCTGCTGCCTTTGATTCACTTTTCACAGACCTTATTTCTGGAATGAAACCCTTTTAAGTATCCACTTTTATCAGGGTCGTTGCAGTTGGCAAGGAAAACTTTTCTAAGGGGGTCACAAAAGATAGGTATGTAGCACAATTTCAATTTGTTAACAGGTCCATTGAT
>JAJBAW010000074.1 GCA_020532545.1 Candidatus Cloacimonadota bacterium | reverse complement strand
TACTTGACGGATTTTATGCTGTGGAAAAGAATCAACACATTAACTTTATTCAGACTTTAGGGGGTTAAATGAATAACTACTTCATGGAGACCCATCACCATGAATGGATTTTGACCAATAAGCTGGGTGCATATGCGCTGGGAACAGGAAACCTGATTAACCAACGCAAGTACCACGGACTCTTGATCGCGAGTGACAAGAGCTTCAACCGCAATCATCTGGTTGCAGGCATTGAAGAGAAAGTTGAATGGCGTGGAGAGACCATCCATCTGGATAGCAATAACTATAGTAATTGCATATATCCAGAAGGTTTTCTGCATCTTGTAAAACCTTGGTTGCGTCCATATCCCGCATTTTTGTATTCCGCACTTCCGCATCATGACGATATCCTCATCCTCAAAGAACTGATGATGGATCTGGATAGCAATACCGTGTTGGTCAAATACACGAACTTGGGCCAGCATAGACTGCATTTCGTTTTTAACCCCAAATACACCTTGTGCCCGCATCATGACATCAATGCTCATGGCAGCCTGGATTTCGCAGAATTTGAGACCGGCATCCTGCAGGAAACGGATTATTCTGTTTTTTCAGCTCTGCGTAAGGACAATCAAATCGCAGTTTATGGAGCAGTGTTGCGTGGTGAAGTAAGTGCAAACCGCTATGTGTATTACAATGTTTACTATCCCTGGGAAGTGATGAGCGGTTATGCCGGAATCGGAGATCAGATCAGCTTTTTCCAGATTGCTTTTGATCTGGCCCCCGGAGAAAGCAATGCCATGTTATTCTCTGATAGCGCCTTTGAGAGCCCCCTGAAAATGGTGGCAAATATTGAAGCCCGCTACGCAAAGCTGCCCAAGCCGATGGATTTTCCCAAAGGTCTGGACACCGACGGCACCCTGCTTTCAAGATTGGATTACAACGACAACGCACTGTTCAACAGGAAACAGTATCTGGAGATCCTGGAATTTGCCCTGATGGACTTTGTCGCCAATGATGACATCGTGGCCGGATACCCCTTTTACGGAGCCTGGGGCAGAGATACCATGGTGGTATTGAATGCGCTCTTGCGTTCCGATAAATATCTGGATCTCATTCAGAAGATCCTGAAGAATTATAGCCGCTATATTGTGGGAGGCTTAATCCCCAATATGTTCGCGGAAACAGGCAGGAAAGCTAATTACGACAGCATAGACGCCACGCTGTGGTACATCATCATGCTCTGGAAACTGGGCAAAAAGAAGAATAGCATAACCTATTGGAAAGAAGTGATCCTGCTCACCGAAGACATCCTGCAATCCATCATGAATCAGGATGAGCATCTTTTTGATATCCGTGAAGATGGCTTGATCGATCTCAAACCAGCTTTTGCTCACGGCACCTGGATGGACGTGCTGATTGATGGTAAAGCGGTTACTCCCAGATGGGGCGCACCCGTGGAAATCAATGCCCTGTGGTACAACGCCCTGGCCAGCTACGAAGCAATGTGTGAAGGCTACAACGCCCTGTCTGAAAGTAAGATCACAGCCAAAGCAGAACACCTGAGCACTATGGCCAAAGTAAAAGTATCTTTTGGCAAATTTTGGAATGGAGACTATCTGGCAGACCGTCTGGAAGGCGATAAACAAATAGTTGAGATCAGGCCCAATGCCTTGATCGCCTTATCATTACCTTGGTCTGTGGTGGATGAATCCATCATGAAAAAGGTCTGGGAGCGTTCTTTTAGCGAGCTTTATACCTATTATGGCATGCGCACGCTGAGCCCCAAAGATCCCAAATTCCGCAAAAAGTATTATGGAACCCAGAAAGACCGCGATCTGAGCTATCACAATGGCAGCGTCTGGGCCTGGCTAATGGGACCTTTCTGCGGCCTGTATCTGAAAATCTATGGCAAGCAGAAGACGGATCAGGAATTGGCAGAAGACCTGAGTAAATTCATCGGAGTACTTCGAAACAGCTTTATGCGTGGACACATTGCCTCTGTGGCCGAAGTCTGGGATGGTGAGAATCCTCATTTCCCCAAAGGCGCACCGGCTCAGGCCTGGAGCGTGGCAGCATTGTATAACATAGAAACATTTATCGAATCTTTGGGGGTGAAATCATGAAGGTTCTGATGTTTACCTGGGAATTTCCCCCGCTCATTTCCGGTGGCTTGGGCATGGCCTGCTATGGCATGGTCAAAGCCCTGCTGAACCTGGGAATCAAGATCGATCTGGTCTTGCCCACTCGTGAAATGGTCTATTTCCCCCTGCGCGAGGTCAGCGATGTGGATACCCTGCCTGTTGTTTTCATAGACAAGGGTGAACAAAGCAAGTTTGAAAAGCTCAGATTCAGCAATGATAGCGAACGCCTGGAGTATATTGGCATTTCGGATAGTCCGGAATCCTATATCCAATTGACCTCTGTACAGCGTTACTCCATCTCTTTGAAGAAGGAATACTGGCTTTCTGAGCGCATGAGCGGCGAAGAGCGTGATGTCTGGCGTGAAATGACCAACCATCTGGTTGGCGATGAAGACCTCATCCATAAGGTCCAGGAATTTACCCTGAGAGCGGAAAAAATAGCCAAGCTCCTGGAGTTTGACCTGATTCACGCGCATGACTGGCTCTGCTATCCTGCTGGTATGCTGGCCCGAAAGATCAGCACAAAACCGTTGGTGGTGCATATCCATGCCACCGAGTTTGACCGCGCCGGAGGCCCTGGGGACGAGCGTGTGCACAAGATCGAGCATGCCGGCATGACCTACGCAGATAAAGTGATCGCCGTCTCCCAATACACCGCTCAGATGATCATGAGCCGCTATCGCATCGATACCGCCAAGATCCGCATCGTGCACAATGCCTTTACAGTGCCGGAAGATGCAGTTTTCTCGAAAGAACGCATATTCAAAGGACCGGTGATTCTCTTTTTAGGACGCATCACCTTGCAAAAAGGTCCGGATTACTTTCTTGAAATGGCGCAGAAGGTGCTCGCATCGCATCCTGACGCCAGATTCATCATGGCCGGGACAGGAGATATGAGCAGAAAGATCCTGCGCAGCTCTGCTTCATTAAAGCTTAAAAACCGTTTTCTTTTTACTGGATTCCTGAATCGTAAACAGGTGGAGAGGATACTCCGAGCTTCGGATATTTATGTCTTGCCTTCGGTCTCAGAACCCTTTGGCATCAGTCCTTTGGAAGCCATGGCCTATGGCATTACATCTGTCATCTCCAAACAGTCCGGAGTGGCAGAAGTAGTGAATCATGCCTTCAAAATAGACTTTTGGGAAGTAGATCTCTGGGTGGATACTATTAATCATCTCATCGAGAATCCTGAAAAGAACATCAAAATGGGTATCGATGGCATGCATGAAGTAAACAAAATCCAGTGGGATGAAGCTGCGATCAAGATCCGCCAACTTTATTCTGCCACTTTGGCCGAATACATCCGCCGCCAAGAATAAATAGGAGATACAATGCTGAATATCATTTTCTACTTTCAAGTGCACCAACCGTATCGGCTCAGACACTACAACGTATTGGATATCGGTCAGGGAACTCCTATGTTTGACGACAAGCTGAACTCAGAAGTCATGAAGAAAGTCGCACAAAAATGCTATTTGCCCACGAATGCCTTGCTCTTGAAACTGATCAAGGAGCATGAAGGCAGATTCAAGGTGGCGTTTTCCATCACCGGAACCGCCATCGAGCAGTTCAAGCTCTACAGTCCCGAGACCCTGGATTCATTCAAAGCCCTGGTAGATACGGGTTGTGTGGAGATTTTAGGAGAGACCTATTATCACTCCTTAGCCTTTATGTACGATTCCAATGAGTTTTTGGATCAGGTCCATATGCACCGGGATTTGATGATGAAGGAATTCTCTTATCATACTGAAACCTTCCGCAATACAGAGCTGATCTATCAGGACCGTCTTTCCGATCTTATCTTTGAGATTGAAGGCTTTAAGACCATCCTTACCGAAGGGGTGGACCGCATCCTGCAATGGCGTTCTCCGCTGTATTCCTACAAGAACTATTCCAAGCGCATCAATCTCCTGCTCAAATACTACCAATTGGCCGATGACATCGCTTTCCGCTTTTCCAATCGGGATTGGCCGGAATACCCTTTGACCGTGAATAAATTCGTGAGCTGGATAGACAAGCTGACCCTGAATGAAACCAAGGGTCGCAATCAATTCCTCAATCTTTTCATGGACTATGAGACTTTTGGTGAACACCAATGGGCGGAGAGCGGCATCTTTGACTTTATGCGCCATTTTCCCGGAGAAGTGCTGAAGAACGACCATCTGGGCTTTGCCCATCCCAAAGACGCCACGAGCCTCTCAAATTATCAACAGGAATCTATTTCCTTCCCCGAGGCAGTCTCCTGGGCAGATGAGGAGCGTGATCTTTCGGCCTGGCTGGAAAACGACATGCAACGCAACGCGATTGAGACCCTGTATGAGCTCCTGGAAAAGATCAAGGCCAAGGGAGATGAAAAGCTCTTGCCCCTTGCCCGGATGCTCAGTACATCAGATCATTTCTATTATATGTGCTCCAAATACTTCCAGGATGGCGACGTGCATAAATATTTCTCGCCCTATGATTCTCCGGATCAAGCGTATATCTATTTTATAAACGCTCTGGCAGAGATGGAAGAGAAACTCTTGAGGTAAAGTTATGACCAAAGGCAAAGTACTAATACTCGAAGATGATATTGTTCTGGCAGATCAGATTGCTCTGGTACTGAAGCGTTATTTCTATGAAGTTTTAATCACAGCAAATTCCGATATCTTTTTTGAGGAACTCCGCGTCTTCAATCCCGATGTAATCCTTCTAGATGTGTATCTGGTGGGCAGCAAACTCAATGGCATCCAGGTGCTGAAGCAGCTTAAAGAAAAGATGGATCTAAATTACAAGGTCATCGTCATCTCTGGCGAAGTGAGCTCTGCTCAGGCCAAAGAGATCCGCACTTTGGGAGCCTATCACTTCATCGAAAAAGGCAGTAATTTTAGCACCAATCAGCTCCTCTTGCACATCGACAATGCCATCACCCTGAAGCATCAGGAAGAAGAGCATATCGGCCTGCAGATCGAATATATAAATCTCAAAAAGCAATTTACCCGCTCCTTCCCCTTCATCGGTGAAAGCCCGGCGATCAAAAAAGTACGAGAGCAAATTCACAAGCTGGCGGAAGTGGATGAGGACCTTTTCCTCATCGGAGAAACCGGCACAGGCAAGGAAGTGGCAGCGAATTACTACTACATCAGCTCCAGCCGTTTTGGCAAACCGTTCCATACGCTGAACTGTTCTGCACTCACCGAGACTTTGATCGAAAGTGAGCTTTTTGGCCACGCCAAAGGCGTTTTACCCAATGTTGAGCGTAATAAAACCGGATTCTTTGAAGAATGCAGCGATGGCTTGCTCTTTTTGGATGAAGTCACCAATCTCTCTATGGTTTCCCAGTCCAAGATTCTGCGCGCTATCGAGAACAAAGAGATTCAGGTGGTGGGCGGCCCGATGAAGAAGGTGAATACCCGCCTGATCTTTGCTTCGAATGCCAAGATGAACGTGCTTGCCAATCCCGATAAGTTCAGACGCGATCTCTTTTTCAGGATCGAAGGCAACATCGTGGAATTGCCCCCTCTGCGTGAACGCGAAGAGGACATATTGCTGTTGATGAGCTTTTTCCTTACCAGCTTTTCCCACAAATACAATATCAATGACCAGCTTGATCTCACCACCCTCAAGGACGATCTGCTGAGCTATTCCTGGCCCGGCAATATCCGCGAACTCAGAAACTTCTGTAAGTTCATCATGATCAACGAGAAAAGCATTACCAATGCAACCATTCTGAGACACCTGGAACAGCGCACAAACGAGGCCGGAAACCACCAGGAAGTGGACAATTCAAGATATTTGCAAATCCATAACCTCAAGAGTAGCATGGTGGAGTACGAAAAAGACTATCTGATGCACCAGCTTCAGCGCCATGACTGGCACGTAACCAATACTGCAAAGAATATCGGCATCGAACGCACCACCTTGTATAAAAAAATCAAACAATTTGGCCTTCAGGCTCCAACCGAAGGAAAGGGATAAAACATGTTCAAGGACAACCTCGGTCTGCGCCTATTTGCCTTGTTTTTAGCCATGTTTATCTGGCTGCAATCAGCCTTGATCTCGGAGCAACGCAGTGTGGTATCTCTACCCATCAATCTGCTTTCTGTACCGCAAAACATCACCTTGGAAAATTTCCCCAGTGCGGTTCCTTTCGCAGTGCGGGGCAAAGGCCTGGATATCTTGCGTTTGATGATGGCCAAGCCCAAGGTGAATATAGACGCCAGTAAGATCACCCCCAATACAGATGTGATCTCCTTGCAAGACTACTCCATAGACTTGCCTGAAAACATCAATGTGAGCCTTTTGGGCCCCGCTGAATCCGACCAATTGACTATTCAGGCGGATATCTTCCATCAAAAGGTAGTCCCCATCAAGATTGACTTTGAAAATGCCTATACTGAAAGCCGCTTCAGCGAATTGCGCTATAATCTCGATCCGGATCGAGTGACTATATTTGGTCACAAAAACAGGATTCGGGGCGTAGGTGCCATCCTCACCAAGAAAGTCGACCAAGCTGCTCTGGAAAACGATACCAGCGAACTGGAACTAAATATTCCGCCTGATATCACCACAACCCAAAAGAAGGTCTTGCTCAGCATCTCCGGCACAGCGCAGGCTACCCGTGTGTTTCCCAATATCGCCTTGCCAGCCGGCTATCTCCCTGCTCGGGTGGCTGTGAGATTGCAGGCTTCTGGCGCTGTTTTGGAGGCTATAAATCCCAATCAGATCACGGCCCGGGTGAGCGATAAAGCGGATGAAAATGGGCTTTTTACAGTAGAACTTACCATACCCGAAGGTACTCAAGCTATTGCCATTACACCGGGTAAGGTGCGTGCTCGTAAATGAGTCTGATCCTGTCCTTCGAATCGTCTTGTGATGACACCTCTGTGGCGATCCTCAATACCGATTATGAGGTTCTGGTAAACCTGATTTCCAGCCAGCCGGAGCATCTCGCTTTTGGAGGAGTACTACCAGAGCTTGCGTCCCGGTTGCATATGAAGAATATCATGCACATGACCCAGCTTGCCCTGCAGAAGGCGAATATCAGCCTTCGCGAAATAGACGCCATCGCGGTCTCCATAAACCCAGGCTTGATCGGTTCGCTGATCGTGGGTCTGGCCTTTGCCAAAGCTCTGTCCTGGAGTCTGCAGAAACCGCTGATCACTGTGAACCATCTCCTTAGCCATATCTTTGCAAATTACATAGATCATCCAGATCTGAAGCCGCCATTTTTGGCCCTGGTAGTTTCCGGTGGGCATACAGAGCTGGTAGATTTTCAGACTGATACCATGTTCGAGGTCGTGGGCAAGACCCTAGACGACGCTGCGGGAGAAACTTTTGACAAAGCCGCCAAGCTCTTGGGACTGGGCTTTCCCGGAGGCCCGATCATCGATAGCCTCGCAAGTGGGGGAGATGCCAAATTCGTGGATCTACCGAATCCTCTGCCCCAAAAGGATAACTACAATTTCAGCTATAGCGGTTTGAAAACCGCGATCAGGACTTATATTATGGCCCAAAGTCCGGAGCACCTGCAAGAGCACGAATCCGATATTGCCGCCAGCATCCAGGCAGCCATTATCCGCCCTCTGATCTCAAAAACCATCCGAAAAGCGCGACAGCTCCACCGCCAGCAAATCCTCATCGCCGGAGGAGTGGCGGCGAATTCTGCCTTGCGGGAAGAGATGCAAAAAGAGGCTTCCCAATACAATATCAAGGTCTATTTTCCCTCGCTGGGGCTCTGTATGGACAATGCCGCCATGGTCGCCGCTGCCGCAATACCCAAGTTCAAAGCCGGTCTTTTTGCCGATCTTGCGGTGAATGCCAATTCCATCAAGGGGACAAAACTGCTCTAGCCCGTTTCGGATAATCCTGAACAAAAAACAGTAGCCATTAATCCAAAAATAAACAATCTCCACATGTCATAGAGCTTCGTGCTATTTATCCAAGATCAAACCATTCCAGATATGTAGCCACAGGTTGATAGGTTTTGAGGCTGAAATCGCTTTCTGCCAGGACTGCCTCTCCCATCTGTTGCTCTGGAGATGACGTGGAGATAGCAGGAATAAATCCTCTTATCTCCACGTCATTTCCAGCATAATCTATGCGGCTTGGGAGCTGGATTCTGCAAAAAATTATGGTATTATTCGCTTGACACATCCCATGCCTATTGATATATGATTATCCTAATAACTATCACAAAAAAATCAGGTCGTATTCCCTGCTGGGGAGCAAGCGGTGAAGCCTCTGCGAGCTATGCGGGAGTATCGGTCACAAAGGATAGATTTTGAGCGAATTAAACGGTTTAAGCGCTGTAGAAGCGGGTGAACGCTTGGCGAAATATGGCAAAAACGCCCTGCCCGAAAGTCGGTTTAGCCTTTTAAAACTAATCTTACGGCAATTCAAGGGAATTTTCAATATTTTGCTGCTAGTTGCTGCAGGGGTTACTCTCATGCTGGGAGAGCCTCTGGATGCAGCCTTCATCCTCTTTTTCGTCATCCTGGGAACTGCTCTAAATGTTTTTCAGGAGTACAAGGCCAATTCTGCTGCTGCCAGTCTTAAAAGCTTTTTGATCAATAAGATCACGGTGCGCCGTGATGGTCAGGATCAGGAACTGGATACCGCAGACATTGTCCCGGGGGACATTCTCAAGCTCCAGGCCGGGGACATCGTTCCTGCTGACGCTGTGGTGCGCCAGACCAGAGACCTGATGGTGGACGAAACCACCTTCACGGGAGAAAGCATCCCGGTGCTCAAAAAAGCTTTGGAACCTGGACAGACCATGGACGAGGGCAATAAACTGCTGCAGGGAGTGGTGATCGTGCGGGGCAACGCCTTGGCGGAAGTTCTGGCTACGGGGATCTCCACCAGGCTGGCAGCCATCTCTGCTACCGCTTCCGAAGTGCAACAGGAAAGCGAAATGGTGAAGGGCATCGACCGCATCAGCAAATTCATCCTGCGCATCACACTTATCACCCTCGTCGGTATCGTCGTAGCCAATCTGCTGATCAATAAAGGTAAAACTGACATCACCACCCTCTTGATCTTTGCCATCGCGCTGGCCGTGTCTGTGATTCCCGAGGCTTTGCCTTTGGTGCTTACCTTTTCTCTTTCCCGCGGGGCTTTGCGTTTTGCCAAACACGGCGTGATCGTCAAACGCCTGTCTTCGGTACAAGATCTGGGTGGAGTGAATCTTCTGTGTACGGATAAAACCGGCACTATTACGGAGAATAAGCTGTTTTTGGTCAATCAGCGCCAGGCACCGGGAACGAAATATGATCCCTTGTTACTGGCCAGATTGGCTGCTCACGATCTGGACAAGCAAAATCCGGAGCCCTTTGATCAAGCCCTGGAAGATTCTATGACCCCAGATTTGAGGGCTCAATTAGCAACATTCACGCTGCATGAGGAAGAGGCTTTCGATCCTGCCCAACGCAGCAATGGTGCTGTAGTTCAAGCCGAGTACGGCCCCCGGATCCATATCCGCAGGGGCAGTCCGGAATACTTTTTGGAACAGAAGATGGCAGGACTCGAAGACGTTGGAGAATGGCTGGCTACGGAAGAGCGGCAAGGGCACCGAGTTCTGGGCGTGAGTTACAACGATGGGGAAGAGGCGAGGTTTGCCGGATTTGTGTCCTTCATCGATCGACTGAAAGGCACTACTCTGGAAACGGTACAAGCGGCTCGGGAACTGCATGTGGAGATCACTATGATCACGGGTGATGCCCTGCTGGTGGCGGAAGCTGTGGGACGCGAAGCAGGCTTGGTAACGCACGCGGACGAAGTGATGGAGGCCTCTGCCTTCTTGGCCTTGCCAGGGGAAGAGCAGCTTCAAAAGGTTGGGCACATCAGGGTTTTTGCCCGCACCACTCCGGAACAGAAATTACATCTGATCGAAATGCTAAAATTGCAGTTTACGGTGGGATTTTTGGGTGAAGGAATCAACGACGCCCCTGCACTCAAGGCGGCTCATGTCTCTCTGGTGGTCGAGTCCGCTGCTGATATTGCTCGGGAAACTGCAGATATCGTGCTGCTGAAAAATGACCTGAGGGTGATCGTGGATGGAATCCGTTTCGGAAGAGAAACCCATGCCAATACTCTCAAATATATCCGGGCTACCCTGGTAGGTAATTTTGGAAACTTCTATGCCGTGGCCATCGGATCGCTGCTTATCGACTTTCTGCCCATGCTGCCCAAGCAGTTGTTGCTTCTCAACCTGCTTTCCGATTTCCCCATGATAGCGATAGCTATGGACAATGTCTCTCCCCGCGAGGTGGAACGGCCACAAAAGTACGATTTTCGCTCTATGTATATCATTTTTATCACCCTGGGACTATTGAGCACCGTGTTTGACTTCATCTATTTTGCGCTCTTTTACCGGATCTCGCCTCAGGTTCTGCAGACCAACTGGTTTATTGCCAGCGTGGTTACAGAACTGTTTTTGGTGTTTTCCATCCGGTCCATGTTGCCCATTGAAAAGGCTGGCCGACCGGCTTGGCCGCTCATTGCGCTTTCCGTACCTGCCTTGGCGATTACTCTGGCTTTGCCCATGATTCCGTGGACGCGGGAATTCTTTGGATTCATCCAGCCCCAGCCTGCACATCTGGCTCTGATTCTGGGCTTGGCCCTGCTATATGTGGTGATCAACGAGATTGTCAAACGTCCTCTGGGAAGATATCTAAGAGAAGGTAATGGCTCCAAATCTTGAGTATTAGCTGCCTCTCAAAGGCACCGGATCAGTATTGGAAAAAGTGAAATAGCTAGAGTACGATGATTGTTCAAAACAACTATGCCGATTGTCCCTATTGAAGAGCAATCGGCTAAAGTTGGCTGAATACAAAATGAGTAGGTACATAACCTACTCATTTTGCTTATGCCTGAAAAGATTCAAAAAGCGTCAAGCAGTTTGTACCCGACTCTCTTTTTTCGTCCTTTTATGCTTTAACTAATGTCGTCTTCAGGATGAAAGTCAATCACTAATACTGGGTAGTGCCTGGATTCTTTCACCTATTATTTTAAGATTTACCCCGGCAGTATCCCAGAGTTTACGCGCCTCAGCTTCTGCTTTTTTAAGCTCAATCATTTGTTCTCTGCTAAAGTGATCCTTTTTATCTTTAAGATCTTTAACATGCAATGAGGCAATGTATTCCATAATCTCAGTATACAAGTTATTGGCATCATCGTTTAATACGACATACTCGTCAATCCCTTTTTCCAGAGAACCAGTATGAGGATCAAAGTCTTGCATCCTAACGCTGAGGCTATCCAGCATTGTATTATAATGAAGTATCTTTGCATCAACCACTTTGAGGTTTTTGTTCTGACAACCCGATATGGCTATGCAGAATATTACTAAAATTAGACAATAGCGAGCTATCGTTAATAGATTCCCCTGCCGATTTGTGTGAGTATGAAAATGCATCATCGTGTTTTCTCCTAAGATCCATGCTTACATGGCTTCAATAATGTTGAGTCCCAATTGTTGGCGGGAATTCTCCAACAGTACCGTCTCAGAGCTTGCTATAAATCCCAGCTCCTAGTTTTACAATCATTTGAGGACATTTTAAGTTCTCGCATCTTGAATTTCATCTATAATCAATTACAGTATTTACGTCTTTGCCTTTTCAGTCAAGACATTTATGGGGAATAGCCTTGCTTTTTGAATTTAAAATCTTTTGAGGTGCAAGGCAGAGCTTCAAATCCGCAAGGGAAGAGGATTATGCGATAAAATGGAAACGGTGTTCACTAAAGGGGACTTGCATTAAGGAGGATAATAATTCATATTCGAAGCTCAGGGAAATCCATCCCATTGTTCACGTTTTTCTATCTATGCTCCAATATTTCCGAGTATCCCAAAAGAATCTGTGTCCTCTTCTGTGTCCACCTGAAAAAAGAGGGTGATTTGAAGTAGGCGTAAACTCTTGTTAAATATGGAGCGGGCAACGGGACTCGAACCCGCGACCCCCAGCTTGGGAAGCTAATGCTCTACCAACTGAGCTATGCCCGCTCACTGTGAACAAGCTCTGGATATAGCGCTTAGATGTCAAGAGTTTTCATCGGGAAGGGCCTGTCACCCTTTTAAGTATCCAGCTAAGATCAATCAGCAATATCCATAGCTACTCCCTATTTGAGACTCTCTATCATACATCGATCTACCCTTAATCAAGCGTTAATAGTTAAGGCTTGATTAAGGGAGGATAAAGAAGTACTTGACAGTATGAACTGAGGGAGGAATATGGTAACAAAAACGGGAGGAAATGATGAAAGCATATGTAAAAGCAGGAATTAAAGGCTTTTCCGGCAAGCTGGACGGAGCCATATATTACTATCACCCCAGGTTAAAGCGGACTTTGATGCGTCGCGCTCCTAAGATGCCGATCCAGCCGCAGAATCATGCTTACCGGGATATCTCTCGCCAGATTAAGGCGATAAACCCCAGTGAGGCCTATAGAAATGACTTTCGTATGTACTTGAACACGCTCATGGAAAGAGACGATAGCGTGCGCCTGCCATCCTGGTATAGCCTGTATATTGGAATGAAACCCTTTTAAGTATCCACTTTTATCAGGGTCGTTGCAGTTGGCAAGGAAAACTTTTCTAAGGGGGTCACAAAAGATAGGTATGTAGCACAATTTCAATTTGTTAACCTGCCCAT
>JAJBAW010000073.1 GCA_020532545.1 Candidatus Cloacimonadota bacterium | reverse complement strand
TTGAGGAGTGATCAACCAGTCGTTGTTGGGAGGTGTAGTGGCAGCGAAAGAGGCAGCAAACTTGTTGCCGCCATGCGGTACTGCAGTAGTGACGGGAGGTACAGTAGCACTTGGATTGAATATGATATAGGCTTGGGGCGCATAGGCATTCAGCCATGCGGTATTGGTCAAGCCATAGGTTTCGCTTTGATCCACGTCTATCACAGTCCAGGGAGCGAAGCTGAGTGCGAAGTCTTCATAAGTTTCGAAACCTTCTTCCAGCAGGATTGAGCTGGGCTGAAGCTGGAAGTTTACTGTAGTGGTTTCTCCGGTTACTACGATCACGCCAGTCTGAGTGGCAGCCACATAATTCGGATGGCTGGCAATCATGCTGTGAGTTCCGGCAGGTACTGCCATGCTGTAAGCGCCATTGGCGTTTGAGGTAGCAGTGTAAGTGCCGGTGACGATGGTAGCACCGTTGATGGGCTGATTTTGGATATCGCGTACGAATCCAGCTACAGTTCCGATCTGGGTGAGTCTTTCTACAGGATTGGAGAAGGCAGAATTGGAGAGTACTCCACCGGTATAAACGGTTTTCACTGCCCATTTGTACATGCCATCGGGCAAGGTAGTCCACGCAGCATCCTGATAAGCGGTAGCGCTGATCGGATTCTGAGTAAGAGTATTCCATTGACCTTCATTGGCTTCCTGTCCTTGCAGGAGACGCCATACTTTGTAACCAGTTACAGCGCGATCGATGCTAAGAGATTCTTCCTGAAGGCCAGGGTTGTTCACAGCAGCACGGCTGGCTGGCAGGGATACACTGTGTACTTCAGGTGCTTGATTGGGGTTGTATTTTGTCAGCATGTCGCTATTGAATCTGATGGTCTTGGTGGGGTTGCCCACATGGATATCATCCATGAACCAGACATACCACAGACCGTCATTTGAAGGTGGATCTTCAGCCTGCCAGGCCAACATGATTTCCTGGCCACTGTAGGCAGCGAGGTCGATCACGATAGGAGTGGCATAGTAGTTCCAACCACCGGTTAGTTCTGTGGCATCCCAGATTGTGGTCCAGCTTGAACCGTTGTTTGTGGATACTTTCACACGATAGTGATCATTATTTGTAGAGCCGAAGAATACATAGCTCCAGAAGGTGAGAGAGGCATTGGGCAAGCAGTTGAAGGCAGGGGTCTTGAGCCATTCATCCTGATGCTCATAGCTCCACCACAAACCAGCCTGATAGGCTCCAGAATGGGGTGGCACTGCAGGGTCAAGAGCTACTGTGCCGATTTGACACCAGGTAGGTAAGACGCCTGTGGTTCCAGCAGCACCGGTATCGGTGATTACTTGGGTCCAGTCTGCGGGTGGGAAGGTGGCGCCTTCAAAGCCTTCGGTCATTTCTGCACCTGAGCCGGGCTCCATCCAGGTAATATTGACGTTATTTCCGGCCAATTCTGCGACTACGCCAGCAGGAGGCAGGGTGATTTCGGTAAGTACGAAGTCTTGGGTAGTGGTCTGAAGACCGGTAATTACCACGCCGGGTTGGGAAGCATTCTGGTAACCAGCCTTGGAGGCAGTAACGGTGTAGTTGCCTGCATATACTGCAAAGCTGTATGCACCAGTAGTATTGGAGGTGCCGCTGTAATCACCAGCGGTGATGGTGGCGCCTTGGACTGGCAGGTTGGTACCAAATTCGGTAACCGTGCCAGACAGGGTGCCCATCATGCCTTTGTGAATCGCGTTTGAGAAGGCAGGAGCGGCATAGACGTTATTTGAATAAGCGGCCTTGACGGCATATTTGTAGACGCCGGAAGGCAGAGGTGTCCAGGCATTATCGGTATAGGTAAGGGCTGTGATGGCGGTGGGAGTAAGGGCAGTCCAGGTAGCTTCGTTAGTCTCCTGACCCTCTGTGAGGCGCCATACTTTGTAACCGGTAATCGCACGGGTTTCATTTTGAACGACTGGCTTGCTGTTTACGGATTTGATTCCGCTGGCAGACAAAGTGCCTTCGGTGATGCCTCTGGTTGAGGCTACGATGGGGATCAGCTCTTCGCCACGAGTGGGAGCGCCGAAGCCGGCATAGCCCTGAATATTCCAGTTGTAGTTCAAATCAGGGTTGAGACCCGTAAGGGTGCCCCATGCGTCTTGGAAGTACATCATGTTGCCAAAGCCATCGATGGCAGGGCCAGCATCGCAACCGGCAGGATAACCACCAGTTACATTACAGCGATAGCCAAACCACAGCTCTTCTGTACCGGTGATCGGTACAGGAGTATTAAGCGTTATGGTGTTCCATTGATCCAATACAGGGGTAAAGGCCTGGTCCACAACCATGGTTCCAGGAGTAGTGGGAGTTCCACCAGTCCATACACGCAGGGAGAAGCTGCCAGCTTGGGCTGGCCATACTTTTACGGCCTGGAGGCTGGTGCCTGCATAATCCTGCAGAGCGCTTCCAGGGTAACGGACGGCGACGTCGAAATCAGCTGCACCACCGGTGCCGATGCTGTCGCTGTTTTCACCGCTGTCATAATGCAGCCAGCCTTCTGTTCCCGCTACGGGTTCATTCCAGGTGACCACTACATTGCTGAAGTCAGTAGCTTCCGTGGCTACCACCTGGCTGGCAGGATAGGCTATTTCGCTTACGATCAAATCGCCCATGGCAAGAGCGGTAGTGCCTACTACAGCTTGTCCTGTAAGAGGAGCATAGCCTTCGGCGACGATGGTATAATCATAGGTTTGGCTCGCAAAGACGCTGGGGAGATTGAAAAGCCCGGCTGCGTCTGTGGTCGCAGTATAAGGTTCATAACCGGTGAAATTGACTGTGGCACCGGCAAGGCCCACTGTGGGAGCATCGCTGCCTACCACTCTACCGCTCACCGCGACCTGCGGAAGCAGGCTGATGGCGAAGTCTTGAGTGGCAGTTTGGTCTTCCACGATGGTGACATTGTGAGTTGCTACAGTATAGCCGTGTTTGGTGGCGCTTACAGTTTGCACACCCTCAGCAATGTAAGGGAAGCTGTAAGTACCGGTAGCACCGGTTGTGTAAGTTAAAGTACTATTGGCTACAGTGATTGTGGCACCTTCCAAGGGAGTTCCACCACTGCTAACTGTTCCATTCAAAGCACCCATTCCTTCGGTAATGAAGAAGAAGGTGGTCTTGGGGAATTGACCGGTGGGGGTAGCGGCGGCAGGTGCAGTAGGATCGAAACTAACAGAATCGCTAGTCAGATTACGGGTTCTGTTTGTGCCAACTGTTTGGCTTACGAACAGGTCACTCGAGGAATAATACTCGGTATCCATCGGGCGTTGAACCATCATCACAAGATTGCCTCCGCCATAGGGTAAAGGAGTGGCGAAAGGAATATTGATGCTATTGGCGCCGGCTGGGAAGTTCAAAGTACCATTGAAAACCTGAGTAAGCTGGGTGGAGGGAATCCATCCGGCAGAAAGATCTGTCTCGGTGGTTTCACCCATCCAGATATTCACAGGCTTATCAAGGACGTTAGCAGAGCTGAAGTTATTGTAGAACTGCACACCGGTTAACAAACCACCGATATTAAGTTCGGTAGCCAGAAAAACGGTTTCGAACAGGCTGTTCTTCCAATAAAAGTCCACAGGCATCTTCACAGTGGATCCGCCAGAACCTACGGTAATGGCAACGACGCCTGCAGCTTGAACATCTACAGGGAAATTAGCAGTTTGATTGTTCTGAGCAATTTCATCGGTAGCGAGGACAACCTTGCCATAGATGAAGGTTTGACCTACAGTTGCGGGAGTCCATGGAATAGTGAACTGCAGGGTCTGCATGGAATTGATGGTGGTTCCATTGACGGAGCCGACCTCAACGTTTCCTTCTTTGAACAGCTTTACCTGGTAGTTGTCCTGGACCGCGGTACCGTTGTTCTTAACAGTGACGGTATAATCCCAAGAGCTTCCGGCACTGGGAGTGATGTTGCCACTAACGCTCAGGCAGCCCAGATCATTTACGAGAGCCTGATCGGTATAGAAGAATGTGGTCTTGGGGAATTGGCCGGATAATGTTCCTGGTGCAGGGGCAGCAGGATCGTAATCGATACTATCGCTATATAGAACGCGAGCACGGTTGGTTCCTATTGTCTGGCACAGGAAGTTATCACTTGAGGAATAATACGCCCCATCCAAAGGACGTTTCACCATCATCACCAAATTGCCAGGAGTGTGCATATAAGGAGTGGTTAAGGGGATGGTGATGGTATTAATGCCGGTGGGGTAATTCACAGTTCCATCAAAGACAAGAGTCATTTGAGTGGAAGGTATGAAACCAGCAGAGAGATCCGTCAAGTTGGTAGTGCCCAACCAAATTTTGGTGGCGCCATTGGCGGGTGAATCGGCGAAGTCGTTGTACAAAGCCAGCGAAGTGATGGTTCCACTAGTGAAACCAAGTTCGTCGCTCATATACAATGCTTCATAGAGCGAGCTTTTGTAGAAGAAATTCATGGGTATCCGCGCCGTTTGATCTCCGGCACCGATAGTCACGGCTTGCACGCCAGTGGGCTGAACGTTGATATTCAATTCTGGCGTAATATCGTTATTCGGATTTAGATCGCCTGTAAGTATCACTTTACCAGTAAGTACGGCGGGGCCTGTAGCATCTGGTGTCCAGTTAAAAGTGTGAGTTTGAGTTGTATTTGGTGCAAGGCTGGTTCCTGCTTGTGAACCAATTTCAACTGTAGTGTTTTTCATCAGCTTCACAGTGTAAGCTGTTACGGCTGTCAAGCCAGTGTTCTTTACAGTAACAATATAGTTTGTGGCTGTACCTTGAGTGGGAGTGGTGGAGCCCGTAAGTGATAGGGCACCCATATCCATATTCAAGCTGGCATAGGCTTTGATGTCGTAAATGAACCAATCGTAGAAGCCAAAGGTGGTTGCTCCGTGAGAACGGAACTTCAGTTGAATGGTTTGACCGGCAAAAGGAACAAGGGATAAGGTTAAATCTTGTCCCCCTACTACTCCCCAGCTTGCGCTTTCATTATAGGACCATAAAATATTCGGAGTGCCTCCCGCGACTACAATGATTTCAAAGGTTTCAGGAGGAGTGTACTGATGGAGGTAATGGCTTATAACCATATCTCCAGCAGTTGCTGGAACCACGATATTGGGCGAGGTTGCCGATAAATCGTAGTTTGTAATTGTAGGTGTATCTGACAGAGTCAGAGCGCCTGCAGTAATCGACCAGTTGGATTCTAAAGTCCAACCATTGTTTGTGTCAAAAGGCTCTTCGTAAAAGATGCTTTGTCCCCAAGCGAATGCAACGACGACCATGAACATGGCCACGAGCATTGCTTTAAGTAAACATTTCTTCATGTTAACTCCTTAATTTATTAGTTCAGTTTTGGTTTATATCCTAAGAGGATTCCGTAAGCAACTACGAATCCAACCGTATTTCGAAATTAATATCCTAATGCAAGACCTACATGTTATGCCTTGCTCACCTAACGTTAAACATTTTATTTATGAATTGACGGTAGCACAAAAGACTTGCCGTCAATTTATCGTTCGAGAACTACACTCTATACACTGCACGGGAAATATATCCCTTTCCTATCCTATATTATCCATTCAAGATTTCTGTCAAGGAAGAATTTAGATTTGTCCTTCTTCCTTAATAGATATCTTGTGAGAATCAGGGTTATAGTCGATATGGATAGCCTTATTTTCGGCAATTCCCGTGGCGAGTAACTGCTTGGCCAGTTCGTCCTCCAGCTCTCTCTGGATGGCTCTTTTTAGAGGGCGCGCACCAAACTGAGGGTCGAAGCCCAGATCGGCAATATGATCTATCAAGCGTTCGCTGAAAGTGAGCATAATTTCCTGCTTGGCCAGGCGCTGAGCCAGGATGGCAAGCTGGATCTTGACGATAGCTCTGATCTGCTCTTTATCCAAGCGATGGAAGATGATGATGTCATCCAAACGGTTGAGGAATTCCGGGCGGAAATACTCGCGCAAGATGCGCATCAGCTCTGGCCGCAGTTCGTCGATCGGGCCCTGATGGGCATAGATCTCCTGACTGCCGATATTGGAGGTGAGAATGATCACGCTGTGGCGAAAATCCACCGTTCTGCCTTTGCCATCGGTGAGCCTGCCTTCATCCAGGATCTGGAGGAGCAGATTGAATACATCGCTGTGCGCCTTTTCGATCTCGTCAAAGAGGATTACACTATAGGGTCTTCTGCGCACTGCCTCAGTGAGATAGCCACCTTCTTCATAACCCACATATCCGGGAGGAGCTCCGATGAGACGGGCCACAGAGTGCCGCTCCATAAATTCGCTCATATCCAGGCGCAAGAGGGCTTTTTCGGTGTCAAAGAGATAGCTCGCCAGGGTCTTGGCCAGCTCCGTCTTGCCTACCCCGGTAGGCCCCAAAAAGATGAAGGAGCCGATGGGGCGATTTTCGTCCGAAAGCCCGCTGCGGCTGCGACGGATGGCATTGGCCAGAGCGGTGATGCCCTCTTTTTGGCCGATCACTCTTTGCGCCAGCACCTCTTCCAGATCCAGGAGTTTCATCATTTCACTGGCGGCCAGCTTGGAGACCGGAATGCCAGTCCATTTTGAGACTACTTCCGCGATCAGTTCTTCATCTACCTGCTCTCTGAGCAAGGTATCCTGATCGGTCTTGTTTTGCTCTCGCAGAGCAGCTAATTCCTTTTGCTTTTGGTTCAAACTGCCATAACGGATCTGGGCGGTTTTCTCATAATCCCCTTCCCGTTCAGCTTTCTCCTCGGCAGATTTGAGGCTGTCAATCTCCTCTTTCAAAGCCCGGATCTTTTCGATGCCGGCTTTTTCCTGTTCCCACTGCATTCTCATGCTGTCCCGGTCTTCCCCGAGCACGGCCATTTCTTCTTTTATCTTAGCAAGGCGGCTCTGGGAAAGCTGAGCGCTCTCCTTGGCCAAAGACAGCTTTTCGATCTCAAGCTGGCGTAAGCGGCGCTCGATCTCATCCAGCTCTGCAGGCAGGGAATCTATCTCCAAGCGCAGGCGCGAACAGGCTTCATCGATCAGATCAATGGCCTTGTCCGGCAGGAAACGATCCGCAATATAGCGCTCCGAAAGCGTGGCTGCGGCCACGATGGCGCCATCGGTGATCTGCACGCCATGATGCACTTCATACTTTTCTTTGATGCCACGCAGGATGGAGATGGTATCCTCCAGGCTGGGTTCCACTACCAGGATAGGCTGAAAGCGGCGTTCCAAAGCGGCGTCTTTTTCGATATATTTACGATATTCGTCGATGGTGGTGGCGCCAATGCAATGCAAAGTGCCCCGGGCCAAAGCGGGTTTGAGCATATTGGAAGCATCCACAGAACCTTCTGCAGAACCGGCACCCACCACGGTGTGGATTTCATCGATAAAGAGAATGATCTGGCCGTTGGATTTTTCCACCTCAGAGAGCACCGCTTTCAGGCGTTCTTCAAATTCTCCACGGAATTTTGCCCCTGCCACGAGCGCTGCCATATCCAGCTCCATCAGGTCTTTGCCCTTCAAGATTTCTGGCACATCCCGCGCTACGATCCGACGGGCCAGTCCTTCGGCAATGGCGGTTTTACCTACCCCTGGTTCGCCGATCAGGATGGGGTTGTTTTTGCGCCGGCGGGAAAGAATCTGCATGGTGCGGCGAATCTCTTCATCGCGCCCAATCACAGGGTCTAGCTTCTCCATCCGGGCCAGACGTGTCAGATTGCGTGCGTACTTTTCCAAAGCCTGATATTTAGCTTCGGGATTCTGATCTGTCACACGCTGATTGCCTCTCACTTCTTTGAGGGCATTGAGCAGTTTATCCCCAGTCAGGCCCTGGGTTTTGAGCGTGCGAGCTGCTTCGCCCTTGCCATTCAGCAGGGCCAAAAGGATGTGTTCACCGCTGATGTAATCATCTCCCAGGCGATCGGCTTCTTTTTCTGCCAGATGCAGAACGTCCAAAACTTCTTGCGCCATATAGATCTGTCCCCCCTGCACTTTGGGCAGTTTTTGCAAGGCAAGATGGATCTGTCTGGTGAGATCATCTTCTGAGATTTCCAGTTTGGCTAAGATGGGATGAATCAGGGCTTCAGGTTGCTCCAGCATTGCGGCCAGCAGATGTAGATCTGTGATCTGCTGATGTCCGTTCTCGGTTGCCAGCTCTTGCATGGCATTTATAAGCTCTTGGCTTTTTATGGTTAATCGTTGTGCGTTCATAACTTTACCTCCTAATGGGTAAATACAATATAATGGAGTGGGAGATTCTGTCAAGAAGAATTTAGCAGTCTGGGCAGGAGTCTGCTAAGTTGGTGGGTGGGTTTGCTTTTGTGAAGAGATAAACAGTTCGTAACGCTGGCTTTAGCCGGCCGTAGCACTGTCTTCAGACGGTGCGTGAGATTGCTGGATTGCAGACGTCCCCGTCTGCAGAGCACGAAACGTGCTCCCTTTTTTGAGCTGCTATCTAAAATAACGTCCCTACAGGACTCAAACTGTTGTGTGGCCGATGTTTGCTATCTAAAATACCGTGCCTATGGCACTCGTTTGTCTCCTTCAGCCTTGTTCGACACGAGACGCAAGTGAATCCAGTGCTCTTGGAATCCAGCAGGCGTCGAATCCAGTACAGGGGATAGCTTGTCTCAGGTTTATTTGCAGCGGGTATATTCTGGATTGCAGGCGTCTCGCCTGCAGAACACGGGACGTGTTCCCATTTCCAAGGCCTACTACCTTTATGTGAAGAGTACTCCCTGTTCATCAAGGCTTTCAGCCTTGTTCGACGCGAGACGCATCGAATCCTGCACGCCTGGTTCCAGAGCTCTTGGAATCCAAGCCGCGGAACAAACCCAATTCTACAAAAAACTAGGGGTGCAGGAAGCCTCTCAGCTCAGTCCTGCACCCACAAGCTATCAGAGATACTTATTAATCTTACCTTCCACCAGAGCCTGGATTTCCAGCATTCTGGCCTTGGTAGTGGCTTCATAACGCGTCACCAAAACCGGTGTGGTATTGGAGGCGCGGATCAAGCCCCAACCATCTGCAAAAGTAATGCGGGCACCATCGATATCATTGACGTCGTAGTTTTCGGCCTTGAATTCTGCACAGACCTTATCCACCACATCGAATTTACGGCTATCCTCGCATTTGGTATGCAGCTCAGGGGTATTGTAGAGTTTGGGTTGATCGGCCAGATATTGGCTTACCGGCATCTCGGTTTTGGCTACGATTTCGATAAAACGGCAACTGGCATAGATCGCATCGTCAAAACCCAGATAGCGGTCTGCCAAAAAGACATGGCCGCTCATTTCACCGGCAAATTCTACTCCTATCTCCTTCATGCGCATTTTGATATTGGCGTGACCGGTTTTGTACATAATGGCCTTGCCACCACGCGCTTTGATGTCGTCATAAAGGTTTTTGGAGCATTTCACATCGGCGATGATGCTTTTGCCAGGGTTGGTAGCCAGATAGTCCCGGGCCAGGATATTGAGGGTTTGATCGCCAAAGAGCATTTTGCCTTTTTCATCCACTATTCCGAGGCGGTCTGCATCTCCATCCAGGCCTACGCCGAGCTCATATTCTGCTTCCACCACGGCGCGGGAGAGATCCACCATGTTCTTTTCCACAGTGGGATCCGGGTGATGATTCGGGAAATCGCCATCGGGATCGCAATACATTTCGATCACTTCACAGCCTTTGCGACGCAGGATTTCGGGCAAATAAGGCCCGCCCATGCCGTTGCCGCCATCCACGATCACCTTCACAGGACGCTGAATGTCGATGTTTTCGGTGATATAATCCATATATTCGGCTTCAATGCTGTCGTTGTGGCTCAGTGTGCCTTTGCCGCTGGTGAATTTCTCGTCCTGGATCAGTTTTAAAAGCTCTTGCAGAGATTCGGCGTAAAAGCTGGCGAGTCCCAGATTCAGTTTGCAGCCATTGTATTGAGAAGGATTGTGGGAGGCAGTAATCATCGCGCCCGCATCCTGCTTCAGTTTCCAAATGGCAAAATACAAAACGGGGGTCGCCACCATGCCGACGTCTGTGACATCGCAGCCCGTTTCCAGAGCGCCTTTGATAAAGGCATCCGTAAATTCCCGGGTGCTGTGGCGGGCGTCTCCACCGATGACGATAGTTTTGAGACCTTTGGCTTGGATGATGGTGCCAAAGCCTTTGCCGATCAGGTAATAGCTCTCCGCGTTCAGCTCTTCACCCACTATGCCGCGGATATCATATTCTCGGAATACTCCACTTTTAATCATGTATAACCTCTTTTTCTTAAATTTTTAATATGCGTTTTAACAGAGGAAGGATCGCCTCTGTAGCCAGGGCCCGATGCGAAAGATAGTTTTTCTGTGCATCGCTCATCTGGGCATAGGTCTTGCCGAGTCCTTCCACCTCAAAGATGCTGTCGTAGCCAAAGCCGCTGTCGCCACGTTCGGATTCTGTGATCGTGCCCCGGACACGTCCGGAAACCACGGAAATCAGGCCATTGCGATCTGCCAAAGCTATGGCAGTTTCAAAGAAAGCTTCACGGTTTGTCTGTCCTTGCATCTCAGCAAGAATCTTCTCACGATTGTCCTGATAGGAGCAGCTCTCTCCAGCCCAGCGGGCCGAGAAAATGCCGGGATTCCCATCCAGTGCGGTGATAAAGAGACCGGTATCATCTGCCAGAGCAGGCATACCGGTGAATTTGGCACCTTCGATGGCCTTTTTGATGGCGTTGCCATAGATGCTGTCCCGATCTTCCATGGTTTCAGGGCAGTCGGGAAAATCCTGCAAACTGTGCAGCGCAATGCTAAAGGGGAGCAGTATCTCCCGCAGTTCCCGCACCTTGTCCAGGTTACCGGAAGAAAAAAACAGGGGGGCTTTCATCTAAATCTTGTGCAGCCAATTCCTGATTTTCTGCATCAGATTGCGATCCAGGAAGCCGTCTGCTGCGGCTGTTACTTTCTGGAGCTGTCCCAGCACGTCGCCTTCACCGCTCCAATTGTCACTGAGGACTTTGGCGTCGAGCTCGTTTAGGATGAGATTCAGTCCCAGCACGGCCAGCACCAGATCATCCACGTAACCAATCACAGGAATAAAATCCGGGATGATGTCAAAAGGCATGATGAGATAGGCGATGATGCCGGTGACAATGAGCTTCTGTTTGGCGGGCACTCTCTTATCCACAGCCAGTCGACAGACCAAGATGAAGAAATCTGGCAACAGAAATAGATATTCGGCTACTTTGCCGCCTACTCTTCCTGTCTTTTCCCGTGTCCAACCCTTGGCCTTCTTGCGCAGCTTTTCGTAAAATTGCAATTTGGCATGATCCGTATCAATAATACGGTCATTGATGATTTCCTGTTCTTCCACAGGAATTTCTCTAGTTTCTAATACTTCGTCGTTCATGAGTACCTCCACTATAGATATACTAATCCAAATGTGCCTGTGGAGTCAAGTAAATAATCATCAGCAAAAATAGTTGCCATTCTAGAACCCCCATTTCGGCGATTTTGACACTTATATAGTAGAGACTAAATCTAAAGGAGTATTAAAATGAAGAAAAGCACCCTGGTCCGCGTACAGCAGATAGTATGCCTGAACATACTGTTTGACCTGATCGAACGTTTGGAGCTTGAGCTGCTCCTGCATGGAATCTATACTGGCTGGCTCAGTGATTCATCCGGAAATGTATATCTAGATTCTACCGGAGAGTATATACTTGTCGAGCATGATGGCCTGCTATATTCCTTCAAATCTTGAGGGTAAAAGCTAGTGCTGCGCTAATATAAGCTCCCCTTTACCCAAAGAAAAACCGGCCAGATCACCGGCCGGTTTTCATATATCAGTTGTTTATTTACTTTTATCTGATGGCTGCCATAGCTGCTGCCAAACGTGCGATCGGCACGCGATAGGGAGAGCAGCTCACGTAGTCCATGCCCACTGTGTGGCAAAATTCCACGCTGCTGGGCTCGCCACCATGTTCACCACAGATGCCCACTTTGAGTTTGGGATTGGTTTTGCGGCCGAGTCTGGTGCCCATTTCCACCAATTGTCCCACGCCTTCCTGATCCAGGATCTGGAAAGGATCGTGTTTGAGGAGGTGTTTCTCCAGATAGACGGGCAGGAATACTCCGGCATCGTCGCGGCTATAGCCGAAGGTCATCTGAGTGAGGTCGTTGGTACCAAAGCTAAAGAATTCAGCCTTTTGGGCGACCTTATCAGCCAACAAGGCGGCACGGGGAATCTCAATCATGGTGCCTACCAGGTATTCGACTCTTTGGCCGGTTTCCTGGAAGACTTTCTCGGCGGTTGTGCGGATGATTTTGTCTTGCAGCTCGAATTCTGCCAAAGTACCGATCAGGGGAACCATGATTTCCGGCAGCACTTTCAGGCCTTTTTTCGACACGTTGATCGCGGCTTCAATGATGGCCCGGGCTTGCATTTCGGTGATTTCGGGATAGGTATTGCCCAGTCTGCAGCCACGGTGTCCCAACATGGGATTGGTCTCATGCAGAGAATCCACTTTTTCTTTCACGTCTTTGAGGGTCAGGCCCAGATCTTTGGCGATCTCAGCTTGTTGCTCTTCTTCTTGCGGGACAAATTCATGCAAGGGAGGATCCAGCAAACGTACTGTCACCGGCAGACCTTCCATGGCTGTGAAGATGCCTTCAAAATCGCTGCGCTGCATGGGCAGAAGTTTGGACAGGGCCTTGCGGCGTCCGGTTTCATCATCGGCAAGGATCATTTCGCGCATAGCTTTGATGCGATCCCCTTCAAAGAACATGTGTTCGGTGCGGGTGAGGCCGATGCCTTGTGCACCAAAATTGCGGGCTACAAGGGCATCTTTGGGGGTATCGGCATTGGTGCGGACTTTCATTCTGGTGTATTTGTCGGCGAGCTCCATGAGTTTGCCAAAATCTCCACTGAGTTCGGGGTCCTGGGTCTCGATCTTGCCTTCCATTACCTGTCCGGTGGAGCCATTCAGAGAGATCCAATCGCCTTCTTTGAAGGTCCTTTTGCCCACGGTCATGGTACGGTCTTTGCCATTTATTACTAAAGCTCCAGCGCCGGAGACGCAGCATTT
>JAJBAW010000072.1 GCA_020532545.1 Candidatus Cloacimonadota bacterium | reverse complement strand
CCACAAACAGATTTGACTATATGCTGGCCAATCCCCCCTTCGGCGTGGAATGGAAGAAACAGCAGAAAACGATAACTACCGAACATGAGAATCTTGGCTTCAACGGCCGTTTCGGAGCTGGCTTGCCACGCATCAATGACGGCTCACTGCTCTTTTTGCAGCACATGATCTCCAAAATGCGAGATACTAAGGAAGGCGGCAGCCGGATCGCCATTGTCTTCAACGGCTCCCCTCTCTTTACCGGTGATGCCGGCAGCGGAGAAAGCAATATCCGCCAATGGATCATCGAAAAAGATTGGCTGGAAGCTATTGTCGCCATGCCGGATCAGCTTTTTTACAATACAGGCATCAGCACCTATATCTGGATCATCACCAATAAAAAGGAAAAGCACCGCCAGGGCAAGATCCAGCTCATCGATGCCCGCCTCTTCTACCATAAAATGCGTAAAAGCCTGGGCAATAAACGCCATGTCATCGGCGACGGTGAAGACAATCGCTTTGATCACATCTCCCAAATCACCAAAATCCATGCGGATTTTATCCATAATCAGGAGCTTGAAATCATCAGCAATACAGAGCCAACCAGCGCAATCGTAAGCAAGATCTTTGACAACGAAGACTTTGGCTACCACAAAATCGTAGTAGAACGCCCCCTGCGCCTGAACTTTATGGCCTCGGAAGAGCGGATTGCCAAGCTGGACACAATCAAAGCCTTTGCCAAACTCGCTGAAAGCAAGAAGAAGAAGGCTACAGCCGAATATCAGAAAGAGATTGAGGCAGGTAAAGCCAGGCAAAAGCAGATCAAAGCACTGCTGCACAGCCTGGACGACAGCATTCTCTACAAAAACAGAAAGCAATTTGTCCAAACCCTGGAGCAGGCCGCAGCCGCACACAAGCTCAGCCTCAGCGCTCCAGAGCTGAAAGCCATCTTGGAAGCGCTTTCGCAGCGCGATGAGACCGCAGAGATCTGCACCAATAGCAAAGGCCGCCCCGAAGCTGATACCGAGCTCCGGGACACGGAAAGCATCCCCCTCAAGGAAGATATCCAGGCCTACTTCCAGCGTGAAGTGCTGCCCCATGTGCCCGATGCCTGGATCGATAAAAGCAAGACCAAAATCGGCTACGAGATCCCGCTGAACCGCCATTTCTATGTCTATCAGCCACCCCGGCCCCTGGATGAAATAGAGGCGGAACTCAAGACCATTGAGGCCGAGATTTCCAAACTCTTGGGGGACATGTGAAAGCTATTTCAGTAGTAAAGGAATCCTTTACTACTGCCGCAGATAGCAAGCAGTATAGCGTTTTGTTTTATAATCTGGATGCCATCATCCCAGTTGAGTGTCGTGCTAATTTATGCTTGGCAACTGTTCGAAATTATCGAACAGTTCAAACTGAAAAAGATCGCCAAGTACAACGGAACATGAGCTATTACAATCTTGGCTTGGATGAATGATGGGAACTTTATTGTTTGGCTGCTGTGCAGCATTAAAACTATACTCGACTGAAATCATTCTTCTTGCATCTGCAATTATAGCATATATAGGACTTGTTAAATCCTCCAATTCATACAAGGAGCATAATAGACCGTACATTACTTTCAATCTTGAGCCGGGGCAAGATCCGAATCATATCGTCCTTGCGATTAGAAACACGGGGAATAGAGGGGCTAATGATGTATGCATCAAAATAACTCCACCTCTGAAATCGGTCCTTTACCATTCCGGTGACGAAAATGATCCGGTCAATGAGCTATCAATTCCGTTTATTTCTCCCGGTCAGGAAATAGTTTCACATTTCGACCATAAGCATCTCATCGTAACATCGGGCAGTACTGATCACTACGATATCGGAATCTCATATGAGTATCGGAAGCATCGGAAATGCTGGAAACATTGGAACTGTCGAAAGTTTAAAGATTCATATATTGTAGATCTTTCATACATAGGGAAGATCCATTTCACACTGAAGCCTAAAGATTGGGGAATAGTTTAATGCTAGAAACATGGATCGGGACTTAATTATGAAAACAAAGATCAAGTTTATAGCTCAAGTGATCAATGGTGCTACTCCATCTACATCAAATCCTGAGTTCTGGGATGGAGATATTTATTGGGCAACACCTGATGATCTGGGTAGCTTAGATGACAAGATTATTGCACACACAAAAAGGATGATAACTGAAGAGGGGCTTACAAGTTGTGGTACTTCTCTTACTCCAGAGGGTAGTATCATTCTTTCCACACGAGCCCCGATTGGTCACATTGCAATAACTGGAAAACAGATGTGTTGCAACCAAGGGTGCAGAATACTAATCCCACGTGATTGGATAGCTGGAGACTTCCTATATTACTATCTTTATTGCAACAAACAACTTCTCATATCATATGGCCAAGGTTCTACATTTCTTGAACTAAGCAGAAACATGCTTGCATCAATCTCGTTAGAAATACCGGATACGGAAAAACAAAACTCTATCGCTGCCTTCCTTGATCATGAAACAACAAGGATAGATGCCCTGATCCATAAGAAAAAGCAGATGATAGAACTGCTGAAAGAGAAGCGGACTGCGCTTGTCACACAAGCGGTCACCAAGGGACTGGACCCCAATGTCAAAATGAAAGATTCTGGGATTGAGTGGTTGGGTGAGGTGCCGGAACACTGGGCAGTAAAGAAGTTGAGATTTCTAGTCAAGGCTCCCCTGCAATATGGTGCCATAGAAGCTGCTGAGTTGGATGATCCATATCTACCTAGATACATAAGAATAACCGACATTGATGAGAAAGGTGATTTAAGAGAAGATGGAATAAAGACAATTCCATGGGATAAAGCGGAGCCATATATGCTCAATGATGGTGATTTACTCTTAGCCCGCAGTGGCGCAACAGCAGGCAAATCCCTCTTATATAAAGAGACCTATGGTGCTGCTGCTTTCGCCGGTTATCTAATCCGTGCTACATTTAATGGGCAGGTTTTGCCAGACTTTGCAAGCTATTATACCTCTTCACAAATCTACTCAAATTGGTTAAGCATGGTGCTAATCCAAGCAACAATTCAAAATATCAGTGCTGAGAAGTACAAGGAACTGTCCCTCCCCGTACCAAGTATATGTGAACAAAGAAAGATAGTAAGTTATTTAAGGGATGAAACTGATAAAATAGATATGATGATGAATATTATGATACACTCCATCTCCCTCCTCCAAGAATACCGCTCCTCCCTTATCCACTCTGCCATCACTGGTAAAATAGATCTACGAGGCTACCATGAAGAACACTAACGAACAGGCCTTTGAAGCCTATATTGAATCCACTATGCAAGCTGCCTGGACTTCGGTGCCAAACACCCAATTTGATGCCGAAACCGCCTTATTTGCGGAATATGCCCTTGATTTTATTAAAAGCAGCCAAGCCCCGCTCTGGGCAGAGCTGGAAAAGGTAAATGGCGCCTTATTGCCGGAGCAGATTCTTAAGACTCTCATCAAGGAGCGCCTCAGCAAGGGCACTTTGTACATCCTGCGGCACGGCTTCAAGTTTCAGGGCAAGACCCTGCGTCTGGCCTACTATCGCCCCGCTCACGGTCTCAGCAAAGAAGCGCAGGAGCTTTATCATGCCAATACCTTTCAGGTCTGCCGCCAGGTCTATTATCACCCGGATAAACAGCAGTCCCTGGATATGGTTCTGGCCATCAACGGCATCCCGATCGCCACTTTGGAGCTCAAGAACCCCGGCACGGGACAAAGCGTAAAACAGGCCAGAGAGCAGTATCAGGAAGACAGAGACCCCGCCACAGCGCTTTTAAGCTTCAAAACCGGCGCTCTGGTGCACTTTGCGGTGGATACTGATGAAGTGTATATGACTACGCGTCTGCAGAAGCGCAAGACCTTCTTTTTGCCCTTTAATAGAGGCAGTAATCCGCAACAGATCGATTGCGGCAAGGGTAATCCAATCCATCCTTCCGGGCATCGTACAGCCTATCTCTGGGAAGAGATCTTGCAGCCGGATAGTCTCCTGGAGATCGTGGGCAGCTTTATCTTTATCGAAAATGAAGGTAAAGGGCATGAGCGCATCATTTTCCCGCGCTATCATCAGCTTGATGTGGTGCGCAGGCTTTTGGCGCAGGTGAAAAGCGATCTGGCTGGAAAGAACTATCTGATCCAGCATAGTGCCGGCAGCGGCAAGACCAATAGCATCTCCTGGCTGGCACACCGTTTGGCAAATCTGCATACCGCAGAGGATAAGCTGATCTTTGACTGCGTGATCGTGATCACAGACCGCGTGGTGCTGGACAGGCAATTGCAGGAAGCCATTTATCAGATCGAGCATGCCAGCGGGGTGGTGCAGCCCATCAAAGAAGGCAGCAAACAGCTTGCCAATGCCTTGGTGGATGGCACCAAGATCGTGATCACCACCTTGCAGAAGTTCCCCTTTATCCTTGCCGGCCTCTTGCGTATAGCCGGAGCCCGGGATTTGGAGCAGCCTGGAGAGGCAGCTCTGCTAAAATCCAAGGTTTGGCAGAAAAAGATTGCGGGCAGGCGTTATGCCATCATCGTGGACGAAGCGCATAGCAGCCAGACCGGAGAAGCGGCACGAGGTATGAAAGAGATATTGGGGGAACAGGTATCAAAATTGGCAGAGGCAGAAGACTGGCAGGATGAGCTGAATCTGATCATGGAATCCCGCGGGCGGCAGCCCAATCTCAGCTTTTTTGCCTTCACCGCCACACCCAAGGGCAAGACTCTGGAACTCTTTGGCAGAGGCGGCAGAGCCTTTCACAATTACAGCATGCGCCAGGCTATCGAAGAGAAGTTTATCCTGGATGTGCTGAAGCGCTACACCACTTACAGCACCTACTTTAAGATCATCAAAAAGAGCAGCAACGATCCCAGTATGCCGGCCGGGAAAGCAGCACAAAAGCTCTGTAAGTTTATGCGTTTGCATCCCCGCAATGTCAGCCAAAAGACCGAGATCATCATCGAGCATTTCCGCAGTTGCATCATGCCTCTGATCGGCGGTCAGGCGAAAGCGATGGTGGTGACGGACAGCCGTTTGCAGGCGGTGCGTTATTATCTGGCTTTCCAACGCTATCTGGGAGAGCATCATTATACCGATGTGCATCCTTTGGTGGCTTTTAGCGGCACGGTGATCGATCCTGATACGCAGTTTGAGTACACCGAACCGGGCCTGAACGTGGATTACAAGACCGGCAGAAATATCTCTGAACTGCAGCTCAAAGACCGCTTTGGCAGTGAGGATTATCAGATCCTGCTGGTTGCCAACAAATACCAGACCGGCTATGATCAACCCCTGCTCTGCGCGATGTATGTGGATAAGAGACTGGATGGAGTGCAGGCCGTGCAGACCCTCTCCCGCCTCAATAGAATCTACCCCGGCAAAGAAGCTCCCTTTGTGCTGGATTTTGTGAATAAAGCCGAGGATATTCTCACCGCCTTCAAACCTTACTACACGGTTACCGAATTGGAAGCCGAATCCGATCCCTCGCATCTGGAAACCCTGAAACATGAACTAAACCAGATGCAGATCTATGACTGGAAGGATGTGGAGGCTTTTGCGCAGGTCTTTTACAAGCCCATGAGTGCACAAAAGCGGGGCGACCATGCCGCTATGCAAAAGCATTTGCAGAACGCGGTGGAGCGATTCAGACAGACAGAAAGCGAAGAGGACAAAGACACTTTCTACGGCAAGCTCAAGGCCTATGTGCGGCTCTATGCCTTTGTAACCCAATTGATCAAATACACCGATAAAGAACAGGAAATGCTCTATAGCTTTGGGCGCTTTCTGCTGCCTCATATACATGTCCATAATGACACAGACGCCGATCCCGAAAAGGATGTGGAGCTGCAATACTACCGCTTGCAGAAGGTGATGGAAGGCTCGATCGATCTTTCCGAGGGGGAGAATGTGAAGGTGAAATCCCCCACCGACACCGGCACAGGCAAAGCCAAGGAAGACGACAAGCCTCTATCGGAAATTATTGAAACCCTCAATGAACGCTTTGGCACAGATTTCAGCGAAGCGGACCGGCTCTTCTTTGAGCAGATCAAAGAGACTGCCATGCAGGATGAAGGAGTGCTCAAAACCGCTTCCGCAAATCCGCTGGATAAGTTTGAGCTGGGTATTCAGCAGACCATCAAGGACCTCATGATGAAACGCCTGAAAGAGAATGACAAAATTGTGAGCAGATATATGGACGATGAGAGATTTCAGAAAGTGATCTTAACTATTATGTCAAAGGAGCTTTATCAAGCTTTAGGAGCAAATACTAGGCCAGAGCAGGGCGGATAAAAAGCTGTTATGCCCTCACCGTAGCGCAGGACGCCGTGTTATCTGCCAAAATCTGGGGCAAGCTATCTGCTTCCTGGGCTAAGTTTTAAGGCAGGTATTGCTTTGTTTATCTATCATAATAATTCCTGTTTTAGTGCAGAAGCCAGGAAAGTCTGCATTTCTTCTTTGGATGGTAGTGCCAGCAAATACTCAGAAACAAAGAGATTGTTATCCATTCCGGCCAAGGCGTATTCTACCAGGGTGCTGTCTTTATCTGTGCAGAGCAGGATACCGATGGGTGGGTTGTCCCCCTTCAGCATTTTATTTACCCGGTACCAGCTCACGTAGGTATTAAGCTGGCCTAGGTTTTCATGGTTGAATTCAGCCAGTTTCAGCTCAATTAAAATGTGGCATTTCAGGATGCGGTGATAGAAAACCAGATCCACATAGAATTGGGTATCTCCGATCAGGATGCGTTTTTGTCGTGCTTCAAAGCAGAAGCCATCCCCTAATTCCAGCAGGAAGTCCTGTAGCTTATCCAATAGATAATCTTCAACGGTAGATTCACTAAGAGCATCATCTGCCCTGAGGCCCAGAAATTCAAATACGTAAGGATCCCTGATGAATAACTCGGGATTTTGGACTTCTGCCTTATGATTGCTTATAGTGATAAGCTTATCTTTGTCCCGTGACATCAGGCTGCGTTCAAAATAAAGGGATTTTATCTGTCTTCTCAATTGCCGCACCGACCAGTTCCCTTCGATACATTGCAGACAGTAGAAAACCTGCTGCTGCTTGTCCTCTATCTCCAGTAGTTCGGAGATATGTGAGAATGACAATGAGCTAATTAGCTGCCCTCCATCTATTTGTAATAGTGGAGACGGCGTCTCCACTATTGGAATTGCTGGGATTCCATCCAACCAAGAAGGACGACACAAAGTGCTTGCAAGTGATTTGCCAAGATACCTTTGTAATTGTGGACTCACTGTCTCCACAATTTGAGGATAGGTCTTGTAAAACTTGAGGTATCTATACAATTCCCGTTTATCCATGCGGGACATATTGAGCTTCTGGAATTCCTTTGCCAGGCAATCAATAACCTTATCCCCATACTCAGCTCTGTCAGAACCTTTGAGCTCATATTCTGCAATATAATAACCGATCAGCCAGTTACGCAGAGTCAGCATCATGTTTACAGATTTTGAGGCAGCAGTTTGCAATTGCTGGTGCAGTTCATGTATCTGCGAGACCAAATTTGGGAAGCTCACCGTGTTTAGCATTTCAGGATTCATACCTTGATCCTATTATCCTTTTCTATCTTTGCCATTGCTCTACTCCTTCCCAGAAATACATCTCTGGAGACCCCATCAGAATCTGTACGAGACGGGATCAAAATGGAATATAACCAGTATAAAACTTATGGTTTTCCTGTCAATAGGCCACTTTTCATTGGTCAATATACTACTCTAGCAAATCGCTATTTGATCGAAAAGAATAGCGTCCTGTGCTACACCTTTCCCATGATCTTGCTTCTAACACAATATCGACACGAGATGACTCAGAATACCGAGTCATCTCGTGTCCAAAACATCTTAAAATCAAAATAAACCCAGGATTGTCCAGTGGCTGTCCCCACATAGAAGATAGGTGCTGAGATCTCGCGCGAGGCAAGTCTCACACGGGATAAAATAAACCGGCACCACAGGAGAAATAATGCAAGTAAAGTTTAAAAACATGATCATGGGTTACACGGGAATGGCTGATGGCAGCGTGATCTACTACAGCCCCAAAATGCGCAAATACCTGCTGCGCCGCGCTCCTCACGGGAAAAGACACCAGGGACAGAGCCGCTTTGCGGAGATTCAGAAACGGATATTTGGGCTGAAGCCTTCGGAGGCTTTCAAACAGGATATCAAGGCCTATCTGCCCGGATACAATGCACTGAGGGCAAATCTGGAGAAGAACATTCTGAGCTGGAACTATATGTATAGCAAGATGATGTGGAATATGCATAATATCTATAAGGTGGATTTGGCGGGAATCGAGCGGGAGCAGGTGGCGGAGTTGCCCTGCCGGAGTCTGGCGGTGGCGATTGAGGCGGGGCTCTTGCCCAAGGTGAAGGGCTGGGAGGGTTTTGTGGCGGAGATGTAGTTTGGAAGATCTGTTGTAGCTGGCAGATGTTGTAGGCAAAGCGGAGTCCGCCACTACGTTGTGGCGCTCTCTGTAGCGCCTACAGATCGGGTTTTGGATATGTAGAGATTTCTGGGAAGATGCGTAGTTTGGAGGTTGTAGGCAAAGCGGCGTCCGCCACTACGGAAGAAATAGTGAGCTTTTTGGGCGGCTTTGATTATCATATTCCTTAAGAGCATAGTAATTAAATAGGATATACTCAAAGGAGTTAAACATGAAAAGATTAGACAATAAAGTCGCCCTGATTACCGGTGCCGCCAAAGGTATGGGCAAGGCCGAAGCCCAGCTTTTTGCCCAGGAAGGTGCCAAGCTTATCCTTACCGATCTCGATATGGAAAATCTGGACAAATTGGAAAGGGAACTTTCCGAAGCCGGAGTTCAGGTACTCGCCATCAGACATGATGTAGCCTCGGAAGAGGACTGGACCATGGTGGCAAAAGAGGCCGAAAAAGTCTTTGGCAAAGTGGATATCCTGGTGAATAACGCCGGAATACTGGATCCAGACGGGATAGAGGACACCACGCTGGAGAAATGGAACAGAATCATCGGTGTGAACCAGACCGGAACCTGGCTGGGTATGAAGCACATCGTTCCCCTGATGAGGAAAGCGGGTGGAGGCTCCATTGTGAATATCTCCTCCATTTACGGACTCATCGGAAGTGGAACATCCGCCGCCTATCAGGCTTCCAAAGGCGCAGTGCGGATACTCTCCAAGACCGCTGCCATGGAATATGCGGCAGAACATATCCGGGTGAATACCATCTTCCCCGGAGCCATCAATACGCCTATGGTGAGTGAATCTTTCTCCGAGGAAGTCTTGCAGGAGCTGCTGGCTCCAGTGCCGATGAAACGGATTGGCAAGCCTATTGAGGTAGCCTATGGCGCGCTGTTTTTGGCGAGTATTGAGAGTTCCTATATCACGGGGGCGGAGCTGGTGATAGATGGAGGGTGGACTATTCCGTAGGGGTTTGGGGATGGTATGCAGCATGATGATCTGAGGGACTGCTGTGCCAGGATGGGAGACCTAGCTTGTTTGGATTGGAGTTGTGCCGCTTTTCGGTCAAGGCCGGGGGCCTTGTTCGACACGAGACGTGTCGAATCCAGCAGGCCCATGCGGGCTTTAAGGTAGATTTGGCGCAAAAAATCCGGTTTAGTTCCAGAGCTCCGGGATGGACAGAAAAGCGCAGTTTAGCTGAGCTTTTCTGAATGCGGATCATGTTATTTACGCTAAGTGCTGAAACACTAACAAATAGTTTGTCTTGAGAAAATCAAAGACAGATATTGGGGTAAATAAATCTCGTTCTGGAACGCTTTTTGTATATGATATAGATGTAGTAAGATAAAAGACTCAAGGAGTGCGTGATGCAGATAGATATTACCGACCAGGCAAGGAATTATCTGAGTAGAAAGATGGATTTCTTTTTGGCTCGCAAGCGCGTGCCCAGAATTGTGCTGGCCGAACGTAGCTGCCATGGGGCAAACTTCCGGCTTTTCTTTGAGTCTGTGCACGATGATGATCAGATGGTGGAAGCCGCTGGTTTGCGGCTTTACATTCCCCAGGAACTTTTAGCTGAGTTCTCCGGATTTTCCCTGACTATGGAGCAGTTTTTCTTGAATAGAAGGCTGAAGATCACACCCATAAAACAAAGTTACCAATGCGATTGCACAGCAAAATGCCCAAACTCGGCTGCGGCAAAGGCAGATAATAAGGATAAATGATATGAAAAAGACAATGTACACTCTGCTGTTTAGTATGCTGGCTCTCTGGCTCTGTGCAGCTCCTCAGCGCTTTTTGCCGCTGGAAATTCAGCAACCGGATGGCAGCAGCCTCACGATCTATGCCAGCGGTGATGAATTTCATAACTGGCTGCACGATAAAGACTTTTACAGCATCGTTCAGAACGAAGAAGGCTGGTACGTCTATGCCGCTCAAGATGGCGAAAAAGTAGCCCCCACCACGCTCAAAGTGGGCATTGATCTGCCTTCACAGCGTGCGCTGAATCCCGGGGTAAACCTTTCCCAGAGATTGATCGCAGAGCGTTACACACGCATGGCCTCATTGCGGGATTATGGCAATTCCCGCGCACCCCACCAGGGAGATTTGAACAACGTCGTGATCTTTATCCGCTTTTCCGATGATCCGGAATACACGCAGCAGATCGGCACTTATGACAATATGTTCAACAACAATGCTGAGCATGCCAATTCCATGAAAAACTACTTCCAAGCCGCTTCTTATGGCCAATTGACGGTGGATTCTTCCTTCTACCCCATTCCGGTGGACAATCAAATTTTGAGCTACGTGGATAGCCATCCGCGCAATTATTACCGGAAGCAAACTGCTTCCAACCCCATAGGTTATAATGAGGATGACTATTCGCAACGCACGAATCGTGAACACACGCTACTGGCTAATGCCGTGGCCTATGTGGAAAATCAGATTCCCAGCTCTCTGGCAGTCGATGGCGACAACGACGGCTATGTGGATAACGTTTGCTTCATCATCAGAGGAGCTACGGAAGGTTGGGCAGAATTGCTCTGGCCGCACCGCTGGTCGCTTTATGCCGCAGATGCCTTCATTCATGGAGCCCAGGTCTGGGACTTTAATTTTCAGCTCGAAAACTCTTTATCCCACAGCGCAGCCAGTGTCTTGTCCCACGAGATGTTCCACTCCCTGAGCGCACCGGATTTGTATCGCTATGTGGATACCAGCATCGATCCCATCGGAAGTTGGGACCTGATGTCCAACAATGCGAATCCACCTCAACACATGAGCGTATGGATGAAAAAGCGCTATGGTCACTGGGTTACGGATATTCCCTACATCACCCAGTCCGGCACCTATACTTTAAGCCCTGTGGCCAGTTCCTCTACAAATAACGTCTATCGCGTGGCCTCCTGGGTCTCTGGCGAAAGCTATCTTTTGGAATATCGCAAGGCTCATGGTATCTATGACGGCAATATCCCGGGCAGTGGCCTCCTGGTTTACCGTCTGAATACATCGATCTCCGGCAATGCCGATGGTCCGCCCGATGAGCTCTATATTTATCGCCCGGGTGGACTCAATCCCACCACGAATGGCTCGCTCTCGCAGGCTGCTTTTTCGCAGCAAAACGGACGCACCATGATGTCTGAATACACCAGTCCCAGCGGTTTTTCGAGCAATAACCGGGCCGGAGGATTGTATCTTTGCAATGTGGGAGAGGCCGGTGAAACCATCAGTTTTGAGATCCGCATCTCCAACGTGCAGCTTTCCAGTCCCAGAGGTGGTGAAACCTTTTTTGGCGGCACCAACAAGCAGATTACCTGGCTGTCCAAAACCAATACCGGCACAGTGAAACTGGAATTCAGCAGCGATGATGGCAATAGCTGGACGATGATCGCAGAAGGTGTGCACAATTCCGGAAACTACACCTGGATGAATATCCCCAGCCTGGATTCCGCTGAATGCAGAGTGCGCATCACACTCAGCAGCAATGGTCATAGCGATACCTCAGTGGGCAAATTCAATATCATCAGCTCCATGGCCGTGCCGCAGATCACTTATCCTACAAATATGCAGGTAGATCTGCCCACCAATCCACTCTTCTCCTGGGGAGAGGTAAATGGCGCTGCAGGCTACTACTTCCAGATCAGCACGGATGCGGATTTTGACAATGTGATAGTAAATCTGATCGATCATCCCCGTGCCCACTATCAAATGAGCGGGCTGCAACCGCAAACGAACTACTATTGGCACGTGGCCTCTATGAGCGAAATTGGCATCAGCCTCTTTAGTGAAACCAGTCAATTTTCCACCGGCGCGCTTTCTGAAGCGCCTCAGGTGCCAGAGCTGGTGAGCCCGGCAAACTATGCGGCAAATCAAGCTCTGAACCTGGTGCTAAGCTGGCAGGGCTGTCCGCTCTCCGAGAGCTATTGGCTGCAAATTTCCAGCAATCCCTTTTTCAGCAATTTGGTCCTGGATCTGAACGGAATCACCCAGACCAGCATCACCCCGCCCCTTTTGGAGCCCAATACAAATTACTACTGGCGTGTGGCGGCTGTGAATAACTTTGCCAATAGCAGCTTTACCTCTGCCCGTAGATTTGCCACCGGAAGCTGGGTAGAGAACTCTGATGAGCTAATCCCCGTAACGCAAAATCAACTGAAACAAAACTACCCCAATCCCTTCAACCCCAGCACCAACATCTTCTTCAGCGTAAAAGATCTGGCCGCGGCCACCAGCCTGACCATCTACAATACCAAGGGTCAGCTCGTGCGCCGGCTCTTCTCTGGCCTGCCCATAAAGTCTGAAATGAGCCTGTTCTGGGATGGCAAGGACGATCAAGGCAGCGCAGTGAGTAGCGGAGTTTATCTCTACCACCTGCAAACAGGGGATTTTTCGCAGACGCGTAAGATGCTTCTGAGCAAGTAACTAAGGATTCTATCAAAGGAAACATAGCAGTCTCACAAAGAGATTGCTAAGTTTTTCTTGCTTTTTCCTCCAAACGGCTTATGCTATTAATAGAGACCAAAAATAAACCACAAGGAGGTTAAAAATGAAACTCGTACCCTATCGTAGATTGAACGAAATTAGACCCATGAGCAATATGCTCAGCCTTTTCGATGATTTCTTCAACAAGGCGCTTGAAGAGGATTC
>JAJBAW010000071.1 GCA_020532545.1 Candidatus Cloacimonadota bacterium | reverse complement strand
CCGCACTTCTTGCACCAGTTATAATAGATCAGCACTGGGGAATCTTTTTCTGCCGGAGCTTTGACTTCGGTGGCTTCCACTTCCATCTTTTCCCGGGCATCTTCCTCTTTGATGATCATGCCCATACGGTCTTTTATGACTTTATTGGACATTATACCTCCAGTATGTATATATGTGTATGTATTTATTACTTAGTGAGTTTGCTCTTGAAAAAGTCGCCGAGACGCTTCACGCCTTCTTCGTTCTTTTCCAGAGTCTCATAAGAGAAATTCAAGCGCAGGGTATTCTTTCCACCGCCGTCGCAGAAGAAGGAAGTACCAGCCACATAGGCTACCTTTTGTTCCTTGATGCAATCCATCAGGAGGACATTGGTATCCATATATTGAGGGGCATTGGCCATCATGAAGAGTCCACCTTCAGGCTTCGTCCAGGTAAATTCTTCCGGCATATATTGGTCCAGGGCTTTCAAGAAGCCTTTTTGCTTCTTGGAATAGAGCTGGCGAATATCTTCGATCTTGGGGTCCAACAGTCCTTTTTCGATATAACGGGCGGCAATCCTCTGAGTAAAAGGAGGAGTGCAAAGGTCTGTAGCCTGTTTGGCGATCACGATCTTATCCAGAATATCAGGATGTGCCACTACCCAACCGATTCTAAAACCGGGGCAGAAGATCTTGGAGAAAGTGCCCAGCATGATCACGTGGCCTGTGCCATCGAGCTCATACATGGTCTTTTGGGTCTTGCCTTCATAGCGCAATTCGCGATAAGGGCTGTCTTCCAGGATCAGCACGTCGTATTTATGAGCCAGGGCCAGGATCTCTTTTCTGCGTTTTTCGGTCATGGTTACGCCGGCAGGATTCTGGAAATCCGGGATCAGATAGATGAATTTGGGCTTTTTGCCAATCGCGGCCAGCTTTTTCAGCTCGTTTTCCATGAATTCAGGGTCTTCGCCTTCATCATCCATGGGAATACCGATCATTTGGGCACCGTAGGAATTAAAGGCGGAAAGTCCACCCAGATAGGAGGGCAGGCCCACAAAGACATAGTCATCACGGTCGATGAAAATCTTGGCAATGAGATCCAAAGCCTGTTGAGAGGCGGTGGTGATAATCAGGTTTTCCAGGCCCATCTCGATGCCCTGGGATTTGTAACGCTCTACCAGAAGCGTGCGCAGAAGGTTATCTCCCTCTGTGGCACCATATTGCAGAGCGAAGGCTGCTTCGGTGTCCATCACTTTAGCGATTATGTCCTTGAGCTCCTCGACGGGAAAGGTCGCCGGAGCAGGAAAGCCGCCACTAAAAGAAATCAATCCGGGTGTACCCAAAAACTTGAGCAACTCGCGGATAGCTGAACGTTTCATCCCCTTTACATTGGTGGATAATGCAGTTTGCAAGTCGGTGATCATAATGATCCTCCATTTATTTTATTTTTAATTATTTTCATAAACCAATACTTTTTTATTGGTCAGGCGCCACACCCGGTAAGCTTCTTTGACTTCAAGCTCCCAGATTATGCGTTTGTCCATATCCTCAAAGGTGACGATATCAATGTAAAAAGTTCGTTGGTTTTTTCCTACAAAACTCTTCTTGGGGAATTCTACTACGATCTCACCATCTATATTCAAGATGGTTACTTCATTGAGAAACACCCCTTCTGCTATTTCTACAATAGCTCTGGCTTCGACGCTGCCAGTTTGTACATCGCGAAAGTGTATGTTCATACAATCTCCAGTTTTATCATGTAAACCCATATAAAACTCTTGCTATATAGGTCAAGTGATTTCTTCTGAAACCGTAGGGGCGTTGGGCTGAACGCCCAAAAACACGTGATGAACATAATGCGCAGGATTAGGATATGATGCCGAAACACAACCGTAGGGGCGTTGGGCCGAACGCCAAAAAACATTCCGATGAACATAATACGCAGGATCTGGGTTTTCGCCCAAAACCCCTACAACCCATACCCAAAACCCATACACCGAGAGCCTTCCTGCATAGCTTACCGTGTAGATGACGTGGAGATAAGAGGATTTTTCCCTGCTATCTCCACGTCATCTCCACGATATCGGATGGGCAAGATACAGGCATCCCCTTGCACATTCTGGACTATCGCACTTACGGGCTGCCAAAGAGCCCGTAACGCTGGCTTTAGCCGGCCGTAGCACTGTCTTTAGACGGTGCGTGTCCCGGGTGTATAAAGCGTTCTTGCAAAAGTAGATATTGCTGTCTGACGCACCGTCTGAAGACAGTGCTACGGTGCCGGTGTGTGTCCCGGGCGTGTAAAGCGTTCTTGCAAAAGTAGATATTGCTGTCTGACGCACCGTCTGAAGACAGTGCTACGGTGTCGGTGCGTGTCCCGGGCGTGTAAAGCGTTCTTGCAAATGCAGATATTGCAATTTCACGCACCAGTTGAAGCTGATTGGGCGGCCGGCTAAAGCCAGCGTTACGGTGCGGCTTCCGGACTGCATCTTTTCGCCACGTACCCGAAAGTCCTTGACAGAATATCTGCCTGAAGCCATCCTGAAAAAAACGATAAGGAGCATAAGATGAAAATTGATTCAATCATTAGTCAAATTCGCGATGCCGTGCAAAAGGGTGGCGGAGTGAAATTTTCCTTTGGCAACCCCATGGACGTGGGCGATATCTCCATAGTCCCCGTAGCCCGTGTCTCGTTTGGCTTTGGCGCAGGCGGAGGGGGAGGCAAACTTCCTAATTTCAAGAAGAAAAAACAAAGTAAGAATTTGGCAGACACAGCGGAAACAGAGAACGATGACAATACTGAGTTTGGCGGAGGCGGCGGTGGTGGCGTAAAGACAGAACCCGTAGGCATCTACGCCATCAAAGATGGCCGGATAAGATTCTACCCGATCGTCACCATACGTGAAGTAGTAGGCATAGTTAGTTTTGTGGTGTTCTTGCTCATCAGAATCAGCAAGCTCAGACGAAAAAAGAAATAAGGACCGCCGATGATCAGCATCTTCAGCCCCTCAAACTATGCACCGTTCAACATAGCATTGGAAGAGTATATCTTCACGAATTTTAAACAGAATTGCTTCCTGCTGTACATCAATGAACCTTGCATCATTGTAGGCAGATTTCAGAATACCCTCGCCGAGATTAATTACCAGTGGGTACAGGATAATAAGATTCCCGTGGTCAGACGCCTCACCGGTGGCGGCACGGTGTTTCACGATTTGGGCAATCTTAATTTCAGTTTCTTGATGCAAAACGAAAAAGATGAGGCTGGCGGCTTTGCCAAATACACCGCCCCCATTTTGGAAGTCCTGAATGAGCTGGGCGTGCCTGCAATCCTGCAGGGGCGCAACGATCTCACCATCAAGGGTCTCAAGTTTTCCGGAAATGCCAAAATGGTGCAGAACGGCAAGACCCTGCAGCATGGCACTATTTTGTTTGATTCCAATGTGGATTCGCTGGCTCAAGCGCTGAAGGCGAATCCGCTCAAATTCACCGATAAAGCCGTGAAATCCGTGCGAGCCCGGGTGACAAATGTGAGCGACTATCTGTCTGAAACTATGAAGATAAACGAGTTTGTAGGCTTGGTGCGAGACAAAATCCACCTACTCTATCCGGATGCCCAGGACTATGCCCTCACTATCGACGATCGTGAACATGTGCAAGCCTTGGTGAGCAGCAAATACGATACCTGGGATTGGAACTTTGGCAAAAGCCCGCAGTACAACCTGGCAAATGTGATCCGCAGCGCTTCCGGCACCATCGAATTTTATCTGGATGTAGCCAATGGCATCATCACCAGCCTGCGCATCTTTGGAGATTTCTTTTCTTCACGGGATATTAGTGTGCTGGAAGAGGCTTTTAGCGGTGTGCCTCACACCCGGGAAAGTGTGCGCAAGATCTGGCAAGAGAGCGATTACCGCGCGTTTTTCGGCGAGGTGGATTTGCAGGATCTGGTAAATGGGATGTTGTAAGGGCTTTATCCTATTTTATTAACAGAATTTTCTGCGGACCGGTGTAAGTCCCTGATGACAAGCTAAAAAAGTAAACTCCGCTACTGCAAGCTCTACCATGTTTGTCCCGGCCATCCCAGGCTATAGAATGAGAACTTGTAACTGTTATATTTATTACTTCCTGCTCCAGAATGTTGGTTATTACCAAGTTCACTTCATCCCCTATACCCTTCGTGTGATATTCAAAAGTGGTACTGCCTCCTACCGGCATAGGGTTCGGGCTGGCTTCTACCAGCCAATATTCGCTGTCCCCGGAACTATTCTGCAGATCTGGGGAATCTGGTTTGGTGAAAAGTGTGCAGCTTGTTGCCAGCAGCAAAAAAGCAAGCACAAGCACTTTTAACGAAGTTTCCAGTGAGGTTTTCATCTTATCTCCAAGAATATACTACTCACTAACGTGAGCTATTAATTGTGTTTATTATGCCCAATAAATCTACCGAAAAGCTAAAGCTGTTCGCTATCTTGTTTTTATTTATGTTGCCTCCGGGAAAATGGGAGTAGTTATACACTGCTGAGATCAAATCCCGGTAATGCAGATTTATCCCCAATCCATAGCTTAAGCCACTGATCTTACCGGCACTATCATCGTAATAGCCCATGCGCATAAAAACAGTGTCACCCAGGCCAAGTTCGCCACCAAAGCCCAGAATCAGCGGATCATCGGCAAATTCATCTATCACTCCCGCCAAGAGCCTGGCTGTTCCAAGGTTTTCCACAATGGAGGCAATACCCTCATCCGCCGGATAGGCACTATTCTCAAGGGCACAGGAAAGAGACATGCCCAGGTTGAGACGCTGATATATGGTAGATGATTGTCTGCCCTTAATATAATTTACTGTGCTGCCAAAAGCATTGAAATATGAAACCCCATAAGCAGATTCCAAGTGTAAGCCGCCGTCCTGGATGTGATCCATTCTGGCTAACAAACCCAGATTAGCGCTTTTGGCTTTCACCCTGCCCACATCAGGCTCAGGAAAGATATAGCTGCTATTATGGATCAGGTTTACACCCAAGGCCAGATCGGCATTATAGGGTAAAAGACTCGCATCTGCTTTGAAAAGTTTGTAAATCCGAGGCAGATTCATCGATAAACCATAGGTTTTAGCCCGATCATGGGCTTGAATTGTGATACCCTCAAATGCTGTTTCATCGGTAAATGAAAGAGTGCCATAATCTACGTATGAGCCTGTTTCATGGGTTTCATGATTGATATAAGGAAACAGTAAGCCAAAACCGTAGTAAGAAACGCTGCTGAGAGCCGCAGAGTATTCTAAATCATCAAAATTGGAATCAGCGCCTGGCTTCATGTAAATATAGCGATTATTGGAGAGGCTTAACCCTCTCTTCAAAGCCGGAAAAGCGGGGTTATCATAAGCATTAAGCGGGTCATTGTGCCAGAAATTCACCACCCCAACGGGGCTTCCGCCCAAGGCCATATTGATAGCTGAAGGCTCAAAACCGTTTGCGGTCAAACCATAGTGAGAAGCCGCCGGTAGACTGCTAAGTGAAACTAAAACTAAGACAAAACCAAGTATTGCTTTCTTCATAATCAAATCCTTAAAACATCTTTGATGATATACTTCTTACAGGCCATATTTTGTCAAGGTGGAAACTGTTAGGGCGGAACGGAGTCCGCCCCAACGCTAAAACGCTAAAACCCTAAAACGTTAAAACCCCATCTATTTCACCAGCAGCATTTTCCGCTGAGTGAGCTGCTTGCCCGCTTGCAGGCGAAGATAGTAAACTCCGCTGGCACAGGCTTTGCCGCCATCGTCCCTGCCATCCCAAGTGAGATTATGAATGCCGGGACTATGGGCAGCTTCATTGAAACTGCGCACTTTCTGGCCACGGATATTGTAGATCTCCAGGCTCGCTGCGGCGGACTCTTTGAGTTCATATTCGATCTTGGTCTTGCCGCTGAAGGGGTTGGGGTAGTTTCTGATCTGAGACAGAGGCACTATCTGCTCGTCTCCGATGCTAACATGGGAGAGGTTTATCAGTTTGGTCTCGCTTTCCAGATAGACTTCTGCGGGGCTATAGTACACGCTTCCGATCTTGATCTGATACCAGGTCTCAGCAGCCATCCCGCTCAGGCTATAAGCTCTGGCGCTGCCCGGAAGGATAATCATATTCCACTCTGTATCAGGGGCGTCCTGAGCTTTGTACCTCACTTCAAAACGATCTGGATCGGTATAGGAGTGCCAGATAAGATTGAAGGTATCCGGTTCTTGATATTCGATCGGCATCAGATAGGGAATGCAGGTAAGAGCTGGATCGGGGTCTATCTGCATGCCACCAGCCATAAAAGCCTCTATTTGCAGCGATCTGGACTTGAGCTCTGCCAGAGATTCTCCCACAAAGAGCACTGTGTAATAGCTGATTGATTCTTGAGGCTCCAGATCGAGCCGGTAAACATAGTTGCCCTGATCATCGGTTTGATCGTAGGCCGGAGTACCGGGAAGGGCACCATGCAAGGTGTTCAAGAACCTGGTGTCATTGGGAACGGGCTGTTCGTAATCCATGATACCCGGGTCTTCCAGACGCATGAGCAAAAACTTGTTGCTATTCGGGTTCCTGCCTGTAGCCAGCCAGTATTTCTCATTAGGGGTGCGCGGATTGTAGGTTTGAAAATTCCTGGCATCACGATCGTCCGGGCCATCACCCACCTTCCAGAACCAGGCATGACGAAGGCCATAATCGGTGAAATCAGGAATAATCAATTTGCTGCCGATATAGGTGGGAGACAAGCCATTATCACCATCAAAATCCCGGCTATAGGCAAATTCATAGCCCGGGCCCTTTACATAGCCGGAGACATCGTCTGGGGCTATTTCTGTTCCGCCAGAAGAGGGGCCAAGATCCGCATCCACAAAATGCGAGATCGCCAGATCCCGGATGGCATCAAGTTCATTGGTATTATATACAGTATGCTTCATGATCAGCATCTTGTCATGATTTTGCAGATTCCAGGAATAGCTCTCCTGGTGCACGGCCAGACCCAGCGGGTAATGTGTACTGCGGCTGCTCGAGCTGCCAAAGTCCCTGTCGCCCAGAGTTCCAAAAGGACAGTAATCGTAGTAATAAGCGCTGTCCGTGATAAAACCGGGAGTATCAAAACTGCCCGCTTGAGGGATGGAAAAGCAGAAATTCGTGCTGCCCAAGGGATCAAAGGGCAAGGGAGCAGGACTTCCCATGATGCTTTTCAAGACCCGGTCCTGAGTATTATAGACCCCATAAAGGTCTTGAGTATCAGGATTTGCATAAAGCAGTCCGTTGTAGGCAGGCAATAACTCATACAGTTCAATATCTCCCTCGAATCCTACCGTGGTAAGGGTGTCCTGCACCATTACCAAGTCATCGGTCCAGAGCGGATCATCCCCAGTAATCATCTGATTGTTTATGCTGGAAGGAGGGTAGGTCACCCAATATAAAAGGCGTCCCAGGGGATCCCGGCGATATCTTTTGCCGGAGATCCAGCTTGTAGACATGTACAGCAATTTTTGGGAGTGCAGATAGTGCATGTCTTCTTCGTTACCAAAGTTTGTGCTGGTGAGTGAGAAGACACCGTTATTATGGTTCTCAGGGTGCATCATCCGGCTGGGCTGAGCCCCTTCTATGGGCAGAGCAAAGGCAGATATGGCGTAAAGACAGATCAAACAGACGATCAGGCGTTTCATTGTTTTCTCCTTTGGGCAAGCGTATTGCCCAAGCTAAGTTTGATGTTTCGGGACATGACACATTCCCATCGCTTTAGTCTTTGACTAAGAATATTATCGCAGGTTTTGGTGTCAAGGACTATTTCATCAGGCATTTTGTTTAGATTCATGAAGCAGGTAGCTTTCATCTATCTAATGAATGTTACTTTTCTGCTACGGACAGTTCTGCCATTTACCAGTAAATTTATGAAGTAGATTCCACTGGAACATTGGACACTATCTGCATCTCTGCCATCCCAATAAGTGATTTGCTCGCCAGACTTGCCGGCATCAAGCTTGATGGTCTTCACTTTCTGCCCCTTGAGGTTGTAGATAGTGATGCGTGCTTGGTTGATGGCAGCCAATCCGCTATCTTGACCTGAGGGCAGATTTACCTTGAGATTGGTGAAGGCACGGAAGGGATTGGGATAGGCAGTCAGGCTGATGGCAGGAATAGAAGGTACCACAGGATCATCGTTGCTCACCCAGGGCTCGGAGCCATACTCGTAGCAGCCTATGTCTATTACATTGTTCCAGATCCGCCAGTTTCCAGCAAGATCATAAGGGGGAAGGGCGAGTCCTGTGATATCGGGTGTTCCGGCATTGATACAAGGAGATGATGCACTTAAGCGTAGATACATCGGGTTGTATGGATGAATGCTTTCAAAGCCAGGATCAGCATTGATATTGTTTTGCCCATATACCAGAGTATTACCCATCAAGGGGGGCGAGATTCCAGAGAGACCGCCATGGATCAAATTGTAATCCAAGTCCGTATGAGACGTGAAACCCAAGGGAAAGGTAGCCCAAACGTATAGTTCTTTTGGTGCCTCCGGGTTAAACATGATGTTGTTGCGAAATGTAGTTCTCCCACAAGTACCCATTGCGGCACGGGCACCATAATTGTTGACGAATGTGCAGTTGCTTACAGTATAGTTGTTTACATCACGGTTTCCAAAAGCTATGGGCCAGATTCCGTTGCAGCTAAGATTATCGAAGACAGTGTTATTGATCACAATATTGACGGGCTTATTATCCTGTCTATGATTTGATACATGCAGCACAAACTGTTGATCCTGAACACTTATATTACGGAAAACACAATTTTCTATTTTGATCTCTTCAGATACCCAAAAATCGATGACAGTTAGTATCCAATCCCCATCTTGAGCATTGAGTGATTCAATATTTTCGAAAACGCAGTTTTTTAAAGTGCCTGAAACCCAGCCGCTACCAGTCGAAAAAGCTCTTTCAGGGGTTTTGCAATTTCTCAATACAAAATCTGATAACGTACAGTTACGAGGTCTAAATACTATACCATGAATATATAATAGAAAATCTTCGACTACCACATCGTGAATCAAAGAATTTCTTAAATCCAATGAGATAGAAATGGGGCGTACCTGTAAAGAATACTCACCTGTTCCTCTAATTGTTATTCCAGATAGTAATAGGTTTTGTTGCTTGCCCGAACCAACTACTACTGATGCCGATATCCCATTATTTGCTTCGTAAAAAATAACAACATCTTCTGATCCTGACCCCTGCAGATTTACGTGGGATTTCAGAGGTATGGGAAAGATTTGATTTGAAGATGTATATGTACCAGGTAGAAGTCTAACAGTATTCCTATTCAGACTATCGGCTGCAACTTTGTGCATTGCCAGGGTAATGGTGCGTAGAGCTTGGCTGGGGTCAAAACCGCTGTTTGAGTCATTGCCGTCCGGACTCACGTATAGATCATGATTAACTTCGGTTCTGTAGCTCCTTTGATAAGTAACTGTATCTTGATAGTCTGAGGTAACTATGAAATTACTGTTTCTTTGGATATAGAAATCGGAAGGGTTTTCTACCGACACCATGTCTAAGTTTATCTGCAGGTTCATATGTATATCAATGACCTCAATATCAGTGGAATGACCTCCATAATTTTCATAAATTGAGCACAGGTTGTTGGGATCAAATACAATATTCGGATAATGATTTTGGTGTCCCCAAAGCATCATACCCCCACAATAGGCAGCGGCAAAGTTATGATGTACGCTAAGTCCGCTAAACACGGCAGAGCTTCTGTACAAGTGTACGCCCGCACCCAGCAGGGCATAATTCCCCCAAACATCGCAATTGCTTATTGTGACATTGTAACTTTTATAAATTAGAATTCCTCCTCCCACGGACATCTGGCTTGTAAATTGGGGTGCTCCCAGTCCATTGGTGAGCGTAAATCCTCTCAAAGATGCGTTCTGCACACCGTTTTTGAAGCTAACACAGGGAGCTTGCCGGCCCCCGTCCACTATGGTGCTGCTTATATAAGTGCTATCTCCCGTGCTGGCTTCCAGGCTGTTGATGGAAATAGACTTACCCTGAGTATCCAAGTTCTCATAATACCTGCCTGGATAGACCAACACGATATCCCCAGTGTTTGCAGCCTCTATTGCGGATTGAATAGACGTAAATTGTGCACTACCATCCAGGCTCACCGTCAAGCTAAGTCCTGACAATGCTAAGGTGCTGAGCAGCATTACACTGCAGATGAAAAGATATTTCTTCATAATTAAACCTCGGCGCAAGGAGACTTTACTCCTTGCGCCAATTTGTTCTTTACTTTACCATCAGCATTTTGTGAGTTTGGGTACTTCTGCGACAGCATGGCAGTGCTGGAAACAGGTATCGCATTGTCCAAATCATATATCTTGATCGCATAATACTCTGAACCTTCTGTGTTATGTTGCAGTGATTTCCCCTTTATATGGTATATACTTCTCTGGTCTCCAGCAGATTTTACCGGATAGTAGAAGACAAGCTGTGAGTTTTCCTCTGTGATGGTCTCGTTCGTATCCAGGTAAGCGCATATATTGATTTCTGGACTATCGACTACCACTGCCCCCTTACACACACCATTTACATACAAGCCGATTTCGGTAGGCAGGTTCGGATTTTTGGCTTGATCAAGGTCAATATACACTGGGGTATAATCCGGTTTCTCAGTATAGGTAAATTCCTTCGGCAGTTCTTTGCTTTTGGGTGGAACCGGCTTATTGTTGTTCCAACTGAAGGAGCAGTCTTCAGTGCATTTCACGATTACCATGTCTTTATCATTCAGCACCCGTTCACCGCCATTGCCCAGCCAAACTCCTGGGAAAATTTGGGTTATGCTCCAATACTGGGTTGTTATAGACGTGATCTTAGTCAGGATCGGTGAAAATGCATCCAGGACATTCGAGCTTTCTTTGCAGAAATACCCGATCCAATTCTCTTCCCCGCTGCCTTTCAACGAAATAATCGTGTATGGAGCCTGCCTGTATCCCGATACTACGATTTCATGCTCATCAAACATATCATCTTGAACCTTGAGCTTATATCCCTGGACACTGGTCACCACATGATCTCCATTTTGCAAAAAAGCATCAATGAAACACATAGATGTGACTTGAGTATCCGGGGCTTTCCATTGCACCCAGTCCAGGATATCAGGATCGACGATCGGCTCAAAGAAGTTCTGACTCACGTTGTAACCAGCTGTTATCTTGTTTATAACTGGAAAGCTCATCCATTTGATGCCGCTGCTAACAAGTCCGGTGGGCATTTCATAGATTTCATGCTGATGATCTCCCATTCTCACAGCTCCGATATCGCTGGGGGTTTCGTCCGGATTGCTCAGATCTGGGTCTCCGGCATCAGAAGAGTTCAATCCATAATGCGCTTCAATGCTGCACAGAGCTGAAGCCGCAAATAGTAAGCATATTGAAATCGAGATTACGAGCAGTCTTTTTCCCGTAATATACTGGGAGACGGGTTTGGTAAATAGCTTGAACATTGCTAAGTCCTTAATGACTTTTTTCATACTGACACTCCTATTAAAGTAGCTTATACTATATGAGTGTCAGTTCATCCGGTTTAGGGATTCTAAAACGCCAATTATTTTATCTGTTGAGCAAATTCATTATCTCATCGAAGGTCAAGACAGCTTTTCCCTTCTCCATGAGGAGTGGCATATTAGCGGGTAGCTTGAATACTCCGGCCATTCTGTTCTTTCGCCCCTCAATGATCTCTATGCTGTTTCGAGCTGTAAGCCTGATCGTGATTGTAGCAAAGTGTGGTTCCTTAGCCTCAGTTCGATGGAAGATCGTGAGTCTATATCTTCTTTGCCCCAGCATGACAATGCCCCAATCATCGATTTTGGGGAAGGACTGCATCAGTTCTACTAATACTTCGTATTTATGGCTACCGGCTTTGGCATCGGGGCTGCCATCGTCCGTAGGTGCGATAGTAAGAATCTCGCGCATAAACTTTTGTATGGCTGTGTATTGATTGAAATCCAGGATCCCGGGGCCATCTTCCCAGCCCAGGGCTAAGAGGGTCTTTGCTCCCAAATCCCTCAGCAATTTCTTGCTTCTGCGTTTTGCCACATCGTAGCTGATGTTTTGAGCGCGCGCATAATCTTCAAGGCTGCTGTATTGCTTCAAGATCAGGTATTCCTGGTAATCTGGGCTGGATTTTAGCTCTTCAGGCAGCAGATCGGCAAGCAGCTCGGGAGCGGGAAGCTCTTCATTATCAAGAATTTGATGGGCTATATCGCATTCAATACCCAACTTTTTGTATAAAACCCTGTCTTGATGGTTTTCTTGATAGTATGCACAGAGCAGATTGTGAGCTACCTGCCTGATCCACTGCCTTACATTCCTGATCGGTAGGCGTGAAGCAAGCAATTGAGCTAAAGTTTCTTGAGCAATGTCACCCGCTATTTCCGGGTCCTTGGTTTTACCGAGGCAATAGCCAAAGCAAAGCTTACGATATTCGGCAAAAACCTTCTCAACTATCTGAGGGAATAACTCTGTAAGCTGCTGCTGATCCATATCTTGAGCTTCGCCTTTCTTCAAAAAGAACAGGTAAGCCTGATTGACAAGATCTTCAGCGATTTCAAGATACTGAAACAGCTCGGCACTGGTTTCCCTAAAGAAATCCATTACTTCATCATAGCTATCTCGATCGATCAGACTGGTGTTTGTTTGCTGCATCGCATGCTCCTTTAAGACAGAATATTTGAGCACAATTCGATGTCAAGGAATATTGCTAACTCTGTAATGGCTTCTTTCGAGACTGTTCAATTCCTCTCCCCAAGGCTGAGCTGCTTAGTTTGAAAGAGAGTCTTTTTCATTCCACTTCTTCATTCTGCGACAAACCAGCATGCTTGGATCCTCCTTTCTCATTTGAAGCACTTGATCACATGTCTATCTACCCTTAATCAAGCGTTAAGAGTTAACGCTTGATTAAGGGTAGATTAAGATATGATTGATGCCTTGGGGAGAGGAAGAAAGGATCAAATACATATAGGATTTGCTATCTAACTATCTATGGCGTGTCACCCTTATAAGTATCCACCCTAAGGAGCTGGTTATAATGCCACAAAAAGATGTAAATAAGATGACGAGTTTGATTCAGAGCCTATTGCCAACATATGGGATAGCGGCAATTGAGCTTA
>JAJBAW010000077.1 GCA_020532545.1 Candidatus Cloacimonadota bacterium | reverse complement strand
CACATTTTTTAAGTATATTTAACGATTTAAATTATTATCAATCTATCTAAGGTCAAACGATCCTAATACATTGTATTTTTATATCCTCATACCTGTCAAGGACTTTTTTGGAAAAGCTTTCTTTTTGTAGCCGGAGACTGTTCAATTCTCATAACCAAGTTACGCTGCTCCCTTCACTGTAGCAGAGAATAAGTGGACGAGCTTTTTCCAATCCACATTTTCTTGACATAATCGGCTGATATTTAAACTGGCAATTAATGATTCATCATTCAGGATTGATCGGCCTCGGTCGATCAGCACTTTCAACCACAGAGACAGGCCTATGGCTATGGCGGTTTTTTCGGATTTCAGTCCGTATCTGCCAGTTGTAACCTTCTCTATTTTGCGGTTGAAGCGTTCTGAGACATTGGAAGTCAGGCCTTTGCTCAGTTGTCTCCATTGTTTGATGATATTGTTACTAATGTAACGGGCAGCGGAGTCAGGAACGAGCTTCAGCAGTTCACGCAAGCCTTTCTTTCTTCCGCTGACCGATTTCCTTCTCAGTACAGTCATGGCTTTAAGTTTCAGCTTGAGCTTGATTTCATCACTCAGATAACTCTTGGAAATCACTGCAAACAGATTTCTCAATTTATGGAACTTGCAGAGTTGATAATGCACATGGGGAAAGACGGCTTTCCTTCCTGCTGCCAGGGACGCGCTACCATCGCTAACAATCAGGGTGGGATCTTTCTTGTAGAGGAGCTTGAAGGTCCTGAAGCAGGTCTCAAAGGACTCCTTCTTCGTGTTAGGGTACAAGTGCATATATAGAGGGATCCCGGTTACAAAGTCAACAATGCTGATGTAGTAGTGTGGAACCCCATTTATTCTGACGAATTTCTCATCAATGCTGATCTTTCCGCTCCACCTGGCAATGGAATTGAGGATCATGCTCTGTAAATTCTTGATCCCATGAAACCAGTTTGAGACAGTGCCCTTGCTCACACCTAACAAAAGGGCTATAGTGGAAAAGTTCATATTGCTGCCTACAAGATAGTTAACCAGCAGGCAGCGCTGGGTTTGATTCAAGCCGAGGTCCACTACGCTGTCCTTTGGTAGATCAGGCTTAACAGACCTGGCATGCGCCAACAACTGGTCACAAACTACCGGAACTTTGTGCTGGTTCGCCAGGAGTTTCAAGACTTCCACAGTGTTCCCGGAGGCGGCTTTATCCCATATAAGCTTTTGTGCCTGCTTAAGGATAGCAATTGAGTTTACCTCTGCGAGATACTTATAAAAGGTGGATTGAGACATTTTCAATCCCTGGGAGCGACAGAACTCTTTGTGCATCATGGCTGGAGGTAGCAGGATGTTTTTGGTAGCAAATCTTTCTATGTCGGGAATAAGCTTTGTGTTTTCCACTTTCCTATTCAGAAAGTCAGTTAGGTTGCCTTTCTTTCTGTCGAATTCACGGCAATAGTTATCCACATCCCTGCGGTCTTTATAGCCTAGGACATCTGCCGTCTGCTGGAGTGTTAGCAAATTACCGCCTTTTGGTTTTACTAACAGTCGCAGAAACACTGCCAGAAACTTCATTGTAATTGCTGTGTATGGAAGACTAAACGATGTGGGGCGATTGATCTTTACGACAATATCATCCCCCTGCCGAAGCACTGACACAGTTCTTTGGATACTGGCTTTTTTAGACATTTTCAATACCTCTAAATGACGTTATTTTGGGTGTCATTTTAGGTATTATACAATCTTGTAAAGATATAATTTACAGATGTTTATCTGCATATATTGTCAATATTAGCGCCTAGATAATGCCCATTGAATCAAGCGTTATTTTAGAGATAAATCATTAACCAGCTGGTGTTTTTTGTCTGCGCTTATGCGATATGTCAATTTGAGGGAAAGCTAAGACACTGATGAGGTTCGCCCACTTTTTCGCTGTTCGGAACAGCTAATCTATTGAAAGTAACACGAATCTTGTTGAACAGTCTCAGCGCAAGACGCCGTTCTTGCGAAAGAATGAGGACTATGTCAGCGGTTCCGCGTTCGGCAGTGCAGCCTTCCATTTGCTTTTAATATGTCTTCGACTCGAGTTGACTCGAAATCCCAAGTCAACTCGAGTCGAAGACATGTTAAAGACAAGACCAGGAGAAAGGGGAGAAGCCAGGCTGTGAGCGGTCTATCCTCTTAATAAGTATAGTCTTAATGTGGTGGCGCGGGAAGGTGGATCTGCAAAGGTTCGGCTTCAGGCTGTATTGCAGACTGTAAGGGGGAAAGATAGTTCTTGACTGGAAATAGGGATACGAATTAATATGCTTCCAGTAGAATATGGTATGCACAATCATCCATAAGTATATATCGTGATAGGCGAAGGCCTGTGAACAGGCCTTCAAAGAATTTAAAGGAAATAGCTTGGGATTCATCCCGACATTTGGGACCCATCTATTTTACTTGCCGCAATGCAAGTTTTTAAATGATTCTCTAAAGGACTGATAGTAATGGAGGTTACCATGAAGAATCGCACAAAACATCTTTGGTTTAGTTTGTTTATTATTCTTGTTGTCAGCTTTGCTCAGGCTCAGCAGACGGCGACCCCGACCGGGGTTAATTTTCGTGATAGGGATATGCTGACGGTTTATCCCAGCTTTATAGAATTCGGTAATGTGGGAGTGGGCAGCGTAGGTATGGACGAAATAACAATATCATCTAGTCCTGCTGCTACCATGACTCTCACATCATTGACTATAGGGGACTCAGCAAGCTGCACAATTTCTAATATGCCAACCCTGCCCTATGCTGTTGTACATCCCGATGAGCTGGTTTTAGCGATAGAATTTGCACCATTGACTATAGGCGAATTCGAGGGAACTGTTGAGCTCTCGTTCGAACTTGGATATTCAAGACAGGTTTATTTGCATGGCTTCGGCGTTGAGCCGCCACCTCCAATGATAGCTTTACCCACCACTCCCTACGATTTTGGCGAAGTCCCAGTGTATAGCTATGACCTCTCCACCAGCATTGATGTGAGTTTAACTCCGGAATGGTTAGCCCTTCATACAACTGGAGATATCTATGGTATATACCTCACAGCTCAAGAGCAATATCCTAGTTTCAGTTTAGGTGCGATCACCAATACCACAACTTCCCAGACCTTTTCATTGCCATTAGTAGCGCCGATAGCATTGAACGCTACAGACGAGCTCAGTATTGAGGTTAACTGTAGCCCGGCCGATATGGGTGAAGTGGCTAGCGAGCTTAGTATCACATGCGAAGATGGCGTGACTCATACTATGTATGTCACTGCTACGGGAGTGATGCCAGGGGCACGTATAGAATTGTCTCCCGACAATATAACGATAAATGTGGTGGCAGGCGAATCAAATACTGGTGGCTTTTACATTAAAAACTTTGGTGATGAAGAGCTATATTTTGAAATAGATGATTATGGAATGCCTTTCTTTATTAGTTTTAGCGTGATGGAAGGTGAGGTGAATATAGGCGATAGCCTGTTTGTGAGCGTGGAGGCCGATGCCTCAGAGCTGGACGCTGGTCGTTATAATTACGGATACTTAATAAGCAGCAATGATGTCTGGGTTGATAGTCCCTATTTAACTGTAAACGTCAATGTGAGCAACCCCCCTCAGCCTTTGGCGGCAGATTTCCATGCCGATTTTACAAGTGGACATCCTCCATTTATGGTGAGCTTTAGCGATGATAGTCACGGCGATTCTACTCAACCCTGGTCCACGATCAACTCCTGGAAATGGGACTTTAACAACGATGGGGTCTTTGATGCCTTTGTGCAAAACCCCAGCTATACTTACACCGCCCCGGGCGCCTATAGTGTCCGTCTGGTGATTGGCACAAATACCGGAGCAACAGCCTCGAAACTCATCACGAATTACATAAACGGGACAAACTCCGCTCCTCAGATTGCAGACCCTCTCAATACGATCAATATGTGGGAAGATACGACCTGGGGGCCAGAATACGTCTATGATATCTTCAATGATGCAGATGGAGATACCCTTGCCATTTCTTGCCAGGGAAGCCAGCACTTGACTGCTACGGTTACCGAAAATATATTCCTGACGATTACCCCCGCTCCAGACTGGTATGGCGTAGAAACGATCAGCATCAAAGCCACAGACCCCTTTGGGGAAAGTGTGACACATAACGTCTTGGTAACGGTTAATGATATGAATGATGCCCCTGTTCTGAGTATCCCGAGCGATCTCTATTTCATCCGTAACTCGGTCTATACGGTAGATTTTGCGCCCTATATCAGCGATCCTGATAATCCTCATTCAGAGCTATCACTTGTGATCACAGCCCTGGATTCTCAAGGGGATATCAACTTTGTGTACAATCCCATTAATACAGCCGATATCCAGGGACAATTTAAGGTTGATTTTTCATCGCTTTCACAAGTCGCTACTTCAGCCTCCTTTCATATCGCTGTGAACGATAACGTCTTACGTCTTATCTCCTCTGCAAACTTCACGATGCACGTGATAGAGCATTTTGCTCCCGCGCTTGCGGTAGGGGCTGCCTATGAGTTTGCCGGACAAACTGTAGTCTTCACTGATGCGACGGTGGGTAATCCTGATCATTGGCTATGGGAATTTGGCAATGGAGATACTTCTACACTGCAGAACCCCCAGTATCAATATTTGGGAGCGGGGACTTACGACGTACGTCTGACCCTGGGCAATAGCCAGGTTCCATCTGAAGACACGCACGTTTTCATGCCTGGCCTGATCAACCTCAGCGGAACTGCTGTAACGGTTGGTGATGTACAGCCCATTTGGACACCTGCAGGATCTCCCTACAATCTTTTCGGCGATGTAGTGATCGATGGCTCAGTTGAGATCCAGGATGAAGTGGTGGTAAACCTCTTTAGTGAGGAACCTCTGCAAATATTGGGAGCGATTTCGGCCAATGGAGTGAGATTCCAATCCCAGGCAGCAGGTGGAAAATGGGGCGGTCTCAAATTTAGCGGATCCGGCCTCAGAAATCCAAGCATTTTAACGGACTGCGAGATCATTGATGCGCTGCTTCCTGTGGATATTAGCACCCAAAGCCCGGTCTTTACCAATCTAACTATAGCGGTTTCGGATACTACTATTATCGCAGATGGAGAGGCTATCAGGCTTTTTGAAAGCTCCTGCCAGATAGCAGGTGCAGAGATCTTAAACTACCGGGGTGGCATTGTGGTGGATGGGCAGAGCCCAAACCGCGCAACACCTACCTTGAGTAATATCCGTGTACGCAATGCCAGCAATACCCAGCGCACATTAGGTGAAGCCACCACAGGAGTTACTCTGAAGAGCCCTGCTGTGGTAAATAACCTGGAAGTGGACAATTGCTCCATTGGAATCCTGATCGGCACAGAAAGTGCAACTATTAGCAGCACACCTACCTTGACCAATATCCGGGTGCGCAACAGCAGCAATACCCAACGTAGTGTACTGGAAGGAATCGGCATAAAGATAACTGGCAATGCAGCTCCCAATCTCAGCGGTGTCAATGTCTCAGAAGTGGCAAATGGAATCGTGATTGATAGTGTCATCTCCTCTGAGCGCGCTACTCCTACCTTAACTAATATCCGGGTACGCAATGCCAGCAATACCCAGCGCAGCCTTACAAACGGGCTTATCATCCGCAATACTCCCACTGTGATTATTGAAGATGCCTGGTTCGATGATTTTGCCAATGGCATCAGCATTGAAGCAGATAGCCGGGCCATGAGCACCCCTACCTTGACCAACATCAGAGTCCGCAATGCCAGCAATACCCAGAGATCTGAAGCCACTGGTATCAAAATCACCGGCTCGGTAAATGCCAGCTTAACTGATGTGGAAATAGAAGACTATACTAATGGCTTGAACTACGATATGACAGGCTCTACCCGTGCTGCTGTTACAGTAACCCTGAGCAATATCCGGGTACGCAATGCCAGCAATACCCAGCGCCAGCTTTCTACTGGAGCAGTATTTTCCGGCTTGGGAGATTTGAGAATTTCGGACATGGAAATTGACGACTTTGCTATGGGACTCATGATTACAGCTTCCGATACCCGGGCGATGTCAACCCCCACACTTACTAATATCCGGGTCCGTAATGCCAGTAATACCCAACGTGAAGGAAGCACCGGTATCTTCTTGGGCTCAGGCCTGCTGGGCAGCATGGAGGATTGTCTGGTGGAAGAGCATGGAATTGGCATTATGCTTGCCGATGGAAATCAAACTGTCTTGAGAAACAATCATATCTTCAATTGCAAAACTGGTCTGCGAGCAGCGGGCCTCAATCCTCTGCCCCTTAGCAAACAGCTTTTTGTAGTGGAAGACGCATATCTGGCACAGCATCCTGGTTTGGATTTCACTGCCTTTGAGCTCACTGGCACCGGCCCCTGGTCTATAGCTCAAAATACTATTTATGGATACAAAAAGGGAGTGAAAGCTACCAATGCAAATGTGAACTTCCACAGCAATATCTTGTGGACTACAGGACAGGAGCTTACTCCTTTCGTGAATCAATCCAGCTATATTCAGAATAGCTACAATGATATTTATCGCCCCGCTGGTGTGCATCCAGGGACGGGTAATATCAATAGCGACCCGATGTTCCTTGAGCCTTCAGAGAGAGAATTCAGGTACAGCTACAACAGCCCTTGTATAGATGCTGGTAATCCTGCACTAGCTCTGGATCCCGATGAGAGCAGAGCCGATATGGGATTCTTCTGCTATCTGCACCGCGCTTCTGCCAGTCCCAGTGCCCGTTTTGTAGTAGTCGGAACTGAGGTTGATTTTACCAACACTTCCTGGGGACACGATTATACCTTTACTCAAAAGGCCTGGTACCTTGGCGATAGTGCAAACCCAGCCGGCACAGGGCAGAACTTCAGCTACGTCTTTGAGACCCCTGGAGTGTATGACCTGCGGCTTCGTATGCAAAGCGGCAATCTGATCGATGAAAAGGTGTATCTGGGCATGGTGGTGGTTAGCAGTGACCTGCTTTTGGCCCCTGAAAATCCTGCTCTGATCAAGAGCGGAAATGACATAGTGTTTACTTGGGATGCCGTGACCCAGACCGTAAGTGGCGATCCATTTACGGTGCCATATTATATTGTCTATAAAGCAGACAGCCCCGATGGATTCTATAAATACAAAGGGAATCTAAGCAGTCCTGTAACCTCTTTTACAGATCCAGGTGCTGCACTTGAAGATAAAGCTTTTTATCTGGTGATTGGCTTCACCGGAACCAGAGCTGAACTGCTGCGCTTTATCGAAACTACACCGCAGATTTCAAGAACGGGAGCAAGACAATAAGAACGGGAATAGTCCCCAATCTGGTCTTGTCCCTACCAGAACTAGAGAGTGGCTCTCTGCCCTTAAGTCAGGAATTTTCGGGAGCCATTCTCTTTCTGGATGTTTGCGGATTCACCAAAATCACAGAGTATGCTCACTCCAAAGGGCGCTACGGGATAGAAATCATCACCGGGGTGCTCAACAATTACTTCGAGCAACTCGATCAATTGCTTTCCCCAGAGGGAGGAGAAATCCTCAAGTATGGCGGAGATAGCTGTCTGGCCGTGTTCCCCGAACTCTATGATCCGGATAGGATCAGAGCTCTTGGCGATAGAATCGAAGCCTTGATCGCGAGCCTGGATGCTGCTTATCAGAAGAAATATGGCCTGGGCTTTGCAGTTCATGGCGGCTTTACCCTGGGCAGTTTCAAGCTGCACATCGTGGGCAACAGAGACTATCATCTGGACTACTTCCCCTCTTCAATAGAGCTGTCCCAGCTTTATCTTGATATGGATGCAGAGCGTAGCAAAGGGCTCTTATACAATTTTCCCGATAGCAAGCACATCACACACACGCCCAGCAGATTGTCCCTTCATAGATGCTGTGAAGATGAGTTTTTGCCCGCTTCAGTAGCCCAGAAATTGCGCGATGAGGAGCTTCCTGCCGAACTGCTTAATGCAGCGGTGATCTTTGTGCATCTTAGTACGAAGGCCGGTGAAGAAATCCCTTTAAAAGATTATCAACATTTCTTCACGCACGTTCAGCGCTGGGTTTATGAATTTGGGGGAGTGATCAATAAGATTGATCTCACCGAGAAGGGCTATCTGGTCTTGATTCTCTTCGGAGTGCCCGAAGTTCATACCGATGATATTGAGCGTGCCTTTCTGTGCGCCTTGCGTATTGTCCAGATTCCCGCCTCCAGGATCCAGTGTCGGATTGGGATTACTTACAGCAACATCTTTTGCGGCATCATCGGCGCTTCCTCTCGCTACGAATATGGGATTATCGGCAATGCCGTAAATATTGCCGCGCGCCTGATGAGCTCTGCCGGGCCTGCTCAGATCGCCCTCAGCAAAGAAATACTCCCCGCCATTGCTTCCAGATTTGAAACCACTTATGTGGAAAGCACAATGGTCAAAGGCATCAAGGATACTATTGAAATTTACCTGCTACAGAGCGAAAGGCCAGAGCATTGGGCTGTCTATAAGGACAAATATTCCGATTTACCCAGCCTGGTCCCGGCTCTGGATGAAGCGGCCATCGAAAGCTTCCTAAAGGGTGAAGAGGCCAGCTTGCTGAGCATTATGGGCGCATCGGGCACGGGCAAATCCTTCCTGATCTGGCAAATCTATTCCCGCAGCCACGAGCCCTTGGGCTCCAGCCTTGAACCCAGTAAAGCAGAGATAATCCTGGCTGGCCGCAGGGCCAAAGCCTTTCGGCTGGAGTTTCTTTTTGGCCTGCTGCGTCGCAAATTGGGCATCAGCTCTTTTAAAAACGAATATTCCACGATCAATGAATATGCCCACAGCCACCATTTGGACTGGAATCCTGCCCTTATTGAACACTATGTTTTGGGTGAGAAAAGCTCCAGGGATCCTGAAAATGAACCACAGCAGAGTTCCGCTTTGGGAGTGCAGGAAACAGAATTGGCCATCGATTTGCTGACAGGCTTATGCTTCGAGATCTTTGCCGATTGCCGTCTTCTGCTCTTGGACAATCTGGATTATTACGATGCAGAATCGCTGCTTATCATCAACCGTCTCATTAGCCTGTTTCTGGCTGCAGGGCGCAAAGTAGTTTATACCTCCCTGGAAGAGGCTTTAGTCTCCATTCCCGAAGGTTTTGGCTCCAGAACTATCAGCCTTAAGCCCTTTAGCAAAACCCAGTCTGAAGCTATGATCGCGCGTCTTTTGCCCATGGTCACGCAAACCGCCAAACGCAGATTGCACGCCATCAGCGAAGGCAATCCCCAGTTTCTGGTTGCGCTTTTACTACAAATCAAGAGCCATTTTGACAGCGCTGATGACCTCATCGGAGAGGATACGCTGCGGGAAATGCAAAGGCAGGGCCTGATCCCTCAGAATCTGGAAAACCTGCTGATGGGACAGTTTCAAGCCTTGGATGTGGCTGCTCGTCATTTATTAAAATGTGCAGCCATCTATGGAGATTCCTTCAGTATCAGCGCTTTAGACCAGATCTTTTCATTTGATCCTGATTATGATATCTCCAGGATTTGTGAAGATTTGGCAGAGCAAAACCTGCTGGAATCCAGAAAAGAAGCGGCCGGTCCCATATATTCCTTCTCCAATCCCTTGATGCTGGATAGCATCTACCGTAGTGTACTTTTGGGCGAGAAACGCAGCCTTCATCTGCAAATTGCCCAGGCCTTTGTCTCTCAGACAGAGGCCCAGGACGAGCTCTTGCAAAGCATTGTACACCACTATATGCAGGCCGAAGATTTGGCCGGGATACTGCACTATAGCGAGTTGGCTGCAAAGAAGTTCTTTAATTCCGGCGCCTGGGTGAGCAGCAGATATTATTATCAGATCCTGGCAGAGCGCAGCTTGGAAGCAGACAGCAAAATCCAGGCACAGCTAAAGCTCATCGAGTTATGCCTCATTCAAGCGGACAATGTCCCAGCCAAAGAACTCCTGGATGGCCTGCCCAGTTCTCTGGGTTTGCATGCTGAAACTGCTGTTTATTTGAATACAGTTTATCTGAACAATATCGCTGATTATCAGGGCTTGCAGAGCTACCTTGAGGGCGCGTTGCCGACTCTGAAAGATCCGGAGCTTAGGCCTCTAATCTACAATTTCTATCTGGAAGCTCAGCTTTTTACCATGCAGATCAAGGAGTTCTTTGCCTCAGCTCTGGCTGAATATCCCAAGCTGCACACGAATCCGCTTGCCCAAAACCGTTTATCTGGGGTGATCGCCCAAGCCTACATGAATCAGGGTGATTATGCTCTGGCTGCGCAGTGTTACAGTGAAAAACTGGGGCTGGCAACTTCATTGAAGGATGGCTTGGGCATGCGCATCGCCACAAATGGCTTGGGTGGAGCTTTGTCGCGCATGGGGAAAAAGCAGGAAGCCTTGCAGCAATACCAGAGGGCCTTGGAGATTGCAGAAAGCATCGGAGACCGTAATGGCTACTCCAAAGTGCTGCTCAATCTTGGCGTGTATTATCGCAATGAGATGGATTATGATAAGGCGCTGGAGTGCTATGAAAAGAGTCTGCTGCTGGCTTCCCGCATCGGCAATCTGATGCAGGAATCCATCATCTTGTACGACATGGGTGAGCTGCTCGATTATCAGAATCAGCAGGAAGCAGCCCTGCCGCTATTCTATCAGTCTCTTGAAATGGCCGAAAGAATCAAGGATTATTCCGGCATCTCTTTTTGCAACGATGCCATCGGCGATATGCACTTCAAACGTGGAGAGTACAAGGAAGCGGAAGAAACCTATCTCGCCAATCTTGAGCTGCAAAAGAAGATCCACGATCAGGAAGGCATAGCCCACACCTGGGGCAATCTGGGCAATTGCGCCAAAGTGAAAAAGGACTATCCTGCCGCGCGCAAGTATTACTATATGCAGCTCAAATTGCTCAC